>NZ_VFTH01000023.1:0-88624 GCF_006439375.1 Mesorhizobium sp. B4-1-1
TCCAGCCAGCATTTTGAATCACAAAAACCGTGGATACGGAATCCCCCTCGATTCCGTCAAAGCAGGAACCGCTCTAGGGTCTACGCGCGTCGCTTCGCTCCTTGCTCCGCCCTAGAATGACGAACTAAAGAAAAATGCCCGGTCCTGGAGGAGGAACCGGGCAATGTGCAGGCTGGCCGGCGGGGAACCGGCAGGGAGTGTGGGAGCCTGCATGAGACTTGGTCGCGCCGAGCCGTGAAAAGGTTCAACGCGGCCGGGACTCCAGGCAACGCGGCCGTTCAGGCTACCTGACGAGCGAGATCTTCGATCGTGTCGGCGCGCTCGCTGGCGATGGCGCGCAGCTTCACCGTCGGGTCGCGGCCGAAGGGCACGGCGACGGCGACGTGGAGGTCGGCGCGGGTCAGGCCGATATCGGCAAGCTCGGCGTCCGACATCTCACCCAGGCGATAGAATGCGCGGCGATTTTTCCAGGCGACATAGGCGTTGGCGAGAGCATTGAGCGCACGCGTCGCAACGGCCGGACGCGTGGTGATGCGCGGGGTCTCGGAAGCGAATTCAATCGTGGTCATGTCAGTCTCTCCTTCCAGGAGTCGAGCGGACGAAACCAGGCAAGCGGCGCCTTGGGAGAAGCGCCGTTCCGGTTTCCATTCATTGACGTGATGCATGTCGTTGCCGCCAAACCCGGGGGCCACTTTTGGGCGACATGCACTGCTTTCATGTGGACGATGCCAATTTGCCATCTCGCGATTGATTAATCCAACGAATGTTTTTAATCTGTAGCATCAACATCAATGATAGGTTGGACCGATGAAAGCGCCGCTCGACCTCGATCAGTTGCAGACCTTCATCTCGATCGCCGACACGGGAAGCTTCACCCGCGCGGCCGAGGAGGTCCACCGCACGCAGTCGGCGGTGTCTATGCAGATGCGGCGGCTGGAGGAGCGGATCGGCAAGCCGCTGTTCGAAAAGGACGGCCGCACCAACAAGCTGACCGAGGAAGGCGACCGGCTGCTTTCCTATGCGCGGCGGCTGATCCACCTCAACCGCGAGACTCTAGCCGCCTTCGACGACCAGCGGCTGGAAGGCACGATCCGCATCGGCACACCCGACGACTACGCCGACCGCTTCCTGCCCGAGATCATGGCGCGCTTCTCGCGCTCCAACCCGCGCGTCGAGCTGACGGTCGTCTGCGAGCCGACGCCAGGGCTGGTCGAGCACATCAAGCGCGGCAATCTCGACCTGGCGCTGGTGACGCACAACGACACGCGCGGCCAGTCGGAGGTGGTGCGGCGCGAGCCGCTGTTGTGGGTCACCTCGGCTAACCACGCCACGCATGAGCAGGAAACCCTGCCGATGGCGTTCGGGCGGCCGAACTGCATCTGGCGGCGCGCCGCGGTCGACGTGCTCGACAGGCAGAGCCGCGAGTACCGCGTGCTGTTCTCCAGCTTCTCGGCCACGGTGATCACCGCGGCCGTGCTTTCCGGCCTGGCGGTCTCGGTGCTGCCGGAATGCGCGCTCCGGCCAGGCATGCGCGTGCTCGGCGAGGCCGACGGCTTCGGCCAGTTGCCGGACTGCCGCATCGGCATCATGCGCGGCCAGACGTCTCAGCCGGAGATCGTCGACGCCTTGGCCCGCCACATCGCCGAGAGCCTCGACAACATTTCCGTGCCGGTCAGCGAGGAGGCGGGAAGCTTCGACTTCGCCGCGCTCGCCTTCGCCAAGATGAAGCGGGTCAAGGCGAACCAGATCATGCCTGGCTGGTAAAGTCAGGCGCGAGCTGCCGAAAGTTCCCGGTCGGCGGACGAAACACCCGGCAGCGCAAGCAATTGGCCGGGCTCCAGCGGCGGCGACAGCAGATAGCCCTGCAACTGGTGGCAGCCCATGCCGACCAGCAAGGTCTTTTGCGCGTCAGTCTCGACGCCTTCAGCGGTCACCTCCACCTTGAGTGCCAGCGCCAGCTCGATCAGCGTCTTGACGATTGCGCGGGCGCTTTGGTCCTCGTCGAGCAGACGCACAAAAGAGCGGTCGATCTTCAACTTGTCGATCGCCTGACGGCGCAGATAGCTGAGCGAGGAATAGCCGGTGCCGAAATCGTCGAGCACGATGCGCACGCCGGACTGGCGCAGCGCGGCAATCATCCTGCCGATCGTGTCATTGTGCTCGAGCAGAACGCTTTCGGTGGTCTCAAGCTGCAGGCGGGACGGGTCGAGCCCGGTTTGTCTCAGAATCCCGGCGACCTCTTCGGCAAAGCCGGCGTCACGCAGTTGCATCGGCGAGATGTTGACCGCGATCCACGGCAATTCGGTCGTGACGGCAAAGCGGCAGGCTTCGCTCAGCGCCCATTTGCCGAGCTCGCCGATGAGGCCGCGCTCTTCGGCAATCGCGATGAATTGCGCCGCCGGCAAGGTACCATGCACTTCATGCCCCCAGCGGATTAGCGCTTCGGCACCCAGTATGCCGTGGCCGTCTGCCCCGAAAACCGGCTGATAAGCGAGCCTGATGCCACCTTCGCCGTCGAGCGCCTTGCGGAGTTCGGATTCGACCTTGCGCTTGCGCAACAGGAGATCGTCCATGTCGCCGGCAAACAGCTCGTAGCGGCCACGACCGTTCTTCTTGGCCTCGTAAAGCGCGATGTCGGCCTTGCGCAACAGGTCGTCCGCGTCGGTGTCCGATCCGGACGACAGCGCGATGCCGACGCTGGCGCTGACGAAGACCTGGTCGTCGATCAGCCGGAACGGCTCGCGCAGCTTCAAGAGCAGCCTTTCGGCGATGTCCTCCGCACTTCCGGCGTCGGGAACGTCAAGCAGGATGACGGCGAATTCGTCGCCGCCGAGTCGCGCGACGGTATCGACTTCGCGGATCGTGTGCTTGAGCCGCGCCGCCGTCTGACGCACGAGCTCGTCGCCGGCCGGATGGCCGAGCGTGTCGTTGATATGCTTGAAGCGATCGAGGTCGAGATAAAGCAGCGCCACGCGCGTCCTGTCCTGGCTGGCGAACAGCAGCGTGCGCCGCAAGCGGTCCTCGAATAGCGCCCGGTTGGGCAGGCCGGTGAGCGTGTCGTGGAAGGCAAGATACTGCGCCTGGTCCTGACTTGTCTGCAACGCAGCCGAGGCGCGGCGCAACCTGCGCAAAAGGAACACCAGCACACCGCCCGCCAACAGCAGCGCGACCGCCAGGGCAGGAGCGATCTTGCGCACCAAGGCAAGGCCGGGCCGCAGTTGGTCCCAGCCGATATAGCCGAGGATGACGCCGCGCGAATCGACCAGCGGCACGGCGGCCGGGCCAACCTGCTCGGACAGCGGCACCAGGCGCGCGCCCTCGAGCAGGTATTTGCCGGCGAGCTTGCCGATCACCGCGTCGTTGATGAATTCGACGGACACATGCAGGTATTCCGTACCCGGCGCCTGGGTGACCCTGTCCGAGCTCGGCACCAGCGGCATCACACTCAAGATCGCCGGCTTGCCGTCGAGCGACACCAAATCCCCGGCCACCATCTTCGCAGGCTGGCCGTACGCATCGGTCTGCGGCGGCCCAGCCAGCATGCGGCGCAGTTTTTCGATGACGGGAAGAAGCGTGGGCTGGTCCTCGCCATAGGCGGAAGCGTCGACCACCTTGCCCTCGCGCATGGCGTGGATCGAATGATTGGCGGCGTCGAGAATATAGACCCGGTTGTGACCGTAATAGGTGTACATCCAGACACTGAGATTCTCTTCGATCCAGGTCTGGTTCCCTGCCCTCACATTGATGATCGCGTCATCCCAGACCGAAACGCTTTCCTGCTCCCGCCGCACGGCCGCGATCTGGTCCTGCAGACCGTTGGCGATGAACATCTTCTGCCGTTCGAGCGAGGCATTATCGGCCTGGCCGGCTGCGTAGAAGCCGAAGCCGACGACAATGGCCAAAGCGAAGGCGGCGAACGTCAGCACGATCAGCGTGACCTGACGCGTCAACGGACTGCTGTTGTGGCGTGCGCTCATCACGTCCCCGGCCGGCTCTCCTGGCGCGCCAGTCAAAGCAAATCGGGCTTAAAATCGCGTTATAATATTAGCGAGGTTTCTCCCGGCTTGACGCGCGCCGATAAGCGTTCCCCAATCGCCAGATGAGTGAAGCAGCAACCGAATCACGCAGCAATGCCACCGAATACACGGTGAGCGAGATTTCGGGCGCGCTGAAGCGCACTGTCGAGGACGCCTTCGGCAATGTGCGGGTGCGTGGCGAGATTTCCGGCTATCGCGGCCCGCATTCGTCCGGCCACGCCTATTTCGCGTTGAAGGACGACCGAGCGCGGATCGATGCCGTGGTCTGGAAGACCACCATGGCGCGGCTGAAGTTCCGCCCCGAGGAAGGCATGGAGGTGATCGCCAGCGGCAAGCTGACAACCTATCCCGGCAAATCCAACTACCAGATCGTCATCGACAATCTGGAGCCGGCGGGCGCCGGCGCGCTGATGGCGCTGCTCGAAGAGCGGAAACGACGGCTGCAGGCCGAAGGCCTGTTCGATGCCGGCCGCAAGCGCCGGCTGCCGTTCATGCCGCGCGTCATCGGCGTCGTCACCTCGCCGACCGGCTCGGTGATCCGCGACATCATCCATCGCATCAAGGACCGGTTTCCACTCCATGTGCTGGTCTGGCCGGTGAGGGTCCAGGGCGAGACGACGGCCCGGGAGGTCACGGCTGCGGTCAACGGCTTCAACGCGTTGACATGGGAGGGACCCATCCGTCAGCCCGATCTGTTGATCGTGGCGCGCGGCGGCGGCAGCCTCGAAGACCTCTGGGGTTTCAACGACGAAGGGCTGGCGCGGGCCGTTGCGGCGTCCGGCATCCCGGTGATCTCCGCTGTCGGGCACGAGACCGACTGGACGCTGATCGACTTCGTCGCCGACATGCGCGCGCCGACGCCGACGGGTGCGGCCGAGATCGCCGTACCGGTCAGGGCGGATCTGGTGGCGACGCTCGCCAGCCTCGGCGCGCGGCTCAACGCCTGCGCCTCGCGGCATCTGGAGCGCAAGCGCCAGGCGGTGCGCGCGGCGGCGCGGGCACTCCCCTCGCCCGACCAGTTGCTGGCGCTGCCACGCCGCCGTTTCGACGATGCGACCAGCCGACTTGGCCGGGGGTTGACAGTGAATATCGAGCGCAAGCGAGCAACGCTGGAGCGGCAAAGGCTGACGCCGGCGACCCTGTCGCGGCGCCTCAACGAAGCGCGCACGCTGACCGGCCGCGACATTGCCCGGGCGCGAGCCGCGTTCTTCGCCATCGTGCGTGAGCGCCGCGCACGCTTTCAGCGCAATTCTACGCGGCTGTCGCCGGCGCCGATCGTCCGACGGCAGAAGCTGCAGGCCGACGCATTGGCCGGACTGTCGCGCAGGCAGGACCAGGCGACGGCGCGGCGGCTCGACCGGCTGCGCGCGGCTCTCACCCAGGCGGACCGGCTGCTTTCGACATTGTCGCACAAAGCCGTGCTGGCGCGTGGCTTCGCGTTGGTCAAGGACGCTGACGGCGCCGTGATCAAGCGGGTCGCGGAGCTGGCGCCCGGCGTGGCGCTGCAGCTGGAATTCGCCGACGGCAATGCCGACGCCATCGCCACCAGCGGCGGCGCACGGCCGAAGCTGGCCGCCAAATCGCCCGCGAAAGCCAAGGAGCCGGGCAATCAGGGCTCGTTGTTCTGAGGTTTCCATGAGCAACCACGACCCGCATCTTCGCACGCCATCGGGCAAGCCGCGCCTGCGCTCCTTCAGTATCGCGCTCGACGGCACGCCCGGCCGTTTCAACGCCATCACCGACGTACCGGGGGTGTCGGTGGGCTACACGACGCTGATTTCAGGCGACGGTCCGCTGCAGGTCGGCATCGGCCCGGTGCGCACCGGCGTCACCGCGATCCTGCCACGGCCGGTCGCCGATCTCGCGACGCCGGTCTTCGCCGGCGTGTTCAGCCAGAACGGCAATGGCGAGCTGACCGGGACCCACATCATCGAGGAAACCGGCGCCTTCAATTTCCCGGTCACCATCACCAACACGCATTCCTGCGGCGTCACCCGCGACGCCACCTTGCGCTGGATGCACAAGGTGCTGCCAGCCGCGCTCGATACAGGCTGGGGCCTGCCGGTGGCGGCAGAGACCTATGACGGCTTCCTCAACGACATCAACGGCCATCACGTCGGCTTCGAGCATGTCGCCGCCGCGCTCGACGGCGCTAGCGGCGGGGCCATCGAGGAAGGCAGCGTCGGCGGCGGCACCGGTATGATCACCTTCGGCTTCAAGGCCGGATCCGGCACCGCTTCGCGCATCGTCGAATGGCAGGACAGGCGCTATACGCTGGGTGTCTTCGTGCAGTCGAATTTCGGCCAACGGCGCAATTTCACCATTCGTGGCCGGCGCATCGGGCCGGAGCTTGTCGACCCGGCGGTCCGCGAGGCGACGGCGCGCGCCGAAAAGGGTTCGATCATCGCTGTCGTCGCCACCGACGCGCCGTTCCTGCCGCATCAGATGAAGCGGCTCGCCCGACGGGTGCCGCTGGGCATCGCCATGACCGGCGGCTATGGCTACCACAGTTCGGGCGATATTTTTCTCGCCTTCTCGACCGCCAATCCGGAGGCCGCCCAGGCGGCTTCCGGCCGCATCGCCCGCGCTGAGTTCGTCCCGGACGTCGACATCGACCCGTTCTTCGACGCGGTCGTGCAAGGTGTCGAGGAAGCGATCCTCAACGCATTGGTGGCGAACGAGGATATGACGGGGCGCGACGGCAATTTCGTGCCTGCGCTGCCGAAGGCATGGCTGAAGGAAAAATTCGGATAGAGCGTTTCACGGAAACGCTCTATCTTTTTGTTTTTACGCAATTCCGGACAGAAAACCGTTACACGCTTTTCCTGGAATTGCTCTAAGAGCCGGCCTGTGGCAGGCGGCTGTTTATTCCGCCGGCTTGTCGGGCTTCGCTTCGCTGGTGCCCTCTTCGGCGGCCTCCTCGAGGCGCGACGCGATCAGTTCCTGGATGTCGCCGACCTCTTCCTGGATGTCCTCCAGGAGAATGCCCGCCTCGGCAGCCTTGGCGCAGCACTCCTTGGCAAGGGTCTCGGCCTGCTCGATCTTGATCGGCGAATGCTGGCATTGGACTTTCTCGCCAATCCATCCGCGCAAGAACTCGATCGCATGTTCACTCATACTGCTTCTTCCCTAGCGGCTAAGCCGGTTGGTAGCCATGAACGTCCGCCCCCTCCATTCGAGCCGAGTCGGCCTCCAACGGCAAGACATCTTGCCCGTGGTTCGCGAAACGGAAGGAATGGAAGGGTTGAAGGTGCACGTTCAGATCGTTGAGAATGATGGGATTGCTGGCCGGGACCGACAGAAGGCCGCCGTTGTTGTTTTTGCTGTCTTTTTCTATGTTCGACAGCGCATTTGTATCACGATGGGTAGCACAGGCTATGTCACAGCTTTCCGGTCAACGCTGCCCCGGCCTCAGCTGGAGCAGGGGCTATATAGTGGCATCCTCATGCGATGTCGACTCGGGGCCCTTCATCGAGGCGACTACCTCCCCAGAAGATTGCGCTCGACGGTCCTCAGATGCGTCAGCATCGCGTTGCTGGCGCCTTCGGAGTCGCGCGCCAGCAAGGCATCCAGGACGAGCTGGTGCTCGCTGCAATAGGTGGCGCGACGTTCCTCCGAGAAGGAACGCTTCTTCATCTCGAACCACGGCCGCTGATTGCGCAGGACGCGCATGAGATTGTGGATCTCCTTGAGGAAGTCGTTGCGCGAGCATGCAAATATACGGTGATGAAATTCCGCGTCCCAGTGCTCGAACGTCGGCATGTCCTGAGATGCGCAGGCGATCTTGTGCGCCTCGCGCACGGCGTTCAATTCGCCCGCGCTTGCATTGGTCGCGGCGAAGGATGCCGCCGCCGGCTCCAGCAACTGCCTGATCTCCATCATGTCGGCCGGGCTGGTCCCTTCCATCCGCGCGACGGTCGCGGCCATGGAATCGGGATTGGCTGCCGTCAAAAAAGTTCCGCGACCCACATGCCGTACGACCGTGCCGTCATCCTCGAGCAGGCCGACGGCGCGGCGTACCGTGTTGCGCGCCACACCGAACTCGCTCGCTAGGTCACGCTCGGGCGGCATACGGCCGTTTTCCATCCATTCGCCCAGCGAAATTCGTTTCTTCAAGGCGATGGCGATGTCGTTGGCAACCAGCTTCGGCATGTTTGGCAGCGTTTATCTGATCCAATAATGCACCATTCATTAGCAGCTTTTCGCGCGGCCGTCCATCATGCAGGCCTTCAAACAGGCCCGCATTTGCACGGCCGCGAGCATTGGAATTATTTCACGCAGCCAAACCGAATCCGGCTTGCGGCCTAAGCCAACTGGCGCTAGCGTGTTTCAAAAGAGCGGAAAATTGGCGCAAAATTGGTTCACGGGAGGAACTTCATGCGGGTCGCGACATTCTCGCTCGCCGGCGAAAGGCGGGTCGGCCTGGTCGATCTTGCCGCCCAGACCGTCGCCCCCTTCGATTTCCCCGTCGAGCGCGCCGAGACCGGATTGCTGGCGCTGATCGAACGCAACGGAGCCGGTCTGCCGCGCACCCTCTCGCCGGTCCCGCTGGCGGGCGTAGAGATCGAGGCTCCGATTCCACAACCGCGCCGCAACATCTTCTGCGTCGGCAAGAACTATCACGAGCATGCGCACGAATTCGCCCGCTCAGGCTTCGATTCCAGCGCCGGCGCCGGCGCGGTGCCGAAACACCCGATCATCTTCTCCAAAGTGCCGGAATCGGTCGTCCCCAACCACGCCAGCGTGTTGATCGACTCCTCCGTGTCGACGGCGATCGACTATGAGGCGGAGCTCGCCGTCATCATCGGCAAGGGCGGGCGCGGCATCTCGAAAGAGGAAGCCCTCGACCACGTCTGGGGCTATACGATCGTCAACGACGTCACGGCGCGCGACCTGCAAGGCAAATACAGCCAGTGGCTGATCGGCAAATCGCAGGACACGTTCTGTCCGATGGGTCCATGGGCCGTCACCAGGGACGAATTCGATCTCGCCAGCGCCGGCATCCGCTGTTTCGTCAACGAGGACCTGCGCCAGGACTCCAGGATATCGCTGCTCATCTTCGATATCCCGACCATCATCGCCACGCTGTCGCAAGGTATCACGCTCAAGCCCGGCGACATCATCGCCACCGGTACACCCGTCGGCGTCGGCATCGGCTTCGATCCGCCCAGATATCTCAAGCCCGGCGATGTCGTGCGCATCGAGATCGACGGCATCGGCACGCTGGAGAACCGCTTCGTGGAGAGGCCGCAATGACGACCGTGACTGTCGGCCAGGTCGTCGGGGAAGTTATAGGCGAAGGCGCGGCCGTGGTGATGATCCACGGCCTCGGCGGCACCTCGAACATGTTCCAGCCGCAGATGGGGGCGCTGTCGGGCTACCGCGTCGTCCGGCTCGACCTGCCGGGCTCGGGCCGTTCGCCTCGCCCGATCGAACCGCTTACCACCGAAGGGATGAGCGAAGCCGTGATCCGCGCCATGGCCGGCATGGGCGTTACCTCGGCGCACTTCGTCGGCCATTCGATGGGCACCATCATCTGCCAGCAGATCGCGGCGACACAGCCCTCCTTGGTAGCTTCGCTCGTGCTGTTCGGCGCCTTGGCCGAACCGGCCGAAGCGACACGGCAAGGCTTGGCCAACCGAGCCCGTCTGGCGCGCTCGGGCGGCATCGCCGACATCGCCGATCAGATCGTCGCCAACGCGATCTCGGCCCACACCAGGGAGACATCGCCCGCGGCAGCGGCCTTCGTGCGGGAATCGATCACCCGCCAGGACCCCGAATCCTATGCCCGCACCTGTGAGGCCCTGGCCAAGGCGACAGCTGTCGATGCGCGCCGGATCTCGGCGCCGACCCTGCTCGTCACCGGCGATGCCGACACGGTCAATCCGCCGGGCGTCGCCCAGGCGCTTGCCGACAAGATCAAGGGAGCCGTATTCTCGTCATTGGATCGGTGCGGACACTGGGCCACGGTGGAAAGCCCGCGCGAGAGCAGCTTGAAGCTCGCCGATTTTTTGAGACGGGTTGATAGGTGAGGATTTCGGATCGGGCGTAGACTTACGCGCTCGGCAAGTTGGGAGGCTTGTTATGGCAGACGAAAGCTGGGCCGGAAACGGGTCGGGAAGCACGCTCTTCACCAATGTGCGCGTGCTCGACGCATCAGGTGAATATCCCTACACCGGCGAGGTGCTGGTGCAGGGCAACCGCATCAAGCAGATCACCAAGGGCTCGTCCCGCTTCGGCTCCTCCGCGTCGTCTTCCTACAATGGCGGCGCGCCAGGGGGCGTCACAGTAATCGACGGCATGGGCGCGACGCTGATGCCCGGCATGATCGACGCGCATCTGCATCTGTCCTGGAACAACGCGCCCGGCATCGATCCCATCCAGATGATGGAGATCGAGGAGCACATGCTGGTCACCATGGAGATGGCCAAGCTGGTGCTCGATGCCGGCTTCACCGCCGGCCGGGGCGCGGCCGCCGCCAAGCCGCGGCTCGACGTCGTCGCCAAGAAGTTCATCAACCAGGGTCGGTTTCCCGGACCGCGTTACCTCGCGGCGGGACCGGAGATCACAACGGTCGGCGGCCTTGGCGATTCCGCGCCCTCGCATATTCCGCACGAGGGCCTCAATCTCGGCATCGTCGTCTCCGGTCCGGAGGAAATCCGCCGCACGGTGCGCCAGCTGATCAAATACGGCGTCGATTCGATCAAGCTCAACCTATCCGGCGAGAGCATCACCGGCATGGGCGCCGAGGAGACGCCGATGTCGGAAGAGGAGGTCGCCATGGCCGCCTCCGAGGCGCGCTGCCGCAACAAGGTCCTGTCGGCGCACGCACGCTCTTCCGGCTCGGTCAAGCAGTGCGTGCGCCACGGCATCCAGAACATCTACCATGCCTCCTTCGCCGACGAGGAAGCGCTCGACATGCTCGAGGCGGTCAAGGACAAGCATTTCGTGGCGCCGGGCATCGCATGGCTGATCAACACCGCGCGGTACGCCGAGCAATGGGGCATCAAGCCCGGTTCGCCGCTGTCGCTCGAATATGAGCGCGAGCTTGAAATGTGCATCGACACGATGAAGAAGATGCACCGGCGCGGCATTCGCGTGTGCATCGGCGGCGACTACGGCTTTGCCTGGACGCCGCAAGGCACCAACGCCAAGGACATCCAGACCTTCGTCGAGATGCTCGGCTTCTCGCCGATGGAGGCGATCCAGGCCGGCACCAAATATGGCGGCCAGATCATGGGCATGGGCGACGAGCTCGGCCTGATCAAGGAAGGCTATCTCGCCGACATCCTTTTGATCGACGGCGACCCGATCTCGGACGTGCGCATCCTGCAGGACAAGAACCGCATCCTCGCCATCATGAAGGACGGCAAGTTCCACAAGGCGCCGCGCATGAACGAGCAGCGCCGGCGGCTGACCGCATGAGCATACTCGACCAGCCATCGTCCTCGCCGCTGTCGGGCGGCGGCATGACACGCAACCAGGCCTGGGGCCTGGTCGGCCTGCTGGCAGCGGCGATCGTCGCCTGGCTGGTCTTCGCCGTCTGGCCCGCCTGGTTGAATGCGATCCTTATTTCCAAGAAGGCCTTCGTCAGCGCCATCCTCAATGGCCTGACGCTCGCCGGCCTCTATTTCCTGGTCGCCAGCGGGTTCACCCTGATCTTCGGCCTGATGCGCAACATCAACCTCGCGCACGGCTCGCTTTACCTGCTCGGCGCCTATATCGGCTACGAGGTCACCAGCCGCACCGGCTACTGGCTGCTCGGCGTCGCCGCCGGCTTTGCCGTGCTGGCCATCATCGGCGTCGTCATGCAGGTTTTCGTCTTCCGCCGCCTGGAGGGCGACGACCTCCGACAGACCCTCGTCACCATCGGCATCTCGATCGTCGCCGCAGACCTGATGCTGGCGGTGTGGGCCGGCGGCACCTACCAGATCGCCACGCCGGAATGGCTCGACGGCGCCTTGACCCTGCCAATCATCACAGCAATGCGCTCGAACGGCGCCTCGGTCTTCCTCACCTATCCGCTCTACCGCGTGGTTGTGCTGGCGGCGGCGATCGTCATCGGAGTCGGGCTCTGGCTGATGCTCAACAGGACCCGCGTTGGCATGATGATCCGCGCCGGCGTCGACGACCGCGCCATGCTGTCGGCCTCGGGCGTCAACGTGCATGCGGTGTTCGCCATCGTCTTTGCGGTCGGCGCCGGGCTTGCCGGTTTCGCCGGCGTGGTCGGCGGATCGGCCCTCTCGGTCGCACCCGGCGAGGACGTGCGCTATTTGCTTGCCTCGCTGGTCGTGGTGATCGTCGGCGGCATGGGCTCCATCACCGGCGCGGCGATCGGAGCGCTGCTCATCGGGCTGGCCGAGCAGATCGGCCTGGTCTATTTCCCGACCTATGGCGTGGTGCTCACCTTCGTCATCATGGTGGTGACGCTGGCGGTGCGGCCGCAAGGCATCATGGGGAAGGCGAGATGAGCCTGACCACGGTCGCAGACGGCGCGGTGCCGCAACAGAACTGGCTGGACAAGATCGGCGCGGGTCACGTCATCCTTGCCGTCGCGCTCGTTCTCTATCCGCTGGTGGCATCGGATTTCTTCCTGACGCAGATCGCCGGCTACTCGATGATCTTCGGCGTGCTGGCGCTGTCGCTGATGCTGCTGGCCGGCTATGGCGGAATGCTCAGCCTGGCGCAGATCACGGTCGCCGGGATCGCCGCCTACGCCGTCGCCATCCTCGGCAGCAACAATTCCAACGTGCTGGGCTTCGGCTGGCCCTGGTGGATCGTCGTCCCCTTCGCGGTTGCCGCGGCGGCGGTGTCGTCGGCGCTGATCGGCTGGATCTCGGTGCGCACGGAAGGCATCTACACGCTCATGATCACGCTGGCGATCGCGACGGCAACCTTCTACTTCGCCCAGCAGAACTACGCGATCTTCAACGGCCATTCCGGCTACGCCGGCATCCACGCGCCGGTCTTCTGGGGCATCGACTGGCGTGACCCGAAACCCTTCTATTACCTCTGTCTCGGTCTTGCGGCGCTGTCCTACGCGGCGGTGCTCTACGGCTCCCGCTCCACCTTCGGCATGACCCTGCAGGCGATCCGCGACAATCCGCGAAGGATGCGGGCGCTGGGCTATCATGTCACCGCGCACAAGGTCTTCGCCTGGCTCCTGGCAGGCATCCTCGCCGGGCTGGCGGGCGTGCTTCTGGTGTGGTTCAACGGGCGTGTCTCGCCCGGCACTATCGGCGTCGACGTGGCGATCGACATCCTGATCATCGCCGTCATCGGCGGCCTGCGCCACCCGATCGGGCCGTTCGTCGGCGCGATCGTCGTCATACTGATGCAGACCTTCGCCATCGACATCGTCGGTGCTGAGCGTTTCAACACGCTGATCGGCCTGGTGTTCCTGGCGATCGTCTTCGTCTCGCCGGATGGAATTCTTGGGTTGTGGGGGAGGATCAAGCCACATCTTGCCCAGGGATCCTTGCGCGCCGGCCCCTAGCGGCCGGCGCGGATGAAGCACTGCTGACCAATCAAACGGGAGGAACCGAAAATGCACAGACGTACACTGCTGGCCCTGGCGCTGTTCACCGGGCTGACCGCGCCTTCGATGGCGCTCGCCGCCGACGACACGATCAAGATCGGCCTGCTCGCCACTTTCGAGGGGCCGTTCACGGTGCTCGGCGAGGACGGCGAACGCGGTGCCATGACGGCGGTCGCCGAGACCAACGGCACCGTCGCCGGAAAGAAGATCGAGATCGTCAAGGGCTCGTCCGACGCCTCGCCCGACAGCGCCGTGCGCGCCGCGCGCAAGCTTGTCGAGCAGGACGGCGTGAAGGTGCTGGTCGGCCCGCTTTCGGGCGATGAAGGCCTCGCCGTCAAGGACTATGCCAAGACCAAGCCGGACGTGACGTTCATCAACGGCACCTCGGCAGCGCAGGACACGACGCTGCGCAATCCGGCCGAGAACTTCTTCCGCTTTTCCACCGACGGGGCGCAGTGGATGGCCGGCCTCGGCACCTATGCCTTCAACGACAAGGGCTACAAGAAGGTCGCCACCGTCGCCGAGGATTACTCCTTCCCCTACACGCAGGTGTTCGGCTTCATGGCCGAGTTCTGCAAGGCCGGCGGTCATGTGCCGTCGAAGTCCTGGGTGCCGATCGGCAACAAGGATTTCTCCTCCGTCATCGCGGCGATCCCCGAGGATGTCGACGCGATCTATGTGGCGCTCGGCGGCGCCGACGCCGTCAACTTCCTGACCCAGTACCAGCAGGCCGGCGGCTCGGCTCCGCTCATCGGCGGCTCGATCACCGTCGACCAGACGGTGCTGACCTCGAAGGGCAAGCTGAAGGATGTGCTGAAGGGCACGCCGTCTGCCGGCCCGACCGCCGACACCAATGACGCGCCGGCCTGGAAGGCGTTCGTCGACGCCTACAAGAAGCAGCCGGGCGCCTTCCCCTCGCCCTCGCTCTTCGCCCATGGCTACTATGTGAACATGAAGGCGACGCTGCTGGCGCTGGACCAGGTCGGCGGCGACGTTTCCGATGGAGGCAAGAACTTGCGCGAGGCGTTGTCGAAGCTGTCCTTCGACACGCCGACCGGCAAGGTGTCGCTCGACAAGAACCGCAACGCCATCGCCGACATCTTCCTGACCGAGGTCACCGAAGGTTCGAATGGCAATCTCCTGAACAAGCTGGTCAAGGTCGTGCCGCAGGTCAACCAGACGCTCGGCATTCCTGAGGACGAGTTCATGAAGCTTGGGGCGGTCAACCGCGACAATCCGAGCTGCCCGTAACGGCACGCGCCAAGAGCATCGTCAGTGACCGAAAACCTGGCCGCGAACCGTCTGCAGAGCACCAGTGCCTACGCGCTGGAGCTCGATGGCGTGGCGCGGCATTTCGGAGCGCTGGTGGCGCTCTCGGGCATCGACATGAGGATCGCGGCCGGCGAGCGGCGCGCGGTCCTCGGTTCCAACGGCGCCGGCAAGACCACCCTCTTCAACGCCGTGACCGGCGACTTCCTGCCGACGGCCGGACGCATCCGCTTCTTCGGCGAGGACATCACCGACCTGCCGCCGCACGAGCGCATCCGCCGCGGCCTGCGCCGCACCTATCAGATCTCGCAGCTGTTCAAGGGGCTGTCGGTTCTCGATTCCATCTTTCTCGCTTGCCGAGGCGTCTCGCGCCGGCGGTTTTCGCTGCTGAGGCCCGCCGCCGACGACGTCAACATGGTGCAGGCGCGATCGATCCTCGAGGCGGTTCATCTCGAAGCCCATCGCGACGCACTGGTGGCGACGCTCAGCCACGGCCAGCAACGCCAGTTGGAAATCGCGCTGGCGCTCGCCGGCGCGCCACGCTTCATCCTGTTCGACGAACCGGCGGCGGGTCTTTCGCCGACCGAGCGGCGCGACCTCGTCGCCATCCTCAACGCGCTGCCCAAGCATATCGGTTTCATCATCATCGAGCACGATCTCGACGTCGCGCTGCGCGTGGCGGACTACGTGTCGATGATGCACAATGGGCACCTGTTCAAGCAAGGCACGCCGCAGGAAATCGAGGCCGATCCGGAGGTTCAGCAGATCTATCTAGGAGGCAAGCATGGCTGAACGCTCTGCCGGCAAAAGCCCCAGGGCGGTGCTGAAGATAGAAGACCTGCAGGTCTTCTACGGCGAGAGCCATGCCTTGCAGGGGATCTCGTTGACGTTGGAGAGCGGCGTGCTTTCCGTCGTCGGCCGCAACGGAATGGGCAAATCGACGCTGTGCAATACCATCGTCGGATTGAAGCGCGCGCGCTCCGGCTCGATCCGCTTCGACGGCCGTGAGATCACCGCGCTCGAACCGCACGAGATCCACCGCCTCGGCGTCGGCTACGTGCCGCAAGGGCGGCGCGTCTGGCCGAGCCTGACGGTCGACGAGCATCTGCGCCTTGCCGGCGGCAACCGGCGCGACGCGAACTGGACGGTCGAGCGCGTCTACCAGACCTTTCCGCGCCTGGCGGAGCGCCGCCACAATGGCGGATCGCAGCTGTCGGGGGGAGAGCAGCAGATGCTCGCCATCTCGCGCGCGCTCCTCGGCGACCCGAAGCTTCTGGTGATGGACGAGCCGACCGAGGGGCTGGCGCCGATCATCGTCGACCAGGTCGAAAAGATGCTGGTCGATCTTGCCGCCGAAGGCGAGATGGCGGTGCTCGTGATCGAGCAGAACATCGGCGTCGCCACCGCCGTCTCCAGCCAGGTCGCGATCATGGTCAATGGCCGGATCAACCGGCTGATGGACGCGGCCGCGCTCGCCGTCGACCGCGGCCTGCAGCAGCGGCTGCTCGGCGTCGGACGCCACGCCGAGGAAGCGCCTGTCACGCCGACGGAAGCGGCGCAGGCAAAGGAGCAGCTGGCGGCCGTCTATCGTGTCGACCGCGCGGCCGCCGGATCGGTCGAGCCGGCGGGGGGCGACGGCGGCTATCGGCCCGTCACCCAATTGCCCAACCGCTGGAACGTGCCGGTCGCCGAACTGAGGCAGGCGGCCGTCGACAAGGCGGCGCCGCGGGACGACCCGAGGAAGGTCTTCGCCATCCCCTTTGCCGAGCGCATCGGCAAAACCGTGCTGGTCGTCGGCACCTTCGACACCAAGGGCAAGGAATTGCGCTTCGTCGCCGACAGGCTGAAGTCGCTCGGACTGCCTGTGCGCACCGTCGACCTGTCGACGTCGGGAAAGCCGTCGAGCGCGGACGTGCCCGCCATGCAGGTGGCCGGCATGCACCCGCGCGGATCCTCGACCGTCTTCACCGACGATCGCGGCGGCTCGGTCAGCGCCATGACGGAGGCTTTCGCGCGCTGGATCGAGCGGGAACCGCGCATCGGCGGCGTCATCTCGGCGGGCGGCTCCGGCGGCACCACGCTGGCGACGTCCGGCATGCGGGTCTTGCCGGTCGGCATCCCCAAGCTGATGGTCTCGACGGTCGCTGCCGGCGACGTCGCCAAATATGTCGGCGGCGCCGACATCATGATGTTCCATTCGGTCGCCGATGTTCAGGGGTTGAACTCCATCACCGAGCAGGTGCTGTCCAACGCCGCCCACGCCATGGCCGGCATGGTCGCGCAACTGCCCAATGCAGAAGCGTGGGACGCCAGGCGCAAGCTGGCGCGCCCTGCCCTCGGCATCACCATGTTCGGCGTCACCACGCCGGCGGTGCAGGCGGTGACGAAACGGCTCGAAGCCGACTATGACTGCCTGGTCTTCCACGCCACCGGCATCGGCGGGCGCGCCATGGAGAATCTCGCCGACTCCCGCCTGCTGTCGGCTTTCCTCGATCTCACCACGACCGAAGTGGCCGACATGATCGTCGGCGGCGTCTTCCCGGCGACCGAGGATCGTTTCGGGGCGGCGATCCGCACAAGGCTGCCCTATGTCGGCTCGGCCGGCGCGCTCGACATGGTCAATTTCGGGCCGCGCGAGACCGTGCCGGAGAAGTTCCGCGGCCGCAAATTCGTCATCCACAATCCGAACGTCACGCTGATGCGCACGACCCGCGACGAGAACCGGGCCTTCGGCGAATGGATCGGCGGGCGGCTCAACGCCATGGACGGACCGGTGCGCTTCCTGCTGCCCGAGGGCGGCGTGTCGCTGCTCGATGCGCCCGGCCAGCCCTTTCACGATCCGGAAGCCGACAACGCTCTGTTCGAAGCGATGGAAAAGACCGTTCGCCGGACGCCGCAACGCCATGTCGAGCGCGTGCGCGCGAACATCAACGACGCCCCCTTTGTCGATGCGGTGATCAACGCGTTCCACGCGATCACCCCGAAGCTGCAGAGGCGGGCATGAAGCAATGGACTTCGCGCCACCGCAGGTGGATGTTTGAAATTGGTGCCGGTCGCCTCGCGCCGACCGGATCGTGCTGGGAGGATAGGTGATGGACGCGCAGAGCTTTGGCGCTTTCCTGTTGTGGCTGATCGTTGCCGCGGTCGTCGTGGTGATCGTCGTCTACATCTTGCGATGGCTCTATCGCCGCTCGACGAAGGAGACGGCGTTCGTGCGGACCGGCTTCCTGGGCGAGAAGGTGGTGGTCAATGGCGGCGCCTTCGTTATTCCGGTGCTGCACGAGATCACCCCGGTCAACATGGGGGTGCTGCGCATCGAGGTTCGCCGCGAGGACGCGCTGGCGCTGATCACCAGGAACCGCATGCGCGTCGACCTGATCGCGGAGTTCTTCGTTCGCGTCGGCGCGAGCCGCGAATTCGTGACCGCCGCGGCGCAGACGCTTGGCCGCCGCACGCTGCAGCCCGAGAGCCTGCGCGAATTGCTGGAGGGCAAGTTCGCCGGCGCCATGCGCACCGTCGCCGCCCAGATGACGCTGGAGGAGATGCACGAACTGCGCGGCGACTATGCCGCCAAGGTGCGCAGGCTGGCCGAGGAGTCGCTGGCCGCCAACGGGCTCGAGCTGGAGAGCGTCGCCATCGTCGATCTCGACCAGACCAGCCTCGAATATTTCGACCCGTCCAACGCCTTCGATGCCGAAGGCCTGACGCAGCTGACGGAGTCCATCGAGACCAGGCGCCGCATGCGCAACGAGATCGAACAGCGCACCTTGGTCGACATCCGCAACCAGAATCTCGACACGCAGCGCAAGGTGCTGGAGATCGAGCGCGACACCGAATATGCCCGCCTCGAACAGGAGCGCGAAGTGGAGATAAGGCGCGCGGCGCAGCGCTCCGAGCTCGCCAGGGAACGGGCCGTGCGCGACCAGGAAGCCGAACAGGCGCAACTTTCCGCGCGCGAGGCGGTGGAGAAATCGCGCCTCGCCCAGGAGCGCAGCATCACCGAGGAACGCATCCGCAGCGAGGAGGACACGCAGCGCCGCGAGATCGCGCGCCGCCGCGCGCTCGACGAGGCCGAGATGAAGATGCGCGAATTGACCGAGCGCGAGCAGATCGCTCTCGGCCTGGCGTTGGAGAAGGCTCGCATCGAGCGCGAAGGCGCGCAGAGCGGGCTCGAGATCGAACGCAAGAAGGCGCTCGAAATAGCCGAGCTCGAACGCCAGATCGCGCTGGCGGAAAAGGCGCTCGAAGTGACCAGGGCGGAGGCGGAGAAGCGTCGCGCGGAGATCGTCGAGAGCCAGGCGACCGAGACTGCGCGCATCGTGCAGGAGCGTGCCGTCGACGAGGTGCGGATCGCCAGGGAGCGCCATCTCGAAGCCCTGCAGATCGCCAAGCGCCAGGCCTTCGAGGAAGCCGAGATCTCGGCTGGAGAAGAGGTCGAGCGAGCCCGCATCACCACCGAGCGCGGCATCGAGGAGGCGCGCCTTATCAAGGAGCGCGATCTTCGTCAGCTCAGCGTCGACCGCGACCAGAAGATCGAGATCGCCGAGATCCAGAAGGCTATCGACATCGCCAAGAAGACGCAGGAACGTTCCTCGGCGATCGCCGCGTCGGAAGCCGTTCGCGCCAAAGCCATCCAGGCCGAGGAACAGGCCCTGACCGCCCGCGAGCGCGAGATCGCCGAGCGCCGCAAGCTGACCGACCTGATCGCCGCCCAACGCGAGGCCGAGCGCGAGGCCCTTCGCGTCACCGCCGCCGCCGACGCCGAGATGAAGGCCGCGAAGAGCCTGGCGGAGGCACGGAAGATCGCGGCCGTCGCCGCCGCGGAATCGGAAAAGATCCACGCCCTTGCCGCCGCCCAGCGCTACGAGGTCGACGCGACCGGCCATCGGCAGATCAACGAAGCGGAAAACCTTCTCTCCAGCGAGGCGCGCGCCGGGCGCCTGCGCGGCAAATTGCTGGATCACATGGAAGGCATCATCCGCGAGAGCGTCAAGCCGATGGAGAAGATCGACGGCATCAAGATCCTGCATGTCGACGGCATCAACGGCGGGTCGGGCGGCAACCGCAACGTCACCGACGAGGTGATCGATTCGGCGCTGCGTTACCGGGTGCAGGCGCCGATGATCGACAATCTGATGAAGGAGATCGGCATCGAAGGCGGCTCGCTCGGACGGATGACCGACGTGCTGCGCGATGCCAAGGACATTTCGAACCTCGCCCGCGACAAGCGACAAGAAGGGCAAGGCAAGGGCAAGGGTAAGACCGCCAAGGACGACGATGACGACCGCGACCATTGAGGTGAGGGCGGTGTTTCCTTGCCAAGTGGTTCCCCCACTCCGTCGCTGCTTCGCAGCGCCACCTTTCCCCCCTCCGGAGGGAGAGGAAAGGAGCCAGTTGGAATCGCCTCGCGCCTTTCCTCTCCCCCGTCGATCGGGGGAGAGGTGTCGAGCGAAGCTCGACGGAGTGGAGGTCGACCCGGCGCGGCGCGAGACAATAGATGCTCGGACCGCCATGCCCACAGCCGGCTCTCAAGCATGACCAAGGTCTATGTCTCCTCGGTCATCCCGGCCCCGGCCGCGGACGTCTGGAAGGTCGTGCGCGACTTCAACGGCTTGCCGGACTGGGCGCCTTTCGTGGCCGAGAGCCGCATCGAGCAGAACGCGCATGCCGACCGGATCGGCTGCATCCGCAGTTTCACGCTCAGGGACGGCGGACGGATCCGCGAGCGACTGCTGGCGCTGTCGGACTACGACCTCTCCTGCAGTTACGCTATCCTGGAGAGCCCGATGCAGGTGGAGAACTATGTCGCCACCTTGTCGCTGACGCCGATAACCGACGGCAATTTGACGTTGGCCGAATGGCAGGCCGAGTTCGATTGCGCCCCCGGGCGCGAGGCGGCGCTGACGCAGCAGATAGGCAGCGGCGTGTTCCAGGCCGCGCTCACCGCGCTGAAGCAGCGCTTCGGACGCTGACCCGCCGCGAATGGTCCAGGTCCGCCAGAGCACGATCATCGATGCCCCGATCGAGGAGGTCTGGGCCATCCTGCGCGATTTCAACGGCCACGACCGCTGGCACCCGGCCATCGCGTCGAGCGAGATCGATGGCGGCGAGCCGGCCGACGCGGTCGGCGCCGTGCGCCATTTCCGTCTGGCCGACGGCGGCGAACTGCGCGAGCAGCTTCTGGCGCTGTCCGACAAGGAGCGCCGGCTGAGCTACTGCCTGCTCGAGGCACCGCTGCCGTTGATGGGCTATGTCGCGTCGATACGGCTGAAGCCGGTCACCGACGGCAACGCCACCTTCTGGGAATGGCGCTCCGAATTCCACCCGCCGGCGCATCGCCGTGACGAACTGGTGAAGCTGGTCGCCGAAGATATCTATCGTGCCGGCTTTGCCGCGATCCGCAATCTCCTCGGGCGCCGCAACGCCGCCATGCCGGCCGAGGCAAGGCCGTCGCCGGCAATCATGCCGTCGAGGCCAACAGGCGTGGCATCCCGTTCGATCCCCGCGCCGTCGGTCCCAGCACCGCCCTGGGACACACAAGAAACGACGCGCGCGATCCTTGTCGAGCGCTATGGCGGACCGGAGGTTCTGCAGCTGAAGGAAATCGCATTGCCGCCGCTGGCGCCCGACGAGGTGCGGATCCGCCACACGGCGATCGGCGTCAACTTCATCGACGTCTATTGCCGCACCGGCTTCTTCGATCTCTTGCGGCTGCCTGGCGTTCCCGGCATGGAAGCGGCAGGTGTCATCGAGGCTGTCGGCGCGGCAATATCCGGCCTTTCGGTCGGCGATCGGGTGGCCTATGCCTGCCCGCCGGTCGGCGCCTATGCCGAGCGCCGCAACATGACGGCCGACCTGTTGGTGCGGCTGTCCGACGACATATCGGACGAAGCCGCCGCCGCCAGCCTGCTCAAGGGCGTGACGGCCAGCTTCCTGTTGCATGACATCCATGCCGTTCGGCCAGGCGAGGTCGTGCTCATCCACGCCGGTGCAGGCGGCATCGGCCAATTGCTGGTGCAATGGGCACGCCATCTCGGCGCCATCGTGATCGCAACCGTGTCGAGCGATGACAAGGCGCGCATCGTCGAGCGTCTCGGCGCGCACCATGTCATCGTCTACTCCCGGGAGGATTTCAGCGAGGCGGTGATGCGGCTGACCGCCGGCGCAGGCGCCAACGTCATTTACGATGCCGTCGGTGTCGATACTTTCGCCGGCTCGCTCGCGGCCCTTGCTGTGCGCGGTCATCTCGTCAGCTTCGGCCAGGCATCGGGGCCGGTCGGCGCCTGGGACATCGACCGCCTGGCCTCGAAGTCGATCACCGTTTCGCGGCCCAATTATGCTCACTACACCGACACGCCCGAAAAGCTCGCGCCGCATGTCGACCGCTTCTTTACGGCATTTCGCCAACGCGCCGTCAGGATCGCGCAGCCCGTGGCTTACGGCCTGGCCAAAGCCGCGGACGCCCACCAGGACCTGGAAGCCCGCAGGACCAGCGGTGCGCTCGTTTTGTTGCCGTAGCCACCGATCGGGTCGCTCGTGCGCTTGTCAGGAGCGATGAAAAGCTATTGACGCCGGTGCGCATCAGGGTTTCCGATTTCACTTCTCGAGCGAGTTCTCCGATTTCCATTCGGCGGCATAGTCTAATAGACTGCCTCATAGGCTTTGCATTGATCGAGCATGCTGCGATCGCCGAGGAACTTCAGCTCGCCGAGCTTGTGGTCGCGGTAGACTTCGCAGAAGCCGGCGGGGAACCAGCCGCGCACGGTCTCGTTGGCCATCATCCGCTCGATTGCCTCGCCGAGCGATTGCGGCAGCCGGGTGAAGCCGCGGGCGGCCAGCGTCGCCGGATCGAGCAGCGAAAGATCTTCCTGCGTCGCCCGTGGCGCCTCGAGCTTTTCCATGATGCCCTGCACCCCGGCATGAACGATAGCCGCGAGCGCCAGATGCGGCGATGCCGCGGCGTCGGCCGCGCGGAATTCGATGTTGTACTGCCTGGCCACGCCCTCCGGATCGCGCTCTGTGGTCGGGCATATCCGCACCGACGCCTCCCGGTCGCGGACACCGAGATTGTTGAAGGCCGCGCTCCAGCGATGTGGCGTCAGCCTGAGATAGGAAACCGACGACGGCGCCGTGAAGGCGACGATGCCGTCGAGATATTTCAGCACTCCCGCGACGAACGCTTGCGTGATCGCGGACATGCCGTGCGGACCATTCTCGTCATAGGTCGCGGGACGGCCGCTGGAATCCTCGAAGCTGAGATGGATATGGACCCCGTTGCCGACGCCGTCGGGATGGCGGATCGGGGTGAAGCTTGCCTCGTCGTCGAAGCGCCGGGCCGTGGCGCGGACCATCTCGCGCAGGACAAGACCGGCATCGGCCACGCGCACGCCGCGCTCCGGGCTGATCGTCACCTCGTATTGACCGACGCCGTATTCTTTCATCACCGTGTCCGGCTTCAGGCCGGCCGCCTTGATCGCCGCCATCAGCGTTTCGGCGAATGCCGCCCGGTTGCGGTAGCCCTCCATCGAATAGGCGCCGCCGCCATCGCCGGCCTTGAGGTGGAACTCGTGTTCGAAGGCACCGACCAACCGGACACCCGCGACGTCCTCCAGCTTTTTCAGCGCCGATTTCAGGATGGAGCGCGTGCAGCACTCCCAGGGAGTGCCGTCGAGGGTCAGGATGTCGCCGAGCATGAAGTCCTCGGCCGGGCCGCCATCCTCGAAATCCACCGTCACGCGGCTGTCCCGGTCGGGCACCAGCAAGAGGTCGCCAAGCGAACCATACGGGCTTTCGGCAATCGCGTCGAAGCAGGTGATCTGCACGTTGGTGGGCGTCCATCCCACGCCGCGCCCTGCCCTTTTTTCGAGGAGATCGAGAGGAAATGCCTTGCCCCGAACACGCCCCGAAACATCGCATGTGGCGACGAAGAGCAGGGGTTCCCTTATCATTTTGTCGACTTCCTTTCCTTGTCCAGCCGCAGGGCGTCCCAGGCGCGGATGCGGCTGCTTGTGGAATTCCAGTCCCGTTCGGAAATGTGGGTGATCATCGCGTCAACCGTGACCATGGCGGCGATGTAGGTGTCCCATGCCGTTCCGTTGTCGATCGAGAGCGCGATGACCTCGGTCGCCTCGCTGGAGACCGGCGACATCCATTTGTCGGTGAAGATCAGGACTTCGATGCCGCTCGCCTGCTTGGCGGTGCGCACGAGTTGCTCGAGGCGCGGCTGATAGCGACGAAAATCGAACACCACGAAGACGTCGCGTGCCTTCATCCGCAAGATATATTCCGGCCAGACTTCCGGATCGGGCGGGATGTGGAAGACGTCGCGCCGGATCTGGCGCAGATGGCGCGAGAAATGCTGCGCGATGGGATCGCTGATGCGGCCGCCGATCAGATAGATCGCCCGCCTTTCGTCCGCCACCATGCCGCAGATACGCTCGAACTGCACTTGCGTCAGCGCGGCGGGAACCGCGCGCACAATCTGGCTCGCGCGTTCGACATAGGCTTCGAGGAAATTCGCGCCGTGCGAGCTTTTGCTGTGCAGCTCCACCGGCGAGCGATGCCACTCCTTGAGCTCGCCGATCAGCTTGTGCTGGAAATCCTGGTAGCCCTGGCAGCCCAGCTTGGCGACGAAGCGCGTGATCGAAGGCGCCGACACGCCGGTCTTGTCGGCGAGCGTCTGGATCGTCTGCAGCCCGGCAAACGGATAGTCCGCCAGCAGCGTCGAGGCCAGCTTGCGCTCGGCCGGCGTCAATGCGCTCTCAAGCTCTTCGATCTGTGCCCTGAGTTCCATTCCCGCCTTCCTCCCACGCAGAAAAAATTTAGTCAATTGTCATTTTAGATTTGACATTGATGAAAAACTTTCATCATCCTTGCCCGGAGAGAGAAAGCATCATGAATATTTCCGATCAACCACCGAAGCTTCTCGGCGACGCCGATCCCCTCCCCGTGGAGATCGTCAATCCCGCCGGCAACGGCGATGTGCTCCTTGTCTGCGAACATGCCGGCCGCGATATCCCATCCTCCCTGGGAGATCTCGGCATCGCGGCGAGCGAGATGGATAGGCACATCGCCTACGACATCGGCGCGCGCGATCTTGCCTTAACACTCTCCGAGCGCCTCGATGCGCGCCTCATCGCGCAGCGATACAGCCGGCTGGTCATCGATTGCAACAGGCCGACGGATGCCGACGACTCCATACCGCCGGTCAGCGATGGAACGGAAATCCCGGCCAACAGGAACCTGGAGGAACGGGAACGGGCGCAGCGTGCCACGGAGATTTTCGAGCCGTTCGACCGCGCGCTGGCGCAGGCGATCCGGGATCGCCGGCCGAAGGCCATCTTCGCGATCCACAGCTTCAATCCGGTGCTGCGGGGCGTGTCGAGGCCGTGGGACATCGGCTTCCTCTACAGGAAGGACGAGCGGACCTCCCCGGCGCTCAAACAATATCTCCTAGCAGTCGCGCCGGATCTTTCGATCGGCATGCAGGAGCCTTACGCGATCAGCGATCAATCCGATTGGTTCGTACCTGTGCATGGCGAGCGCAACGGCATTGCCCACAGCCTGATCGAGGTACGAAACGACCACATTTCGCACCCTGAAGGCGTGGCGCGTTTCGCGGACCTTCTTGCGGGCGCGATCGGCGATTTCATGAAGAGAGGCGACTAAGGAATGGAACTGACACGCAACGTTCCGCTGATGCCGGAACAGTCCTGCATCCTGTTCATCGATGTGCAGAATTTCTCGGCGCATCCGGACGGCGGCGAGTTCAAGGACCTCGGCAAAGCCGAATTCGAGGAAAAGTACGGCTGGTTCTTCAAGCGCATCAAGGGCGAAACCATCCCGAACATGAAGCGCCTGCTGGATGCCTTCCGAGCCGAAGGGATCGAGGTCATGCACACGACGATCGAAAGCCTGACCAAGGATGGCCGCGATCGCAGCCTGGATTACAAGATCACCGGCTTCCATGTGCCGAAGGGATCCTGGGACGGCAAGGTCATCGACGAACTGGCGCCCGCGGACGACGAGATCTGCCTTCCCAAGACGTCCTCCTCGGTCTTCGTCTCCACGCATATCGACTACATCCTGCGCAATCTCGGCGTGCGCCAGCTCGTGATATCCGGGCTCCTGACCGACCAGTGCGTGGAAAGCGCGGTCCGCGACGCCTGCGACCTTGGATATCTCGTCACGCAGGTGACCGATGCCTGCGCGACCTATTCGCAGGAACGCCACGACAATTCGCTCCGCACCATCAAGGGCTATTGCCGCCAGGTGACCACCGACCAGCTTCTCGACGAATTGCAGGGGCCAGCGAAATGAGCGACATGATTTCCGCCGTCTGGAAGGCCGTCGAAGAGGACCGGGACTATGTCGTCGGACTGACCCGGGACATCGTGCGGATACCATCGGTCAATCCGAAATTTCAGACCGACCCCGCCATCAACCGCGAGGCCGACGTACAGACCCATCTCGCAGGCGAACTGGAGGCGCTCGGCTTCGGCATCGACCGCTGGGACGTGTTTCCGGACCGGCCGAACCTCACGGGCGAGTGGGCAGGCAGCGACGAGAAAAGCCTTATTCTTTGCGGCCATGTCGACGTCGTGCCGGTCGGCGATCAGTCGAAATGGAGCTGCGATCCGTTCGGCGGCGACATCAAGGACGGCCGCATCTGGGGCCGGGGCGCGATCGACATGAAGGCTGGCGTCGCCGCCTGCGTGGCGGCGGCCCGCGCGGTCCGCAAGGCGGGCGTCAAGCTCGACGGCCGGCTCGCCATCCACACCGTGGTCGACGAGGAGGCCGGCGGCTTTGGCGCGATGGATCTCGTCAAGCGTTCGCGCCTGGCGAAAAGCGCTATTATCGCCGAGCCGACCTGGGGCAACATCGTGCCGGCCGAAGGTGGGCTCACCTGGGTGCGCGTGACGATTTTCGGCAAGCAGGCGCATGCCGGCTGGCGCTTCAACTCGATCTGGCCGCAGCCGCATGTCGAGGGCCGTCTCACACCCGGCGTCAATGCGATCGAACTCGCCACGCGCTTCCTGATGGCGCTGCGCGATTTCGAGACCTCGCGCTGCCGGGACAATTGGCACCCGCTCGTGCCCGCGGGCCTCGCCACGATCAATCCGGGCGTCATCCGCGGCGGCGCGGGCATGGGTCCCGACGGCACGCCGGCGATCATGACCAACGCGGCCATCATCCCCGATATCGTCACCATCGACCTCGATTACAAATTCATGCCGCAGGAGAAGTTCGAGGACGTGAAGGCGGAGTTCGAAAACTTCGTCCACCACTTCGCCGCCTCCGACGCCTGGATGCGGGATCATCCGCCATCGATAGAATGGGATCTCTTCGGCCTCAACTTTCCGCCGATGAACACCCCGGTCGACGCACCGCTCGTGCAATCGCTCAATCAACGCGCCACGGAGGTGCAGGCCAAGGCGCCCGCGATCAAGGGTTTCGAAGCCGTCACCGATGCGGCGCATTACGCCGGCGCCGGCGTGGTGCCGGTGATCTACGGACCGGCCGGCGACGGCTTCCACGGCGACAATGAATGCGTGGAGATCGAAAGCCTGATCGAGACCACGAAGGTCATCGCCGCGGCCATCATCGACACGTGCGGCGGCGCCTGAACCGACCGACCCGCAATCCAACAAAGCAAAATATCAGGGGTAACGAGACGCATCCGGAGGATCCCGGCTCTACCGTTACGGAGACGGCTAGGAGCCCTTCCGCGACATCGGCGAGACCACCGCGGTCAAGGGTTGCGGCGAGGCAGCGCTCGCCCTGCGTTTCACTCGGCACGGGCCTGTGATCGCCGAATATCCCAACCGGCGTCTGGCGGTGGCGATCCGAACCGTCTGGACCGATCCCGGCACGGTGCCCTACACCGCCGGCATCTCGATCGGCTCGAAGCCATGGCGGCCGAGGCTCCGGGAGAGTTCGCCGCGCTGGCGCTTGGCAGTCTGGCGAAAGCCTACGACACGTGCCTGCAGATGCTCGGCCCCGATACGGATGAATGGGCATGGGGCCGCCTGCACGAGGCGCCTTTCGAGCACCCGGCTGGAGCGGTCGCCGATGCCAAGGGTCAATGGAATGTCGGCTCCTTCGCTTTCAGTGGCAGCGACAGCACACCGATGAATGGCTCCTACCGAGCCACCGACTTCCGGCTCACCATCGGCGCCTCGTTCCGGATCGTCGTCGATGTCGGCGACTGGGACAACAGCGTCTGCATCAACACTACGGGCCAGTTGAGCTATCCGCGGTCGCAGCATTGCGGCGACATGGCGCCGCTATGGGCCGCGGGCGATTACGTGCCGCTCGTCCATACCGACAAGGCCGCCGAAGTCGCGGCGGTGCTGACCTTGAAGCTCGTGCCGCAACGCGCCGCATAGGCTCGGCGCGACCGCGACGGTCCGAATCGCGAATTCGGCAGTATTCCCGATATTTAGCGAAAAGCCCGATGGTACCGTTGGCTGGGATCGAACCAGCGACCTCCGGATCCACAATCCGGCGCTCTAACCAGCTGAGCTACAACGGCACGCCTGCCTGAGCCGGATCGAGGAAGCTTCTTTCCCCGCGATCCGCTCTGTCGTTCGGCGATGCGTCAAATACGGGCTATCGGATTCTAATTCAAGGGCCTTGATAAGGTAAAGGACGGGTTTCCTCATCCGCCTTCGTCAAGGCAAAAGAAAAGGCCGGCGGGAGGAGGTGCCGGCCTTTTCCTGTTACGAGCCAGCGGGAGGAGGTGCTGGCTGGTCACCCCGGAAACGGAGGGAGGAGGTTCCATTTCCGGGTATCTGGTTGTTCAACCCTATCGCACGACTATTTGTCTGACGAAATGCGACGTTTTGATGCATCGCAGGGTTGTGCGCGAAAATCAGGCAGCCTTGGCGTCCTTCATCGCCTTCTCGAAGGCGCTCTTTACCGGCTTGGAGACGTCCTCGACCGCCTTGGTGGTAACGGCCTGGAACTCCTTGGCCTGCTCGACAGCCATTTCGACGCGCTTGCGCAGGAAGGAGGTCTGCAGCTCGACGACTTCCGAAAGGGTCTTGGCACCGACCAAGGCTTCGAAGTGCGAGAAGCTGGCCTCGGCATTGGCGCGCATCGCGGCGATGGCCTTCAGCGAAACGTCGCTGGAAATGGTCTTGGCGGTCTCGTAGGTCGACTCCAGAACCTTCTGGGTCTCCTCGGCGCCGGTCTTCAGCTTGGCATAGGCTTCCTTCGACTGCTCGACGCCCTTCTCGGCGAAAGCGCGGATCTGGTCGGTGGCTTTGGAAGCATCGAAGCTCGGGAATTCAACGTTCTCGATGGTCTCTGCGGTCTTGGCGGTGGTCTTGGACATTTTCCAACCTTTCGGGGCAGCGGCTTTGACAGAAAGCCGTCTCGTTCATGTATGATGGCAATATAAAGGATTTTTTGTGCATTGCAACATGTTTGTTGCACCGCACCATAAAATCTTCCCCTACGTTAGCCATAAGAGCCGTTAACCAAGA
This sequence comes from Mesorhizobium sp. B4-1-1, assembly GCF_006439375.1. Lineage (NCBI taxonomy): Bacteria > Pseudomonadati > Pseudomonadota > Alphaproteobacteria > Hyphomicrobiales > Phyllobacteriaceae > Mesorhizobium > Mesorhizobium sp. B4-1-1. Next base: position 29,334 of record NZ_VFTH01000023.1, read on the forward strand.
GCCCAGAGATTTCGACCGATACAAGCCCAGGCTTGTGGACCTCCGGGCCGCGGGCTTTTATTAACAAAGCGTTAACTGAAAAAATGCCCGCTCCGGAGGGTTGGCCAGCGCATGCCGCCTGAAAACTACTCCTTCCTCGACGTTGCCGTGCTCGACGCGGTGCGCCAGCGCTTTGCCGCGGGCGATGCCTTGGCCATTTTGTCGGTCGACCTCGAACAGGTGATCTGGGCGAACGGTCCGGGGGCGTCGGTGTTCGGTTATCCGGATATCGAGGCCATCATCGGCGCCTCGGCGCGGCTGCCGCTGGTCGCGCGCCGGCAGATCATGGCGACCAGCGGCTTTCCCAACATCGGCAGCGATCGCGCCATCACGGTAAGGCTGGCCACCGGCATGGTAAGTCGCGCCGCAGGCTTCCTGGCCAGCGCAGTGGCGATGCCGGACGGCGAGACGGCAATCATGCTGGCGGTGCCGGCGGCGCAGGTCAGTTCGCGCAGCGCCGGCGAAATCGCCAGCCGTGCAATCGGCGGCTTTACCGAGGCCGGGCATTTCATTGCCTTCGTCGACGCGCAAGGCGATGTCGAAGCAGCCTCGGACGGCTTTGCGGCGCTCGGCATCGAGCCGCGGACGCTGGCTGCGCTGGTTGCGGATGTGGCAAGCAGCGGCGACCGCGTCGTCAAACGCCTCGTGCCGGGCACCAACACCTCCTATCCGGCCGGGTTTGCGCGGCTTACCGATACGCGCCATCTGCTGGTGGTGATCGACGAGGACCAACTCGACGACTCCGATGGTGACCAAGACGATCAGCCGGTCGCCGACCAGGGCGATCAACAAGTTGCGGCGCCCGAGGCGGTTAGCGCCCCGCCGCCAGGTGAAAGCCCGGCAATCGAGCCCGAGCCTCAGCCCTTCCAGGACAACCGAGTGCCTACCGTGGCGGCTGGCGAAGAGACCGAGCCAGCCCCGGAGGCTCCCGACGGCGACGCACGGCCGGACGCGGAGAGCCGGACCCTGGCGGGCCAGCGGTCTACCCGGACCGACCATCAGGCCGCCGCCGACCCCGGCCGGCAGGCCGCCGATGCCGGCGCCGGCCAGCACGATCATTGGTACTTCAATGCCGGCAACGAGGACGCTGGGCATGCTCAGCCGACAGCGCCGGCGAAGAACGCACCGGAGGGGGCCGCAACGGCCGAAGGTCAAGGGCGGGATGGCGGCGAAGCCGCCACATTGGCCCAGCCGACCCCGCCCCGCTACATCGACCGCTCCGCGCCACCATTGCGCTTCGTCTGGCGCACTGACGCCGAAGGCAGGTTCAGCGCGCTGTCGCCCGAATTCGCCGACATCGTCGGCCAGCCTGCCGCCGATGTGATCGGCCGCCGCTTCAAGGATGTTGCGGCAACTTTCGGCCTCGACGCCTCGGGCGAGATCGCCGGCCTGCTCGACCGGCGCGATACCTGGTCCGGCCGCTCGGTGCTGTGGCCGGTGGCCGGAACCGGCCTGAAGATCCCGGTCGATCTGGCAGCACTGCCCGTCTATGGCCGCAGCCGCGCCTTCGAGGGTTTTCGCGGCTTCGGCGTCGCGCGCGGCGCCGACGCCGTGGCCGATCCGGAAGCGCTTGGCATGGCCCTGGTGCCGAATGCCGCACCAGCCGGAGCCGAGCCGCCGGCCGAGCAGCCAGGCACGAAACAGACCGAACAGTCGAAGCCTGAAGACCCCTTCCAGGGCGAAGTGCCGGCATTGACCATCGTGCCGAAGCCGGAGCGGCGCTTTGCCGACAAGGTGATAAGGCTGGCCGAGCATCGTCAGCCGGCCAACGACAAGCAGCCGGGAAGCGACACGCCGGCAAATCAGAGGAGCCTGTCGATCCTAGAGCGCAGCGCCTTCCGCGAGATCGGCGAGCGGCTGCGCAAGGACAGTTCCGCGCCTGTCGAGGAACGCGCCGCCGAAGCCGACAAGCAGCCCGATGCGGGCGGCGAGGGCGCGGCGACGGTGAAGGAACCGGCCAACGAAACGAAGACCGACGCAAACCAGCCGCTTGCGCCCGACACAGCGGAGCACGACGGTTCCGAGCGGGAAGCGAGCTTAGCATCCGCAGCGCAAACCCCGGAAGCTGACGACGCGAAAGCCGATGCGGAGACCGCGGAAGCGGAGACCGAAGCGGAAGACCAGGAAGATCTGGCGCGGCTCGATGGCATCGATGGCGCCGCCGAGGCAGACGACACCGGCCAGGCCGAGACCTCGGCGGTTTCCGGCTCGCTGCTCAACTTTGCCGATGAGGAGAAATCCGCCGAGGAAATTGGGGGTGCGCCGGTTTCCCGGCCCGAGCAGGCCGAGGGCGCCCGTCAGGCCGACGAATCTGCTTCCACGGAACCGCGGCAGCCGATCGAACAGCCTGCGGCAAAGCCTGTCGCGGCCGGGCAGTCCGGCCCTGATGCGACGGCCAACGACGACAGCATGACCGCCGACGATTTCCGCGATGCGCAGGACAATGAGGATTGGGCAGGCTCCGACGCGGATGCCGCCGCCGCGGCGGAAGAACAGCCGGAAGAAGGGGCAGCGCCGGCGCGGCCGCGCCTCGACGTGCCGCCGCTCAAACTGTCGGGTTTCGTGCCGTCCGCTTTTTCGACCGGAGAAGAAGCCAAGGCGCCCGGTGCATCCATCCTCGCCAGGCTGCCGGTGCCGCTGCTCATCCATTCGGGCGACGTGCTGCATTATGCCAACGAAGCCTTCCTCGAACTCACCGGCTACGATGCGCTGGACGACCTCGCGGATGCGGGCGGCCTGGGCGCGCTCTTCGCCGATCCATATGCCGAGGACACCGCGGCGGACGAAAGCGACCACTCGCTGAAGCTCAAGACCCGCAACGGCCAGGAATTTCCGATCGATGCGCTGCTGCGCTCAGTCCCGTGGCGCGGCGGCAAGGCGCTGATGCTGGTGGTGCGGCGTTCCGGCGAGGACGACGCGGCGCATTTCACCGCCGCCAATGACGAACCGGCGCTGCAGCCGGACGTGCCGGAACTGAAGTCGCGCATCGCCGAAATGCGCACCATCATCGACACCGCCACGGACGGCGTCGTGCTGATCGGCCGCGACGGCGACATCCGCTCGATCAGCCGGCCGGCGGAGGCGCTGTTCGGTTTCGACAGCGACGAGGTCGCCGGCAAGCCCTTTGCCTCGCTGTTCGCCATCGAGAGCCAGCGCGCGGCGCGCGACTATCTCGCCGGCCTTTCGGAGCCGGGGGTGGCGAGCGTCTTGAATGACGGTCGCGAGGTCATCGGCCGCGAGGCGCAGGGACGTTTCATTCCGCTGTTCATGACCATCGGCCGGCTGCCCAACGACAGCGGCTTCTGCGCCGTGGTGCGCGACATCACGCAATGGAAGCGTGCCGAGGAAGACCTGACGCAAGCGCGCGCCGTGGCCGAGCGCGCCTCCTCGCAGAAGACGGATTTCCTGGCCCGCATCAGCCATGAGATCCGTACCCCGCTCAACGCCATCATTGGCTTTTCCGAGCTGATGGTGGACGAGAAATTCGGCCCGATCACCAACGACCGCTATCGCGACTACCTGCGCGACATCAACCGCTCGGGCAACCATGTGCTCGACCTCGTCAATGACCTGCTCGACATCTCGAAGATCGAGGCCGGTCAGCAGGAGATGGATTACGAGGCGGTGTCGCTCAACGACACGCTGGCCGAGACGGTGGCGATGATGCAGCCGCAGGCCAATCGCGAACGCGTCATCATCCGCTCCAGCTTCGCCTCGCGACTGCCGGAAGTGGTGGCGGACCTGAGAAGCGTGCGCCAGATCGCCCTGAACGTCCTGTCCAACGCCATCCGCTACACCCAGGCCGGCGGCCAAGTGATCGTCTCGACCGCTTACGAAGCCTCGGGCGATGTCGTCATGCGCGTGCGCGACACCGGTATCGGCATGACCCAGGCCGAGATCGAGCAGGCGCTGAAACCGTTCAAGCAGATCAATGCGTTGAAGCGCGGACGCGGCGACGGCACCGGGCTCGGCCTGCCCCTCACCAAGGCCATGGTGGAGGCGAACCGCGCCCGTTTCGCCATCACCTCGACGCCTGGCGAAGGAACCCTGGTCGAGGTCGCCTTCCCATCGACCCGCGTGCTCGCGGAGTAACCTGCCGACGAGCCGCGCCAAAGAAAAAGGCGTCCTGGAGGACGCCTTGAGAAATGGGATGCTGTCACAACGGGGGCTTGAGCTGAACCTCAGGGACGAGGATCGGGATTTCTCCCTCAAGTTACACGCGACTATCGGGGTCGTCCCTTAACAAGTCCTTACCGGGTGCCAAAAAAATTTACGAATGTGTACCACCCGTGAAATCTAGGTAAATTCGCCGGACAGATTTCGTTAACCACGACATGCCATCAGCTCGCAAGCTGCGGCAGGTCGCGGAACAGTTCCAGCGCTTCCGGATTGGCGAGCGCTTCCTTGTTCTTCACGGTGCGGCCGTGGACCACGTCGCGCACCGCGAGTTCGGTGATCTTGCCCGACTTGGTGCGCGGGATGTCTGTGACGGCGACGATCCTGGCCGGTACGTGACGCGGGCTGGCGCCGGTGCGGATCCTGGCGCGAATGCGCTTTTCCAGATCCTCGTTGAGGGTCACGCCGGCGGCCAGCCGCACAAACAGCACGACGCGCACGTCGTTGTCGAAATCCTGGCCGATGCAGAGCGCCTCGAGGATTTCCGGCATCTGCTCGACCTGGTTGTAGATCTCGGCCGTACCGATCCTGACCCCGCCCGGATTGAGCGTGGCGTCGGACCGGCCGTGGATGATCATGCCGCCATGAGCCGTCCATTCGGCGAAGTCGCCATGGCACCAGACATTGTCGAAACGCTCGAAATAGGCCGCGTGATACTTCTTGCCTTCGGGGTCGTTCCAGAAACCGATCGGCATCGACGGGAAGGTCTTGGTGCAGACGAGCTCGCCCTTCTCCTGCCGGATCGGCTTGCCGTCGTCGTCCCACACGTCGACCGCCAGGCCAAGGCCTGGACCCTGGATCTCGCCGGTCCAGACGGGCTCGGTGGGCACGCCGAGCACGAAGCAGGACACGATGTCGGTGCCGCCCGAGATCGAGGCCAGATGCACGTCCTTCTTGATGCCGTCATAGACAAAGCGGAAGTCCTCCGGCGACAGCGGCGACCCGGTGGAGGAGATGGTGCGCACGCTTGACAGATCGTGGCTGGCGATCGGCTTCAGACCGGCCTTGCGGACCGAATCGATGAATTTGGCCGAGGTGCCGAAATAGGTCATCTTCTCGGCATCGGCGAAATCGAACAGCACATTGCCGTCGGGGTAGAAGGGCGAGCCGTCATAGAGCAAAAGCGTAGCACCCGAGGCCAGCCCCGAGACCAGCCAGTTCCACATCATCCAGCCGCAAGTGGTGAAATAGAACAGCCGGTCGCCGTCGAGCAGGCCGGCATGCAGCCGGTGCTCCTTGACGTGCTGGATCAGCGTGCCGCCGGCCGAATGCACGATGCATTTCGGGATGCCGGTCGTGCCCGAGGAGAACAGGATGTAGAGCGGATGCGCAAAGGGCAGCCGCTCGAAGCTGACAGTCCTGGCGGCAAAGGGCGAGAGCGCGTCTTCGAGCGCGGCTGCCTTGTCGACGGTGGCGGCCACATCGCTCGAGGTACCGAGATAGTCGACGATGAGCACCTTGCGAACGCTCGCAAGTTTCATGGTCACGGCGCGCACCTTGTCGGCCACCTCGATCGCCTTGCCGTTGTACCAATAGCCGTCCGGCGCGAGAAAGACGACCGGCTCGATCTGGCCGAAGCGGTCGAGAACGCCCTGCTCGCCGAAATCGGGAGAGCATGACGACCACACCGCGCCGATCGAGCTTGCCGCCAGCATCGCCGCAATGGCCTCGGGCATGTTCGGCATCATCGCGGCGATGCGGTCGCCGGCCTTGACGCCGAGCGACAGGAAGAGCTGCTGCAGGCGCGAGGTCAGCGCGTGGAGCTCGTTCCAGGAAAGCCTGCGCTCGACCTGATCCTCGCCGCGGAAGACGATGGCCGGGCCGGCGCCGGTGTTCTGCAAAAGGTTCTCGGCGAAATTGAGCCTGGCGTCGGGAAAGAAGCTGGCGCCGGGCATCTTCTCGCCGTCGACGAGGCGCCGCTCGCCCTTGTCGCCGACAAGCCCGCAGAAATCCCAGACTAGGCTCCAGAACGCTTCGCGGTCGTCGATCGACCAGCGATGGAGTTCGGCATAGCCGGAGAACGACAACCCGGCCTTCGCCTCCGCGGCCTTCATGAACGCGGTTAAGGGCGCTGCGTCGATCAGTTCCTGCGTCGGGGTCCACAAAGGTGTGTCGGCGGCCATGATCACTCCTCCCAAAGCGCGTCGCGTTCGAGCCCGTCAAGCCCAACGCCGCCTATGCCATCGTCCCGGAAACGGCGCGCTTGCGGATCGGGATCGTGCGGACCGCTTATGCATATTGCAGCGCAGCGGAGCAAGATTTTGTTCGGGGGACTCATGGCTGCGGCTGCGCAAATGCCATCGCAAGGCCATAAAGACTTGAAAAGCGTCGGCGCTCGGTTACACCCGTCGGGCGATTTGTCGGCAATGAAAGCATACGGGGCAAAATGCCATCATCTCTGATCCGGCGCGGGGTGTGGGGGATCGGCGTTGCCGTGCTCATCATCGCGCTCGCGGTCGCGGCGCTGCCGCTGATTGCCTCGACCCGCATCGTGCGCGACCGCATCGCCTGGGAATTGAGCGCCTGGAGCGGCTTCAGGGTGACGATCGACGGCTCGCCGCGCATCGAGGTGTGGCCGAAGTTCCGCGCCATCCTCAGCGACGTGACGCTGTCGCAATGGACCGAGACCGACGCGCCCTCGGTCGTCGAGGCCGATCGCGTGGAGGTCGATCTCTCCGCCATGGCAGCCTTGCGGGGCAACGTCGCTTTCTCGACCGCGAGGCTGGTGCGCCCGACGATCAGGGTCCAGCGCATGGCGAGCGGCTTCTATCTGCCGCCGCTTCCGACCGGGGGGCGCATCACGCGTTCGATCGACACCGCGCGCGGCGTGGTCACCGCCAACCCGCAGAAGCCGGATCTCGGCAAATTGCCGTCCGATCCGTTCGGCACCGTCGAGTTCCGCGATGGTCGCGTGGTGACTTCGGTTGACGGCAAGGACGCCGAAATCCTGAGCAGCCTGAACGGCCAGGTGAACTGGGAAGCGATGAACAGCGAAGCATCGATGACCGCGACCGGTATCTGGCGCGGCGAAAGCGTGCAGCTCGATTTCTCCTCGACGAAACCGCTGGTGCTTTTTGCCGGGGGAGCCGCGCCCGTCACTCTTTCCTTCAAGGCGGCACCTGCGACGTTCTCCTTCGACGGAACGGCCTCGATGTCGGACAATGGCTATCTGGACGGCCAGGCGAAATTTGCCGCGCCGTCGCTGCGGCGCGTGCTGGAGTGGTCGCAGGCAGGCATCGCGCCCAGTGCTGCGATCGGCGCGGTCTCGATCGCCAGCAAGGTGAACGCCTCGGCGGGGCGCGGGAAATTCGAGAACACCACCGTCACGCTCAACAACAATCCGGGCATGGGAGCGCTGGATTTCTCCTTCGCCGAGGGCAGTCCGGTGATAGCCGGCACGCTCGCCTTCGACACGCTGGACCTGAGATCCTTCCTGTCGGCTTTCACGCCTGTCGCGCCCACCGGCGAGGACGGCCCCGGCGACATCGACACCAGCTTCGCCGACCGCATCAACCTCGACCTCAGGCTTTCGGCGGCGCATGCCACGGTGGGACCAGTCCAGCTTGCCGACGTCGCGGCCACCGCGCAGGTCAAGAACGGCCTTGCCGTCTTCGACATATCCGACGCGTCGGCCTTCAACGGCAACATCCAGAGCAGCCTGCGCTTCGACCGCAAGCCGGAAGGCACGCAGGTCGAGATGCGGCTCCTGGCATCGGATGTGGATACGGGAGCCTTTGCCACGGCGGCAGGAATGACGCGACTGATGCCGGCTGGCACCGGGACGGTGTCGATCATCCTCAAGGGACCGGGCAAGGCCTGGAACTCCATCTTCGAGAATGCCGACGGATCGTTTTCGGCGACTTTTGGACCGGGCACGCTCAACGGGCTCGACCTGCCGGCCTTCCTCAAGCGCAACCAGCAAGGCGGCTTCTTCGCGCTCGACGACGTCGCCAATGGCTCGCTGCCGATCGACGGCGCCGAGATCAAGGCGAGCATTTCTAAGGGAGTGGCGCGTCTCGACAAGGCCGAGATCAATTCGCAAAAATACAAGATCTGGCTATCCGGCATCGCCTCCTATGTCGGACGCGGGCTGGCGCTGTCGGGCGGAGTGGTGCCCAACGGGCAGCCGGTACAGCAGCCCCAGGCCAACGGCCAAGCGACCAGTCCGGCTCCCGCGCCGCCGAGCCAGTCGCTGTTCTTCGTCGGCGGCAACTGGAGCGCGCCGTTCATATCGCCGATCGCTCCCGGCGTTTCGGGCCAGTAGATGCGGGGGCGCAAAGCGCCCTTGCTCCTATCACTCAACCGCGTTGCGCGGCCTGCTCGTCGAGCTGGCGCTGGATCTCGCGGCGCTTGTTGGCGATCGAGGCGATGATGACGCCTACCGCCACCACCGCGATCAGGATGGTGCAGGCGGCGTTGATTTCCGGCGTCACGCCGAGGCGCACCTGGCTGTAGATCTTCATCGGCAGCGTGGTGGCGCCGGGACCCGAGGTGAAGCTCGCGATGACCAGATCGTCCAGCGAGAGCGTGAACGCCAGCATCCAGCCGGAGATGATCGCCGGCAGGATGACCGGCAAGGTGATCTGGAAGAAGGTCTTCACCGGCGGCGCGCCGAGATCCATCGCCGCCTCCTCCAGCGAGCGGTCGAAGGAGACCAGCCGCGACTGCACGACGACGGCGACGAAGCACATTGTGAGCGTGATGTGGGCGAGCGTGACGGTGAGGAAGCCACGGTCAAGGCCGACAGCGACGAAGAGCAGCAGGAGCGACAGCCCGGTGATGACTTCCGGCATGACCAGCGGCGCAAACACCATGCCGGAAAACAACACCCTGCCGCGGAAGCGCGTGAAGCGCGTCAAGGTCAGCGCGGCCAGTGTGCCGAGCACGGTCGCCACCGTTGCCGAGATGACGCCGACGCGCGCCGTCACCCAGGTGGCGTCCATCAGGCCCTGGTTGTGGAACAGCGACACGTACCATTTGGTCGAGAAGCCACCCCAGACGGTGACGAGCTTCGATTCGTTGAAGGAAAAGACGATCAAAAGCACGATCGGCAGATAGAGGAAGGCAAAGCCCAGCACGATCGAGGTGATGTTGAAACGGCTCCAGGTCGAGTTCATCTGCCCTGCTCCTGTGCCTTGGCCTGCGCCTGCTGGAAGAACATGATCGGGATGGTCAGCACCAGAAGCAGGATGACGGCCACCGCCGATGAGACCGGCCAGTCGCGGTTGGAGAAGAATTCATTCCACAGCGTCTTACCGATCATCAGCGTCTGCGAGCCGCCGAGGAGGTCGGGAATGACGAACTCGCCGACCGCCGGGATGAACACCAGCAGGCAGCCGGCGACGACGCCGGGCAGCGACAGCGGGAAGGTGATCTTCCAGAAGGCGCCGGTCGGAGGACAGCCAAGGTCCTGCGCGGCCTCGATCAGCGAATAATCCATCTTCTCCAGCGAGGAATAGAGCGGCAGCACCATGAAAGGCAGGTAGGAATAGACGATGCCGATGAAGATCGCCGTGTAGGTGTTGAGGATCACCAGCGGCTGGCTGATCAGGCCCGTGGCCAGCAGGACCTGGTTGAGCAGGCCCTCGGGCTTCAGGATACCGATCCAGGCATAGACGCGGATCAGGAACGACGTCCAGAAGGGCAGGATCACCAGCATCAGCAGGGTCGGGCGGATCGTGGCCGGCGCCCGCGCCATGCCGTAGGCGATCGGATAGCCGACGATCAGGGTGAGTACCGTCGAGATACCCGCAATGATCAGGCTCGTCACATAGGCGTTGAAATAGAGCGCGTCCTGGGTGAGCCAGGTGTAGTTGTCGAAGTTGAGCTCGCGGACGCCGGCGAAAAATCCCGAAACGCCGTCCTTGAAGCCGAGCACCGGCGTATAGGGAGGCATCGAGATCGCCGTCTGCGACAGCGAAATCTTGAAGACGATGATGAAGGGAACGAGGAAGAAGAACAGCAGCCAGAGATAGGGGATGATGATGACGAGGCGGTTGACGAAGCCTTTCGCCAGCCTCGCCGGCAGTGTTGCGGTTTCAGTCGATGGAGCGGCAGTCGCTGCGATATCCGTCATCTCAGCCTCCTACCTGGCCAGCACGACGCCGGCATCGGGCCGGAAGGAGACCCAGGCACGGTCGTTCCAAGTGAGCGGATCCTCGGTGACGCGCGAGGCGTTCAACGCGCTTGCCCGCACGATCTGACCGTCGTCCAGCCTGATGTGGTAGACGGTCATGTCGCCGAGATAGGCGACGTCGTAGACCTCGCCTTCGAGCGCGTTGACGGCATCGGCCGGCTTTTTGGAGGAAACCCTGATCTTCTCCGGCCGGATTGCGAAGACGATGTCGGAGCCGGCAGCGGCGTTGCTGCCATTGTCGACGACGATCTCAGCGCCGGTCGCGCCGGTGATGCGCGTGGTGCTTGCCGTGCGTTCGGCAACCTTGCCTTCGAACATGTTCACATTGCCGACGAAATGCGCCACGAAGCGCGAGGCCGGCGCCTCGTAGATCTCGGCGGGCGTCGCGACCTGCATCACCTCGCCCTTGTCCATGATGGCGATGCGGTCGGCCATGGTCATAGCCTCTTCCTGGTCATGCGTGACGACGACGAAGGTGAGGCCGAGCTCCTGCTGCAGGTCCATCAGCTCGAACTGCGTTTCCTCGCGAAGCTTCTTGTCGAGCGCGCCGAGCGGCTCGTCGAGCAGCAGAACCTTCGGGCGCTTGGCGACCGAGCGGGCAAGCGCCACGCGCTGGCGCTGGCCGCCCGAGAGCTGGTGCGGCTTGCGCTTGGCGAACTGCTCGAGCTTGACGAGCTTCAGCATCTCGGCGACGCGCTTTTCGACATCGGCTCCGGGCATGCCTTCCTGCTGGAGGCCGAAGGCGATGTTCTTTTCCACCGTCATATGCGGGAACAGCGCGTAGGACTGGAACATCATGTTGACCGGCCGCTTGTAGGGCGGGATGCCGCGCAGGTCCTGGCCGTCGAGCAGGATGCGGCCAGCCGACGGTTCCTCGAAGCCGGCGAGCATCCTGAGCAGGGTCGACTTGCCGCAGCCGGAAGCGCCCAGAAGGGCGAAGAATTCGCGCTCGAAGATGGTCAGCGACAGATTGTTGACGGCGGTGAAGTCGCCGAACTTCTTGGTGACCTTATCGAACTGGATATACGGCTTGGCGTTCGGGTCGTTCCATGGCGCGAAATCCCTGCGGATGCTGCCAAGCGATTTCATGGTCCCCACTCCGTTACTTTCTTAAAAATTCCCCAAAGGAAAGCGACCCCGGCAGTTGGCTGCCGGGGTCGTGTCTCAATGCTTACTGGCCTGTGACGATCTTGGTCCAGCTGCGCGTGATGACGCGCTGTGTCTTGGGATCGTACGGCGCAACCGTGTACAGCTTCTTCGTCGTCTCTTCGTCCGGATAGACCGAAGGATCTTCCAGGATCGCCTTGTCGATGAATTGCTGCGAGGCCTTGTTGCCGTTGGCGTAGAGCACGTAGTTCGACGACTTGGCGATGACTTCGGGCGTCATCATGTAGTTGATGAACTCGAGCGCTTCGGCGACATGCGGCGCGTCAGCGGGGATCGCCATCTGGTCGAACCACATCTGGGCGCCCTCCTTCGGCACCGAATAGCCGATCTCGACGCCCTGTTTGGCTTCCTCGGCGCGGTTGCGCGCCTGGAAGACGTCGCCCGACCAGCCGATCGCCATGCAGATATCGCCATTGGCCAAAGCGTTGATGTATTCGGACGAGTGGAACTTGCGGATATAGGGCCGGACCTTCAGCAACGCTTCCTCGGCCTTGGAAATATCGTCCTGCGAGGTGCTGTTGGGATCGAGGCCGAGATATTTCAGCGCCGCGGGAATGATGTCGGCCGGAGAGTCCAGCACGTACACGCCGCAATCCTTCAGCTTGGCCAGCTTGTCCGGATTGAAGAAGACGTCCCAGCTGTCGATCTTGTCGGTGCCGAGCGCGGTCTGCACCTTCTTGACGTTATAGCCGAGGCCGACCGTGCCCCACATGTAGTTGACGGAATATTCGTTGCCCGGATCGTATTTGGCGGTGCGCTCGGAAATGACGTCCCACATGTTGGAAATGTTGGGCAGTTTCGACTTGTCGAGCTTCTGGAACACGCCCGCCTGGATCTGGCGCGCCAGGAAGTTGGCGCTCGGCACGACGACGTCATAACCGCTGCCGCCGGCAAGCAGTTTCGTCTCCAGGATCTCATTGGAATCGAAGGTGTCGTAGACGACCTTGATGCCGGTCTTCTTGGTGAAGTCTTCGATGATCGAGCTGTCGATATAGTCCGACCAGTTATAGACATTGACGACGCGGTCTTCTGCATGGCCGCTTAAGGTGAAAAGCGTCAGAAATGCCGACGTCGCCGAAAGCCAGAGCGCTTTGCGGATCATGGTGTTCTCCTTTGGTGAGTGTTCCCTCGCCGGCTCGTCGCGATATGGCGGGGCGGCGTTGGTTTAAGACTATTGAGCTTTCCTGAGAGCGACAAGCGTGAACTGTCCACGCCAGGCTCGATCACGGCATCAGGGTTCGAGACATTCCAGCCTTCCCGGCGAGGCACCCGGGCGGCGTCAACGGCATTCACCGCGGCGTATGCAGAGCTATGACGATGCTGTCCGGTCCCGAGCAGGCCGGCGGAGACACTTGGCAAGATACGCCTGTCTTGTTGTTGCCGTAATCGCAGCCTGCCCGCCCGGCAACTGGGTTGTCAATGGGGAAGGCTGCCTATCGTCAATTGGGCGACGGCAGGCCGGTGACGCCGGGACGCGCCGGCCGCGTCTGGCGCTTGAACTCCAGGCCGATATGGACGAGCAGCGCCGTGACCACGACCGCGCCGCCGATGATGGTGCGCACCGACGGCACTTCGGAATGGACGAGCCAGACCCAGATCGGCCCAAGGATCGGCTCGAAGGTGCCGAGCAGCGCCGCAATCGCCGCCGGCACCAGCCGCGCGCCCATGGCAAAAAAGGCGAGGCCGATGCCGAGATTGATGACGCCGAAGGCGAAGAGGAAGCCCATGTCGCGCCCGGAGACCGCGAACTCCGATGCCTGGGAAGCGGCGAAAGCGCCCGCGAGCAGCGCCGCGAGACAATTGGCCGGCACCATGCGCACATGGGCAAAGCGCCGGGTGATCACGGTTGCCACCGAGAACATGACCGCGATCAGCAGCGCCAGGCCGTCGCCGATCGGCGAGACGGCGCCGCCCAGGGATTCCGAGACCATGATGGCGACGCCGGCGATGACGGCGGCAATCGCGATCCAGGTCGCCGGGCTGACCCGTTCGCGAAACAGGAGCCAGGCAAGAAGCGCCGCCAGCAGCGGCACGCCGGCCTGCATCAAGAGGATGTTGGCGACGGTCGTGTAGGCAAGCGCCACCACGAAGCTGGTCGAGGCGGTGGCGAAGCAGAAGGCGACGCCGAGGCCGGGCAGGCCCATATGCCGGAAGAGTTTCAGGGTACCGCGCCAACCGTCGCGCCACAGCATGAAGGCGATGAGAAAGGCCACGGCCCACAGCGAACGCCAGAACACAACCGTCCAGCTGTCGCCGACATGGATGAAACGGGCGATGGTGCCGCCGAAGCTCCACATAAGCGCCGAAAGGAAGACCAGGAGCATGCCGATCCGCTCCTCGCGCGGCGAGACGGCTGGCAAAGCGACAGGCGACGGGGCGACAGGCGACGGGGCGGTATCGGTCATGGACATGACTTGTCAGCGAGTTGCGTTCGACACGATGCACCAAGGACAACAGGGATGCTGTGTCTCAAACGACGGGACTTTGTCTCAATCGCGTAGCGCAAAGTGGAAAGCCATGCGTGATCCAGCATTCGCTCAAATGTAGGACAACCTCTCCGCGGTTTACTTTGATACAGTCAGTCCCCAGAACCGATGCGCAGGCTCGGGCGACGTATCATCCCTGAAAATCGAAGGCGCTGAGGCCCGTCACCATCTCGTCGAGGCCGAGCGGGCGCGTCACCGGCGGCTCGGCGCGCGCAAGGCAGCCTACGCGCTCGCAAAGCCGGCAGGCGGGGCCTACCGGCGTGGCGAAGCCTTGCCCGGACTTGCTGGCGGCTCCGGCCGGCAGCGCCGCGCCATAGACGATCTCGTCGCGGAAGCCGATATCGCAGCCGAGCAAGAGCGCGGTGCGCCGCGGCCGTTCGGAGAAGGCGCCTTGCGGACCTTCCAGCGTGCGGGTGATGCACAGGAACTCGGCGCCATCGGGCATTTCCAGCGCCTCGACCAGGATCTGGCCCGGTTGCGAGAAGGCCGCATGGACCGGAAGCTTAGGGCAGCCGCCGCCGAAGCGGCTCTGCGGGTAGCCCTGGCTGCCGGCCTTGCGGAAGCGGTTCCCGGCATTGTCGACTTCCAGCATGAAGAACGGCACACCCGATGCGCCCTGCCGCTGCAGCATGGTCAGTCGATTGGCCGCCTGTTCGAAAGAGACGCCGAAGCGGGAACGCAAGACGTCGATGTCGTAGCGGGCGCGAACGGCCGCCGCATGGAAAGCCTGATAGGGCATCATCAGCGCATGCGCGGCATAGCGGCCGAGCTCGAAGCGGGCGAGCCGCCGGGCCTCGTCGGTGCCGAGCTTCAGCGCCTGGAGCTCGCCCGCGATGGCCACCGACATCCGCATCAGGCTCGCCTCCATGGCGACTTCGCGCAGTTGGTCGAAAGGCGACAGCCGCTCGGAGAGGAACAGGCGCTGCGAATGGCGGTCGTAACGGCGGCGCCAGTTGGGCATGGTGGCGACCGGCAGCACCTTGACGACGATGCCGTGCTCGCGCCTCAGCCAGGCCTTGAGCGCGCCGGACAGGTCGTCGCCGGGTTCGAGCACCGATGTGAAAGCATCCGCCTCCTCCTCCAGCGAAGCGAAGTGGTTCGGGCGGCGCTCGAACACTTCGTGGACTTCATCGGCAGGCAGGCGCGTGCCGGTCAGCGCGGTTGCCCTGCCCTCCCTGGCCAGAAGCTGGTTGAGGTCCGACAGGCGCTCAGCCTGTTCGCGGTAGGCGCGAAACAGTTTCACCATCGCCGCCGAGGCGTTCGGCGCGGTCTCGGCGAGATCGACCAGTTCCTGATCGCCAGGGAGTTCGCCGGCAAGAAGCGGATCGCTGAACGCCTCGCGCAGTGCCGCGATCGAGCCTTTCGTCTCTCCTTGCAATTCATGCGGATCGACCTTGTAGACGGAGGCCAGCTTGAGAATGAGCTGCACCGTCAGCGGGCGCTGGTTGCGCTCGATCAGGTTGAGGTAGGAGGGCGAGATGCCAAGCCCCTCGGCCATCGCCGTCTGGGTCAGGCCTCTGGCGTTGCGCAGCCGGCGCAGCCGCGGACCGGCGAAGATCTTCTGGTCGGCCATCCGTGCCATCCTTGACAAGAATTTACATGGATATCGAGTCCGGCGTCCACTACGCCATTTTTACAATCGTGACAAATTTACAGAGATAGCTTGTCAATGACAACACAGCTTTTCCTTTATTTTCAGGGCCGAAAGGTGGTTTTTCTGGGCGTTTTCGCGCTGCAATGTAAATGATGTCACACGCAGACCTCGCAAGGCTACATGCTTGCGATGTAGCGCTGAAGCAGTTTCCAAACGATCCGGAGTGACCAATGACCGATTTTTACAACCTCGTCCCCTCCGCGCCGGAAGGCCGGTTCGACGGCATCGAGCGTCCCTATTCGCCAGAGGATGCGAAGCGGTTGCGCGGCTCCGTGCAGGTTCGCCAGACGTTGGCCGAGATGGGCGCGAACCGGCTCTGGAAGCTCATCCACGAGGAGGACTTCGTCAACGCGCTGGGCGCCATGTCGGGCAACCAGGCCATGCAGCAGGTTCGGGCCGGGCTGAAGGCGATCTATCTCTCGGGCTGGCAGGTGGCCGCCGACGCCAACACCGCCTCGGCGATGTATCCGGACCAGTCGCTTTACCCGGCCAATGCGGCGCCGGAACTCGTCAAGCGCATCAATCGCACCTTGCAGCGCGCCGACCAGATCGAGACGTCCGAAGGCAGCGGGCTATCGGTCGAGACCTGGTTCGCGCCGATCGTGGCCGATGCCGAAGCCGGCTTCGGCGGGCCGCTCAACGCCTTCGAGATCATGAAGGCCTTCATCGAAGCCGGCGCCGCAGGCGTCCACTATGAGGACCAGTTGGCGTCGGAAAAGAAATGCGGCCATCTCGGCGGCAAGGTGCTGATCCCGACGGCGGCGCATATCCGCAACCTCAACGCGGCACGCCTTGCGGCCGACGTCATGGGCACGCCGACGCTGGTCGTGGCGCGCACGGACGCCGAGGCGGCGAAGCTTTTGACCTCCGATATCGACGAGCGCGACCGGCCCTTCGTCGACTACGACGCCGGCCGCACGGTCGAGGGCTTCTACAATGTGCGGAACGGCATCGAGCCTTGCATCGCGCGCGCCGTGGCCTATGCGCCGCATGCCGACCTGATCTGGTGCGAGACGTCGAAGCCTGATCTGGCGCAGGCCAGGAAATTCGCCGAGGGTGTGCACAAGCACCATCCGGGCAAGCTGCTCGCCTACAATTGTTCGCCGTCCTTCAACTGGAAGAAGAACCTCGACGACGCGACGATCGCGAAGTTCCAGAGGGAGCTCGGGGCGATGGGCTACAAGTTCCAGTTCATCACGCTGGCCGGCTTCCACCAGTTGAACTTCGGTATGTTCGAGCTGGCGCGCGGCTACAAGGACCGGCAGATGGCCGCTTATTCGGAACTGCAGGAGGCCGAGTTCGCGGCGGAGGCCAACGGCTATACCGCGACCAAGCACCAGCGCGAGGTCGGCACCGGCTATTTCGACGCCGTGTCGATGGCGATCACCGGCGGCCAGTCTTCGACCACCGCCATGCATGAATCGACCGAGCACGCCCAGTTCAGGCCGGCGGCCGAGTAACGGATAACAACCAGAGGAAACGCCCGCAGGGCATCTACATAGAGGAGAAGAGCAATGGCATCGATAAGCCGTGTCAAGGAAAGGGCAGAAGAACAATCGAGCGCGATGAGCGTCGACCAGCAGGCGACGATCCGCATGCTCGCCAACGATCTGCACCGACTCAACCAGTCCGTCATGAAGGCGGTCGAGGCCGGCGTCTCGGTGGAACTGGTGCGCTCGGCCAGGCACCATGGCGGCGACGGCAACTGGGGAGATCTTTTGATCCCGGTGATCGTTACCCAGCAGAGCCACACTTGACGTAACGTCAACAGTCTTGGCGATAGTCTCCCGCGCGCTATACGTTCGGGAGACTATCGTCTTTTTTCGGTTTGCCTTCACCGTCAAGGGTACGACTTTCTCTGAATCTCGGAATTTCTTGCTATATTTTCGACCTCGACCGTTTCAGCTTGACACCGGCCGCGATCTCACCCAATTGTGCCTCAGGTTTCAACCCTGCATTGAACCAGAGTGCCAGCCCGCCGATGTGTCCCGCCGACCATGACGACCACTCCGAAAAACACCCGAAACTGACAGCCCGAACTGGCGCGACCGCGGCGGATTTTTCCAAAGTGCTCGTCGTCGGAAAATCGTCGATCAACCGCGTCGTGGTGTCGAAAATCGTCGAGAAATCGGGACTGAAGCCGATCTCGGAACCGCCCGAGGCCGCCGAGAAGACGCTGAACGGCCAACTGCCCGGCGCCGTCATCCTGGACGGCGGCCCGGACAACAAGGATTGCGACCGGCTGATGTCGGCGATCGACGCGCTGCGGCGCGCCTCGGGCAAACCGTTGCCCGCGGTGATCCTGCTTTCAACCAGGAGTGGCACGCCGGAAAGCCTCGGCCTGTCGAGCGTGGTCGATGCGGTGGTTGCCAAGCCGATCACGCCCGAGAGGCTGCAACCGGTGGTCGATCGCCTGGTCGGGCGCGGCTAAGGCCCCCTAATCTGGTCAGCCTGCAGCGGCGATGCTTTCGATCAGCGCGGGCAACTCGCTCAGGTCGGCGATCTCGCGGAAACGCGGCGCCGCGACCGGCGCCTCGGCATGCTCGGCCGCCCAGGTCAATTCATGCGGGACATAAATACCCCAGCCGCCGGCTTCGATGGCCGGGACCACGTCCGACCTGAGCGAGTTGCCGACTATCATGCTCCTCTGCGGTCCGTCGCCATGGCGGCTGAAGATACGGGCATAGGTGGCGGCGCTCTTGTCGCTGACGATCTCGACGGCGTCGAAGAACTCGCCCAGTCCCGATTGTGCAAGCTTGCGCTCCTGGTCCATGAGGTCGCCCTTGGTGATCAGCACCAGGCGATAGTTGCCGGCGAGCTTCTCGACCGTCTCGCGCGCATGGGGCAGCGGCTCGATCGGGTGGCTGAGCATGTCGCGTCCGGCAGCCAGGATTTCCGCGATGGTCGAGGCCGGAACACGGCCTTCGGTAACCTCGATCGCCGTCTCGATCATCGACAGCGTGAAGCTCTTTATGCCGAAGCCGTAGAGGCCGAGGTTGCGTTTTGCCGCCTCAAGCAGGTTCGCCGAAATCCGGCTTGCATCGCCATGCTCGGCAAGCATGGCGAGGAAGCGTTGTTCGGTCATGCGGAAGAACTGTTCGTTCTGCCACAGCGTGTCGTCGGCATCGAAACCGATTGTGGTAAGAGCGGACATTGTCACGTCATCCTCCTCACGAACGCGTGGTGTAGACGCGTTTGCCGGGTACTGCTAGCTCTAGCTGGAGATCGGTAGAGCGCGGGGGTGCATGCTGAATTCATGGAAAGGCGAGTTGGAGCGTATCCTGGAAAGCTCCCAGGACAGCGATCCGATCGAGCTCGTCATGGCGCTTCGAGAACTCGGGCTCGGCATGGGTCACGAGACTGGCGATGCGTTGCTCGCAAGCCATCCGGAATTCTTTGCCCACAAGCCGGCGCTCACCGAGGCATTCCGAAAAATGGTCCACGCGCAAGACGTCGCCGAGATCGCCTTGCTCTTGCAGCAGGATGCCGATGGACCGGTTTCCTTTCAAACCGTGGCGCCGAAAAGCACCAATATCGGCCTCATGTCCTCGAACTACGCTTACAACCGGCTGAATGAAGTTTTCAACCGCCTCGATTTTCGCGGCTGCCAGCAGGTGGTGATGGTCGGCTGCGGCGGACGGCCTTTCACCATGTTTCGTTTCCACGACCAAACCACGATCCGGCAAATCATTGGGCTGGATATCGTCCCCGAAGCCGTGGAAACGGCCAATGTACTTGCGGCAAAGCTGGGCTACCCACGAATCCGCGCCGAACTTTGCAACGGCCTCGATTACGACTACGCCAATGCGCAAGTGGTCTACATCGCCAACATGGTATCGCCGAAGGCCGCCGTCGTGGCACGGGTTGCCGATACCGCGCCTGAAGACGTGACGATCATCGTCTGGGATCCCTGTTCGCTCGGCCGGCTCTGGGCCGACAGGGCCGAAGATGCCTTGGATCCGCGGCTCCAGGTCACCGGCCGCACCTCCGTTTCGCAAACCATGACCAGGGACATCATTCTCAAGCGACGAAGGTCAAAAGCAGCGGGCGAGAATCTTGATTAGCAAGGCAGTTTCAAGCCGGACTGTCGACCGCCTGGTAATAGACCTGACGCGGATGTGGTGTTTTGCGCGCCATCCTTTTGTTTGCTGGCACACCTACAAAGATAGCCGCGTTCTGCCGGATCCCGCCATGCCGGTCACCTATGTCGACAAGTTCTTGTGGCGAAAGCTGTTCGACCGCAATCCACTGTTCACCCTCGCCTGCGATAAGCTCGCCTCGAAGGCCTATGCATTGTCCGTTTGCCCCGAATTGAAGACGGCCAAGGTGCTGTGGTCGGGCAGCGATGCCGCTCTCATTCCTCCCGATGTCCTTCTCGGTAATGTCGTGGTCAAGGCCAATCACGGCTGCCGATGGAACATCATGGTCCGCAACGGAGAAGTCGATAAGGCCAGACTGCATAGGCGTACATCCCGCTGGGTACGCCGCCGCTTTGGCAAGCGCTTCGGAGAATGGGCATACAAGGATACCGTTCGCTGCATTCTGGTGGAGGAGATGCTGATGGATCGCGGCGAGCCCATTGGCACGGAATACAAGTTTCATGTCTCGGGCGAGGTCACGGAATATGTTTACGCAGCCAGCCGTAACAATCAGGGCGAGGAGCGCAAGGGGCATTACCAGAGAGACGGGCGCTATATCTCTCCATCGTCGGACAGCGGTGCCGCCTGGGTCGAGGCACCACTGCCGAAGACATTTTCACGCATGTGCGAAATTGCGGAGAAGCTCTCCGCGCCGTTCGATCGGATGCGATGTGATCTCTACGCGCTAAACGGCGAGATCTTTTTCTCCGAGTTCGCCGTCTACCCGCTCTCCGGAAAGGGAATAACAAACGTAGAACTGCGTGATCTGTCTCGTCACAGTTGGGATTTGCGGCAATCGTGGTTTCTCAGCGCGCCGCAAAAAGGCTGGCGAAGACTTTATGCGTCGGCGTTGCGGCGGAGGCTCGAAGAAACGCAGCCGGAAGCCGGTTCGGGTGACGTTCGACAATTGCGAAGCGCTGTCGCGTAAACCGCCTCCCCTTCCCTTCCCCCATGGCGCCCGGCTATACTTCGAAATCCGCAACACAATCTGGTGAATGATGCCGCCTGAAAAAAAGGAAGTCCGTCCGTCAAGCCGGGGGGGGCGCGCCCGCACGCCTGCATTCCTGAAAAACCAGCGCGGTGTGAAGAACTGGAAGGAAGCCAGCGCCTGGCTCGAATGGCGCGGCATCGAGGACATCGAGTGCATCACGCCCGATCAGGCGGGCGTCGCCCGCGGCAAGATGATGCCGTCGAAGAAATTCACTTCCAACACCTCGCTGGCGCTGCCTTCGGCCGTGTTCATGACGACGATCTCCGGCGGCTATCCCGAGGACGGCAACGGCTTCCATTACCCCGAGGACGACGGCGACCTGAAGCTGCTGCCCGATCTTTCGACGCTGACCGTCGTGCCCTGGGAAGAGGACCCGACGGCAGCGGTCATCTGCGATCTCGTTCACCAGGACGGCCGCTCGGTCGAATTCACGCCCCGCAACGTGCTGAAGCGCGTGCTGGCCGCCTATGACGAGCGCGGGTTGAGACCGGTGGTGGCGCCCGAGATCGAATTCTACCTGGTGCGCAAGAACCCCGATCCGGACTATCCGCTGACGCCGCCGGTCGGGCGTTCGGGACGGCCGATCGGCGGCGGCGCCGGCTATTCGATCGCCGGCGTCAACGAATTCGACGAACTGATCGACGACATCTACCATTTCTCGGAACGGCAAGGCCTGGAGATCGACACGCTGATCCATGAGGAAGGCGCCGGCCAGCTCGAGATCAATCTGCGCCACGGCAATCCGATCGAGCTCGCCGACCAGGTCTTCATGTTCAAGCGCACCATCCGCGAGGCGGCGCTGAAGCACGAGATCTACGCCACCTTCATGGCAAAGCCAATCCAGGGGCAGCCTGGCTCGGCCATGCATATCCACCAGTCGGTCGTCGACAAGAAGACCGGCAGGAACATCTTCTCGGCCGAGGACGGCTCGGAGACCGATGCGTTCTTCCACTTCATCGGCGGCATGCAGAAGCATGTGCCGAACGCGCTGGTGATGTTCGCGCCCTACGTCAATTCCTACCGCCGGCTGACGCAGCAGGCTTCGGCTCCGGTCAACAACAAATGGGGCTATGACAACCGCACCACCGCCTTCCGCGTGCCGCGCTCGGATCCGGCGGCGCGACGCGTTGAAAACCGCATCCCGTCCTCCGACGCCAACCCCTATCTGGCGCTGGCGGCCTCGCTTGCATGCGGGCTAGTCGGCATGAGCAACAAGATCAAGGCGGAACCGCCGGTGCTGACGACCGCCAATGCGGATGAAATCGACCTGCCGCGTGGTCTTCTGGAGGCCGTCGGCCTGTTCGAGGACGATAAGGAGCTCGGCGCCATCCTCGGCAAATCGTTCGCCGCCACCTACACCGCGATCAAGCGCGCCGAGTTCGAGACCTTCATGGAAGTGATCAGCCCGTGGGAGCGGGAGTATCTCTTGTTGAACGTATAGGGCACTGATCATGCCCTATCAGTCTCCCATTTCCCCGGGCCGCTCGTGGTACGAGGATACGGCCGGGCCTCGGCCCGAATACCCTTCGCTAGATGGTGATCGCCAATGTGACGTCGTCATTATTGGCGGCGGCTTCACTGGCCTCTCGGCTGCGGCTCATCTCGCCAAAGCCGGCGCGAATGTCGTCCTGATCGAAGCCTATCGTTTCGGCGACGGCGCGTCGGGGCGCAATGGCGGCCAGCTCGGCACCGGGCAGCGCGCCTGGGCCGAGGAACTGGAGGCCGAGTACGGCCTCTCCCGCGCCAGGGCGCTGTTCGACATGGCTGAAGAAGCCAAGGCGCATCTGTTCGACTTCGCCGCCGCCAATGCCATCGAGATCGACTATATGCCGGGCCAATTGTCGGTGGCGCACAAGCGGCGCTATGTCGACGACTACAAGCGCCATGCCGAGATCATGGCGAACCGCTTCGGCTATCCGCATGTCAGCTTCATGGACGCGGCGGAGACAGCGCAGCGGCTGGGCTCGGCGCGCTATTTCGGCGGCACACGCGACACCGGCACGGGCCACATCCACCCGCTGAAGCTGGTGATCGGCACAGCGAAAGTGGCCGCGGCGGCCGGCGCGCATCTCTTCGAGCAGACACCGTCCACCGGCATTTTTTCCAACGGCGGCAAGGTGACGGTCACGACGCCCAAGAGCAGGATTACCACCGACAGATGCATGATCGCTGTCAACGCCTATGGCGGCAATCTGGAGCCGGTGAGCGCGGCGCACATCATGCCAATCGGTTCCTTCATCGGCGCGACCGTGCCGCTCGGCGCGGCCTCCAAAGTGCTGCCGGGTGGCGAGTCGGTCGACGATTCCCGCTTCGTGGTGCGCTATTTCCGCAAGTCGAAAGACGGACGGCTCCTGTTCGGCGGCCGCGAGGTCTATGCCGTCAACGACCCGAAGGACATCCATATCCACATCCGCAGGCAGATCGCCGAGCTCTACCCGGACCTGAAGGATGTCGAGATCACGCATGGCTGGGGCGGCTATGTCGGCATCACGGTGCCGAGAAAGCCGTTCGTGCGCGAGGTGATGCCGAAGGTGATCTCGATAGGCGGCTATTCCGGCCACGGCGTCATGCTGTCGAACTTCTTCGGCAAGCTCTATGCCGAGACCGTTGCCGGCAATCGCGACCGGCTGAAACTGATCGAGGATTTGAAAATCCCCGCCTTCCCCGGCGGTCGCCGATTTCGCGCGCCGCTCTTGTTTCTTGCCCTCAACTGGTTCGCGCTGCGCGACAGGATTTGAAGCCGCAGGCCCAGCCGAAGCCGCCGATTCGAGCCGGCGACTTCCACGCGGCAGGTTGTGGAAGCCTTAACAGGCGCGCAGAATTTCGCAAATTGGCTCACTCATGCCATAATCAGCAGTAAAAGATGCAATTATGGGCGAAAATCCGGGGACTTCGCGGACCTTGTCCGCAGTGATTTAGGGACCGATGCCGATCCTTACGGCAATGATCGAAAGAACGTCGGCCCGCTTGTTGGAGGTGGTTTGAGTGAACGAGCCCTTCAGTTTCGGCGCGCCGGAACGGCAGCGCTTTACAATGCAGTTCGGCTATAACGTACGGCCATCCTTCTGGCAGAAGGTACAGTCGAACGCGCATCTGGTCATTGCAGCGGTCGGCACCGCCGCGCTGCTCGGCGTGGCCGCGGTGGCGCTGTGGCTGTGCGTTCCGGGCAGTGACCGGCAAGTGACTGCGGCAAATGCCGCGCAGATCGTTCCGACAATTCCGGTGAAGACCACGAAAGTCGCTCCGGCGGCAGCGGCGGTCACTGTGGCGACGGCGCCGCAGGCCGCGCGCAAGGGGGATGCGGTGACGCCCACGACGGCGGCCCGCGAAGCCAACATTCCGGCCTTGGCATCAAACAACCCTCGCTGGACGGCTTCCGATGCCAAGACGCCACCTGCCCCGGCCGAGAACCAGCCAGCTCCATTCAAGCAGGCCGCCGACACGGCCCCCGCGCAATCGACCGATACGGCCTTTGCCGAGGCCGATGCCGAGAACGACGCCGCGAACGCGCTGTCGCAGGTCGCCGGTTCCGCCAGCGAGACAGCAGCGGCCGCGAAGAAGCCGGGCGACACGATGGACGGCGCCCAAACCGCCGCTATTCCTGAAGCCAAGCCGCAGGTTCCAGATCCGCAGCCGGCAGCGACGGACAGCTCGGCACAGCCTGAGCCGAAAGCTCAAAGAGCCAACGCGGCCGCAAACGGGCGCGTCTTGAGAGCTGTGACCATGCGCTCAGGCCCGAAGAAAGGTGCCGCCGCAATCGCCACGGTGCCGGCCAAGGCATCGGTGCAGGTGATGAATTGCAAGCAATGGTGCGAGATCGTCTATAACGGCAAGCACGGCTGGATCTACAAAAGCTACATCAAGACCGGCGCATAAGGCTTGACCCACCAAGCAGCCATTCAAAGCGACGCCGTCTGCGCTGAAGCCGGCGATTGGCGAGGAAGGATCTGTGTTCCTTGAACGGCACTTCGTAGAGGCCGCAAGCCTGACAACTCTCTTTCTTGCCGCATGCCGGAATCCAGCATCTGACGTCATGCGTCCAGGCCAGCGCGATCCTTTCCAGATGGAGATTGGATGAGCTCTTCAGCAGGATCAGTTCTCCGGGAACGGCCGTCCGCTTGATTTGGTCCGAGACTTCCTTCGGGGTGCGAAGTTCGACGAAACGGCCGCTGTCGCGGTCGGCTTGGCTGGCGCGCGAGCGATGGGCATTGTCGCCGGTGAAGATGACCTCGTCGGCGATGTCGCGGGCGATACCATAAGCCGTGCCATACTTTCTCGACGAACCGGTGTAGTCGGAAATCTGTCCGACGACGATCCGTTTACGAACGGCCTTCGCTTTGGCCATCATCTCGAACGCAATGTTCAGCGAATGCCAGGGCGCTTTGACAGCATCGACGATGAACTGTGGACCCCGATCGGTCACCAGCACCGTACAACGGTTGGCCAGAGGTTCGAAGGATGCGGTCCTTGCGGCGATTTTCTCCGGTGGAACACCAAGTTCCAGCGCCGTGACGACGGCGGCGGCTGTCGGCAGCCAGAAGTGCTCGCCGGGGAATGGTGTCTGCATGTGTATGTCGCCACCGTGCCGTCGAAGCGAAAATCTGAGCAGGTCCGGATAGGCGGCATGGATGTCTGTTACACGATAGTCCGCGGCCTCGGACTGACCGAAAGTCGCGACGCGGCACCTTGCGCCCGAAGCCATGTCAAGCACATGCGGGTCGTCGGCGTTCAAGATCGCGAGTCCGCCGGGCTCCAACGCATCGACCAGCGCCCGTTTTTCCCGCGCAACAGCTTCCAGCGTCCTGAACTTGCCGACATGCTCCAGGCGGATCATCGTCACGAGCGCGACGTCCGGCTTCAGCATTTGCGCCATGCCTCGGATCGAACCGGGCTCATACGCGCCGGCTTCGAAGACGACGTAGTCGACTTCGCCCGCGCGTTTCATGCGCTTGTAGAGCGTGCGGACCAGTGCGTTGAGCGTGTTGGCCAGAACTTGCGTATGGACCGTGCCGTGACCGGCCAGGATATGCCCAAGCAAGCTGGTTGCCGTCGATTTGCCGGAACTGCCGGTTATCCCGATGAAGACAGCCTTGCTTTGGGCACGCGCACGGTTTGCCCGATAGCGACGCAATCGCCAGCCCAGATCATTGCGAATTTCACGCAGCCTGACCTTAACCACGCGCCAATTCCCCTACGCCGATCCGTTATCGTTTTGACGGACCATGAAGTCAAATGGGACTCGGCTTGACCGCGCATAAAGCTGCCATGCGCCACCTGAAGCGGCTCAGATGCAGCGGCCGCCGTCGACCTCCAGCGCCACGCCGGTGATGAAGGCGGCTTCATCCGAGGCCAGCCACAGCGCCGCGTTGGCGATATCGAGCGGCGTCGAAAGCCGGCCGAGAGGGATCGAGGCGCGGAATTTTTCCCGGATCTCCGGCGTGTCGGCGCCCATGAACTTCTCCAGCATGCCGGTCTCGCCGGCGACCGGGCAGAGGCAGTTGACGCGGATGTTCTTCGGCGCCAGTTCGACCGCCATCGACTTGGTGGCGGTGATCGCCCAGCCCTTGGAGGCGTTATACCAGGTCAGGCCTGGCCTCGGCCGAAGCCCGGCCGTCGAGGCCGTGGTCAGGATGACGCCGCCTCCCTGCCGGTCCATGATCGGCACGACGGCAAGCGCCGCGTGGTAGATCGCCTTCATGTTGACCGCGGTGATCAGGTCGAAGGTTTCCTCATCGATGCCGAGCATGTCGCCGTTGCGATGGGTGAAGCCCGCATTGTTGACCATGATGTCGATGCGACCGAAGGCGCTCTTGGCGGCATAGATCATCTCGTCGAATTCGGAGCGCAGGGAAACGTCGGTCTGGGTCCATATGGCGCTCTCGCCGATCTCTTCGGCCACCCGCTGGGCGCCCCTGGCGTTGAGGTCGGCGACGACCACGCGCGCGCCCTCTTCGGCAAAGCGCCTGGCCATGCCTTCGCCGAAGCCCGACGCGGCACCGGTGATGACGGCGACCTTGTTTTCCAGACGCATGGTTTTCCCGCTCATTGGATTCCGCAGCTCGACGTGACTTGTCCACCTGCCGCCCGGCCCACCGCGAGCCAGGCTACATCTCCCTTAGCTTTCGTCACATTCGCGTTCTATGCTGCAGCCGCGAACGCTTCCGGAAGCCATGGCTTGCCCAACGGGCCTGCCGGCGGCGCGAGTGTCGGGAAACATGTGGACCGATGCAAGTGCAAGCGATTGGTCCTCGCATGTGACACCATGGCACTGGAAAATTTAAATCGATTAGAATATACCAACCACGCTGCCGGCGCTCGGCATCAAATCGGACTGACCATGACCAGCCAGATCATCCCTGTCGATCCCTTCGACTTCATCATCTTCGGCGGCACCGGCGACCTGTCGGAACGCAAGCTCCTGCCATCGCTCTACTATCGCCAGTGCGGCCATCAGTTCTCCGAGCCGACGCGCATCATCGGCACCTCGCGCGCCAAAATGACCGATGCCGAATTCCAAGCCTTCGCCAAGAAGGCGATATCGCAGCATGTGAAGCCGGCCGATATCGACGCCAAGGAGTTGGAGAGCTTCCTGGCCAGGCTTTCCTATGTCTCGGCGGACGCGACTACCGGCACGGGCTTCGATAAACTCAAGAAGGCAATCGGCGACAGCGACCGCATCCGCGCCTTCTACCTCGCGGTGGCGCCGGCGCTGTTCGGCGACATTTCGCACCAGCTCAAGGAGCACAAGCTGATCACGCCGAGCTCGCGCATCGTGCTGGAGAAGCCGATCGGCCGCGACCTCACCTCGGCGCGGGCGCTCAATGACGCGGTGGGTGACGATTTCCACGAAAGCCAGATCTTCCGCATCGATCACTATCTCGGCAAGGAAACGGTGCAGAACCTGATGGCGCTGCGCTTTGCCAACGCGCTTTACGAGCCGTTATGGAACTCGGCCCAGATCGACCATGTCCAGATCACGGTCGCCGAAACAGTGGGGCTCGAAGATCGCGTCACCTACTACGACAAGGCAGGTGCGCTGCGCGACATGGTGCAGAACCATATGCTTCAGTTGCTCTGCCTGGTCGCCATGGAGACGCCGTCGTCGATGGATGCCGACGCCGTCCGCGACGAGAAGCTGAAGGTGCTCAGGGCACTGAAGCGCATCAACGGCAACGAAGCGCCCAAGCACACGGTGCGCGGCCAGTATCGCGCCGGCGCCTCGGCGGGCGGTCCGGTCAAGGGCTATGTCGAGGAACTCGGCAAGGACAGCAACACCGAGACCTTCGTAGCCATCAAGGCCGAGATCGGCAACTGGCGCTGGGCCGGAGTTCCGTTCTACCTGAGGACTGGCAAGCGGCTCGCCACCCGCGTCTCGGAAATCGTCATTGAGTTCAAGCCGATACCCTATTCGATCTTCGGCGAGAGCGCTGGGCCGATCTTCGCCAACCAGTTGGTGATCCGGCTGCAGCCGGACGAAGGCGTCAAGCAGTACATCATGATCAAGGACCCGGGACCGGGCGGCATGCGGCTGCGCCAAATCTCGCTCGACATGAGCTTCGCGCAGTCCTTCCAGGGACGCGCGCCGGACGCGTATGAGCGACTGATCATGGATGTGGTGCGCGGCAACCAGACACTGTTCATGCGCCGCGACGAGGTCGAAGCGGCCTGGAAGTGGATCGACCCGATCCAGAACGCCTGGGAAAGCGCCAGGCAGGAAGCTCAGGGCTACACGGCCGGAACCTGGGGGCCGTCGGCCTCGATTGCCTTGATCGAACGTGACGGACGGACATGGCACGAGAGCAATTGAGCGAAGTCCGTTACGGCTGGAACGGCTTTGCCGATCGCCAGGACCTGGCGACGGCGCTTGCCGGGCAGGTTGCCGACCGGCTGAGCGACGCCATCTCGGAACGCGGCACCTCGCTGCTCGCGGTGTCCGGCGGCACCACGCCGGCGAAGCTCTTCGCCGCGCTGTCGACCGCGCCGATCGCCTGGGACAAGGTCACCGTGACGCTGGTCGACGAGCGCTTCGTGCCGCCATCCTCGCCGCGCTCGAATGCCGGGCTGGTGGCGGCGAACCTGCTCCAGAACAAGGCAGCCGCGGCACGCTTCGTGCCGCTCTACCATGAGGCGGCAAGCATCGAGGACGCAGCCGCGGCGGACAGCGAAGCACTGCAGGCGCTGCCCTGGCCGCTGGACGTGGTGATCCTCGGCATGGGCGGCGACGGTCATACGGCCTCGTTCTTTCCCGATGCCGGCAACCTCGAGGAATTGCTCGACCCTGCCTCGCGACGGATCGTGCTGCCGGTGCATGCGGCAAGCGGCGGCGAGCCGCGGCTGACGCTATCGATGGCGCGCATCGTCGCCGCCGGCTTCGTCGCGCTCCATATCGAAGGCGAGGACAAGCGCGCCGCGTTCAACGGCGCGATGGGTCCTGGCGCGAAGAAGCCCATCCGCAGAGTGCTCGAGGCGGCGCCGAGACCAATAGAGGTGTTCTGGGCACCCTGATTGCAACATGACGGCCCGACGGCGCTGGGAGGACGTTGCCGGGCTCGAAAGGACGGACCATGACAGCCAGACGCGATATCGAAGCCATCACGGAACGCATCCGCCAACGTTCGAAAGCCGGCCGCGAAACCTATCTCGGCCGCATCGCGGAGGCTTCCAGCCGTACCGCCAACCGCGCGGTGCTGGGCTGCGGCAACCTCGCCCACGGCTTTGCCGTGTGCAGCCCGTCCGAAAAGATCGCGCTCGGCGGCGACCGCGTGCCGAACCTCGGCATCATCACCTCCTACAACGACATGCTGTCGGCGCATCAGCCCTTCGAGACGTTCCCGGCGCTGATCAAGGAAGCCGCGCGGGAAGCGGGCGGCATTGCTCAAGTCGCCGGCGGCGTGCCGGCGATGTGCGACGGCGTCACGCAAGGCCAGCCCGGCATGGAGCTGTCGCTGTTCTCGCGCGACGTGATCGCCATGGCTGCGGCGATAGGCCTGTCGCACAACATGTTCGACGCGGCCGTGTTCCTCGGGGTCTGCGACAAGATCGTGCCCGGGCTGGTGATCGCGGCGCTCACCTTCGGCCATCTGCCCACAGTCTTCATCCCCGCCGGGCCGATGACGACGGGCCTCGCGAATGACGAGAAGGCCAAGATCCGCCAGCTTTATGCCGAAGGCAAGGTCGGCCGCGCCGAGCTGCTCGAGGCCGAGTCCAAATCCTATCACGGGCCTGGCACCTGCACCTTCTACGGCACCGCCAACTCGAACCAGATGCTGATGGAGATCATGGGCCTGCACACGCCCGGCGCCTCCTTCGTCAATCCGGGCACGCCGCTGCGCGACGCGCTGACGAGGGAAGCGGCGAAGCGGGCGCTGGCGATCACCGCGCTCGGCAACGCCTATACGCCGGTCGGGCGCATGATCGACGAGCGCTCGATCGTCAACGGCGTCGTCGGCCTGCATGCCACCGGCGGCTCGACCAACCACACGATCCATCTGATCGCGATGGCCGCCGCCGCCGGCATCGCACTGACCTGGCAGGACATTTCCGACCTGTCGGAAGCGGTGCCGCTCTTGGCGCGCGTCTATCCGAACGGGCTTGCCGACGTGAACCATTTCCATGCCGCTGGCGGGCTCGGCTTCCTGATCCGCGAACTGCTCGACGAAGGCCTGTTGCACGAGGACGTGCAGACGGTGTGGGGCCAAGGCCTGCGGCCCTATGCCGTCGAGGCGCGGCTTGGCGACGACGGCAGTGTCGTGCGCGAGGCAGCACCTCCGCAGAGCGGCGACGAGAAGGTGCTGGCGCCGTTCAAGAAGGCGTTCCAACCGACGGGCGGCCTGAAAGTGCTGGGCGGCAATCTCGGTCACGCCGTGATCAAAACCTCTGCCGTGAAACCGGAACGCCGCGTCATCGAGGCGCCGGCAAAGGTGTTCGACAGCCAGCAGGCGCTGAACGACGCCTTCAAGGCCGGTACGCTGACCGGCGATTTCATCGCCGTCATCCGTTTCCAGGGCCCGAAGGCCAACGGCATGCCGGAACTGCACAAGCTGACCACGGTGCTCGGCATCCTGCAGGATCGCGGCCAGCGCGTGGCGCTGGTCACCGACGGGCGCATGTCGGGCGCCTCCGGCAAGGTGCCGGCGGCGATCCACGTGACGCCGGAAGCGGTCGAGGATGGACCGATCGCCAGGATCCATGACGGCGACGTCATCCGGCTCGACGCCGATGCAGGCACGCTGGAAGTGCTGGTGCCGGGGACGGAATTCGCGCTGCGCCGTACGGCCGAAGCCGATCTCATCGGCAACGAGTTCGGCTTCGGCCGTGAGTTGTTCGCCGGCTTCCGGCAATTGGTCGGCCGCGCCGACCATGGCGCCGCCGCTTTCGGCAACGCCTGATCTTCTGACTTCAATAAAAAAGGGCGGCTCGAGGCCGCCCTTTTTTGTCCTGATCGCAGTGCCTACTGGACGGTGAGTTCGTTGCGCTCGCCGGCCTTAATGGTGAAAGGCGTCTCCTTGTCGGCCTTGTCGGTGGTGAAGTTGGTCACCAGCACGTAGTCGCCCGCGGCAAGCGTGGTCTGCATCTTCTCGCCGTAGGCGTAGGTCGCCTGCTTGCGCTCGCCCTGGATGTTCTTCTTGGCCTCGAAGATCTTGAAGCCGTCCGCGCCGGGCGCGTCGACTGCCACGACACCGGCATTCAGCGTCACGTTGACATCGGTCATCTGTCCGACCGTCACGCTGAAAGGCTGCTCGGTGGACACGGCCTGCACGTCGACGCCCATCACGTAGTCGCCGGGCGGCAGGTCGAACTGGCTGTCGGGACCATAGGCGTAGGTCACCTGATCGCGGGTGCCGTCGAGCTTCTTGGCCGCCTTGTAGACCTTCCAGGACACGTCCGCCCCGGTCTTTTCGCCGCCCTGAGTGTAGAAGGCGTTGGCCTTGGCCTTGCCGACGCCGACGATCATGTCCTTGTCGACGACCTGGCCTGCGACGAGCTGCATCGTCTCGCTCGCCTCGCCGGCTCCCAGCCTGACGCTGACCTTGGTCTCGCCGGTCGGGACGACATACCTGACCTCGCCGAAATTGGCGTCCGACGTGCCGCCTGGATAGGCGATGCTGATCTGCGCCCCACGGTCGATATCGGCGCCCGGCGCCGGCCGCGCGTGGATGGAGATCTCCGCTGCGTTCAGGTTGAGCGCCGGCTCCGCCGCCTTGTCGGCCGTGAGCGAGACCTTCTGCTCGGCCCTGGCGGCGCCGCTGGTGGCAACGACGATATAGTTGCCGGCGGCGAGGTGGAACTTGACGGTGTTATAGCCGTAGTCGACGTGCTCGCCGCCGACGCCCTTGGCGTCGTCCTTGAAGATTTCAAAGTAGACGTCGGACTTCGGCGCCTCGCCACCCTCCTTCAGCGGCGCTTTCGGGACGAGATTGTAGTCGATCTCAGCTGCCGTCGGCGCAGGAGCCGGCGCTGGTTCGGGAGCCGGCGCCGGAGCCGCGACGGTCTCGACCAGAGCTTCCTGCAGCGCTTTCTCGTCGGAGGCCTGGATGTATTTGCCGCCGGTGTTTTCGGCGAGGCAGGCGATCTTCTTGCCCTCGTCGGCGGTCAGGCCGAAGCCGACGACATCGGCTGTGAAGTCGACCCCGCTTTCCTTCAGCTCCTTGCCGAGCGCGCAAGGATCGCCGCCGCAGGTCTCCAGACCGTCGGTGATCAGCACCACCGTCGCCTTGTCCTCGGTGTATTTCAGCGCCCCGGCGGCCTGCTTGACGGCGGCCGTGAGCGGCGTCTTGCCGAGGAATTTCATACTGTCGGCCGCTGACGAGATGGCGCTGGCGGAACCGGCTTGCGGCGGCACGATCAGCTCGATGTCGTCGCAGCTGCCTTTGGTGCGATGGCCATAAGCCATGAAGCCGATCTCGTCGTCGGCCGGAACCGACTGCAGCACCGTTCGCAGCGATTCACGCGCGATCTCCAGCTTCGGCTTGCCGTCGATCTGAGCCCACATCGAGCCTGATGCATCGAGGATGATGATGACCTTGTTGGCGGCAAAGCCGAAACTGGTCATCGACAAAAGCAGGAGCGCCGCAGCGACGCTCCGTATCAGTCCCGCCATGGAAATCTCCTGAGAGTAGCCCTCGTCCGCGTTGCGAAAGCTATTTGACGCGGCATTCGGAGACAAGTCCGATGGCCGGCGAAGTCACTCAATAAGTGGTGCGCCGCTCTTCCGATGGCGGACGGCCGAATTGCAGCCGGTAGCTCTGCGCGAAATAGGAATGCGAGGTGAAGCCGGTGGCGATCGCCACGTCGAGGATCGGCATGTTGGTCTGGCGCAGCAATTCGCGCGCGCGTTCGAGCCGCAGCCGCATATAGTAGCGGCCAGGCGTCACGCTCAAATGGCGCAGGAACAGGCGCTCGACCTGGCGCACCGACAGCCCCGCCGACTTGGCAAGCTGCACCGCCGACAGCGGCTCGTCGAGATGGTCGGCCATCAATTCGACGATGCGCCTGAGCTTTTCCGACTTTCCGGTGAGGTCGCGCTCCGGTCCGACGCGCTGGCGGTCGCCGGCCGAGCGTATGCGCTCGTGCTGGAACTGGTTGGCGACGCCGTTGGCGAGGTTGGAGCCGAAATCGCCGCGCACGATCTCCAGCATCAGGTCGATCGAGGTGGTGCCGCCGGCGCAGGTGTAGCGCTTGCGGTCGATCTCGAAGACATTGCCGGTGCAGTTGATGTCGGGGAAACGCTCCATGAAGCCGGCGCGGTTCTCCCAATGGATCGTGCAGCGATAGCCATCGAGCTGTCCGGCCTCGGCCAAAAGATAGGAGCCGACCGAAAGCGCGCCCAGCGCGTTGCCGCGCCGGCCCCAGCTGCGCAGCGCGGCCAGCACCTTGCTCTTGCCGGGGAATTCGGTGGTGAGCCCGACCGAGACGAACAGGATGTCGACCGGTGGCATGTCGGCGACCGAATAGTCGATCTTCAGCGGCAGGCCGTTCGAGGCCATCACCGCGTCGCCATCGGCCGAAATCGTCGTCCAGCCATAGAAATCGCGGCCGAGCAGGCGGTTCGCCGAACGGAAGCAGTCGATAGCCGCCGCCAGCGAGAACATCGAGAATTTGTCGACCAGCAGAAAACCGAACTGACGGCCGCCCTGAACGGGATCGTTCGTGATCGGCCGTTCAACGGGAGCAGTCAGGTTCGGCAATGCAAAGGCTTTCTCAAAATCAGAAGGACGGCCGCTTCAACCCGGCCGCGAGGTAGGCGGAAGCTACAGTGTTCGCCATCAGCATGGCAATGGTCATCGGCCCGACGCCGCCGGGCACCGGCGTGATGGCCCCCGCGACCTTGGCCGCTTCGGCATAGGCGACGTCGCCGACCAGGCGCGACTTGCCCTCACCCTTCTCCGGCGCCGGGATGCGGTTGATCCCTACGTCGATCACGGTGGCGCCGGGCTTCACCCAATCGCCCTTGACCATTTCCGGGCGGCCGACGGCGGCGACCAGGATGTCGGCGGTGCGGGCCAGTGCCGGCAGGTCTTTGGTCCGGCTGTGGGCAATGGTGACCGTGCAGTTGGCGGCGAGCAGCAGATTGGCCATCGGCTTGCCGACGATGTTGGAGCGGCCGACGACGACGGCGTTGAGACCGGACAGGTCCTTGCCGCGCACCCGCTCGATCAAAAGCATCGAGCCCGCCGGTGTGCAGGGCACGAATGCCGTCTCGAGTTCGCCGGTGCCGAGCTTGCCGACATTGATGAAGTGGAAGCCGTCGACATCCTTTTCCGGCGCAATCGTCTGGATCACCTTGCCGGCGTCGATGTGGCCGGGAAGCGGCAGCTGCACGAGGATGCCGTGGATCGACTTGTCGGCATTGAGGTCGCCGATGATCTTCAGCAATTGTTCTTCGGTGGAATCGGCCGGCAGCGTATGCTGGAGCGAATGGAAGCCGCATTCCTTGGCGGTGCGCGATTTCGAGGCGACATAGACCTGGCTTGCCGGGTCTTCACCGACGATCACCACCGCAAGGCCAGGCTTGGTGGCTCCCTTGGCCGACAGCTCCGCGGTCAGAGCCTTGACCTTCGAAACCACGTCCTCGGCGACATTCTTTCCATCAATCACTTCGGCCATCACCAACCCTCAGCTTCGCTTCGAGGCCGCATCGATGCATGGCCCCATTCCTTAGTCGGCATTGTCGATCCACCAAAGCGAGACGCTTGCGGCCGAAATGCAGCGCGGCATTTTCACCAAAATTCGACAAGGCAATCCCGTCAAAGCGTCGTCGGATGCCGTAAACCCGAAACAGGCCGCTTTTATCGAACCACGAGTCGTTTAGAAACACGGACGCCTTAGAAATAGCGGCGGCGCGTGCGGCTTTCGGTCAGCTCGCGCACCGCTTCGCGGAATTCGCGCAGGCTGGCGCGGATATCGTCGATCTCGCCCTGCTGATCGGCGGGGGGCTGGCCGGCGGGGGGCTGGTCGACCTCGCCGGCGGCCGGCGACCGCTGATGATAGGGTGCCGCCGACGCCGAATAGTGATCCTCGTAGGGATCGGCCCGGCCATGGTCCGGCCGGTAGGAATAGGAATAGCCCTGCTCGTATGGCGGCCGGAAGTTCTCCCGCGCCGATGTCTGAGCCCGGGGGTAGCGTTCTTCCACGGCAGGCGCGCGCCAGGCGCTTTCGGGGGGGACAGAGTCCATATCCACCGTTTCGGCCGGCTCGCGCCGCACGAAATAGCGAACCGCCGAGGCAAGCGAGCCGAAAAGCCCCGGGCGGCCGGCATCGTTGGCAGGTTCCGGCGGTGGCGCGACGGGTTGGACTGGAGCCGGCGCGGCTGCCGTCGTCGGAGGCAGCGCTGGAGGTGAGGCGGACGGCGGAGTGTAGGACGCAGCTGCCGGCGGCGTGTAAGATGCGGCTGGGGGCGGCGTGAACGACGGAGCCGGCGGCGGCGTGAAAGACGCGGCCGGGGGCGGCGGCGTGAATGACCGAGCCGGAGGCGGGGCGACAGGTGGGGCCGGCGGCGTCACAAGCGGTGGCGGCGGCGGAGCGGCCCTGTTGGAACCGTTCTCCATCATTGGAGCGCGTTCATCGACGCTGCGGCGCGAGCGGTTATCGGCCGTCTCGCGCAGGCTCGCATAGACGCCGCGCAGCCCGCCCAGGCCAATGCCGGCGAACAGGCCGGCGAACAGGCCGGCCAAGGCCATCACCGCACGCGACGGCCCCTTGGCCTGCAGCGGCGCATAGGCGTCCGAGATGACGCTTATGTTGGCGGTGTTGATGTCCTTCTGCTCGCCGGTTTCCTTGGCGCGCAGCAGGAACTGCTCGTAGACGGAGCGCTTGGCGGCGGCCTCGCGCTCCAGCTCGCGCAGCGAGACCAGATTGTTGTTGACGTCGCCGCTCTGCACCTTGGCCTGCGCCAGGCGCGACGACAGGTCCTGCTCGAGCTGGACGGAGCGCTTCAGGTCGACCTGCAGGGAGGACGCGATGCGCTGCAGCTCGGCGCTGATGCGCTCGCGCGCGCCGGCGAGTTGGGCGTTGAGCGCCTCGATCTCCGGATGGCGGGGCCCGAGCCTGACCTCGGCGCGATCGGCTTCCTGCTTCAGCGCCGCATATTGCGAGCGCAGCTCGCTCATCATGTTGGAGTTGATTTCCTCGGGCAAGGTGCCGCTAAGCACCGAATTGACGTTCAGCGAGCGGGCCGAGGCGGCGCGGGCATTGAGCTCGAGCGTGCGGGCGCGGGCGACGGAAAGCTGCTCGTTGAGCTTCAGCATCTGGTCGTCGCTGATCAGGTGGCCCTGCGCGTCGACAAGGTCGTGCGTCGCCCTGAAATCCTCGACCTGGCGTTCGGCCGTCTCGACGCCCTTGCGCAATTCGCCGAGCCTGGCGGTGAGCTCGTCGTTGGCGCGGCCCGCCGTGCTGGACTGGATCTCGCTGGAGATCTGCCTGAAGGCCTTGACCATGGTGTTGGCAATCAAGGCGGATTTCTCGGCGTTCTGCGTGGTGGCGCTGACCGAGACCACGAAGGTCTTGCCGCCGCGCTCGACGTCGAGGCTGTCATACAGATTGCCGACCGCCAGCGCACGCTTGCGCGCTTCGTCGGCGGGGCTCGCATCCTGCCGCGACAAGATCGAGCGCAGCGTCGACATCAGACCGATGCCGCCCTTGCCCTGGCCGTTGAATTCGGGGTCGTTGGTAAGATTGAGATCCGTGACGACTTTGTTGAGAACGGTGCCCGAAGTCAGGATGCGAACCTGGTTCTCGACGATGGCGAGGGTCGCATCCGAGGCGACCACGTTCTGCGTCAGGTCGCGATCGGTGAGCTTGAGATCGCGCGGGTCGACAATGACGTCGGTCGTGGCCTCATACTTCTTCGGCGTCGACAACGCGATGGCGACGCCGAGCGCCGCGCCCAGGATGGTTGTCGACAGGATCAACGCCTTAGATCGCGTGACGCCGTGAACGACCTGCATCGGGTCGATCAGCGGTTTCCACTCCTCGGAATAGCCGCCGGCAGACGGCCGGCCTGCATGGCGAGGTTCGGGAGCGGCCTGCGGCTGGCGGCCTTCCGCAGTTGCCTCGTAGCCCTGCCCGAACGAAGCGGGCCGATTTCTTCCCGCGCGGTCGTCCCCGGTTTCGGCCGTATCCGAATCCGGGTCCGCCTGATCGTGGTCAAATCCGCCGGTCTCGGCGGGACGCGGGTTCAACTTTTCTTCGCGCTCGGAACGCGCGGCGCGATGGCGCGCGGCTGCGTCCTCGCGCCAGGAAGAATTGGCTCGGTCGCCGATCGAGACCGTCTTGTCGTCGCCACGCATGGCTTGGCCGAGCGCGAGCAGAGAACGCTCGCGCCTCCAGTCATCACGGTTATCCCTGTCGACCATTGTCCTGGAACTTGCTCTCTGGCGGGTTGGGCGCGCGGATCGGCCAATCGTTAAGCCACGCTAAACAGGCATAGGAAACAAACGGTTAATTTTGGGCCTCGGCGGGCAGAGTTTTTCGCCTTGTTCACGGCACTTCAGCGCCACCGGGACGGGCGCCAGAACGCCGCGTTAAACTTTCCAGCCTATGTATCGCCCCCGACATGACCCAGGCCAGCGACATGCCGCAAAGGCGGAGCTTCGCGCGGATCGGCCACTTCGTGGCCACCCGCCGGAAACTGGTGTCCGATTATTTCTCGGCGATCAGCGGCGCCGGCGGCCGGCTGGTGTTTTCGCTCGCCTATTTCGTGGCTTTGGCCAACACGCTTTCGATCGCCGAGTTCGGCATGTTCGCGACCGCGTCGGCCGCCGGCATCATGCTGTCGCGCATCCTGGCCTTCGGCTTCATCTCGGCGCTCTACCGCACCGCCACCATCCGCCCCAACCTGATCGGCACCTTCACCGCCGGTTTCCTGCTTCTCGGCGTCTTGTCGCTGCCGTTCCTCGCCGCCGCGTCCTACGGCGTCTATCTGATCTTCTTTTCCGGCACCGTGCCGCTGTCGGCTTTCGCCGCGGTCGTCTTCGCGGAGGCGCTTCTGTGGCGACCGGTCGAAGTGGCGCTGATCGTCAACAACGGGCTCGGTAAGTTCGGGCGGGCGGCCGTGCTCGCCATCCTGGCGACGGCGCTCAGGGCAGTCGGCGCGATCCTGTTCATGCTTGGCGCGCAGCACAGCATCGGCGCCTGGTCGTTATATTACATCGGCGCCAATGCCGCCTCGCTTATCGTCGCATTCGTCTTCTTCTATCCGCGCCAGCGGCTGAGGCTGCGCGCCGAGCTTTATTTCAGGCGGCTCGCCGATTCCATCTATGTCGCCGGATCCGAAGTGCTGTTCTACCTGCAGATGGAGTTCGACAAGCTCCTGGTGCTGTCGATCGGCGGACCGCATCTGGCCGGCATCTACGCCATCATCATGCGGCTGGTCGACCTCACCGCAATCCCGATCCGCACCTTCTCGATGATGCTGGTGCAGCGCATGATGCGTGCGCCGGAGCTTCTGTCGCGGCTGGCGGTCAAGAGCGGCATCGAAGGCGGCGTGTTCCTGGTCTCGACGCTGGCGCTGGCGTCGCTCGGCATCGTGCTGCATTTCTTCCCGAACGCGCTCGGCAAGAATGTCGCCGAGGCAGCGCCGCTGGTCGCGCTGGCGGTTTGCGTTCCCGGCCTGCGCAACCTCGTCGAATACCAGGCCGAGCTGCTCTTCGCGCGCGGCCAGACGGCAGTGCGGGCGATCAATCTCGGCCTGCTTACGGGCCTGAAGGCGGTTTTGCTGACCTATGTGCTGACGACGATCCCTGACACGCCCAACCTGGTGCTGTCGCTCAACATCGTCTTCCTGCTGCTCTATCTCGCCTCGATGCTGCTGACCTATTCGGCGATGCGCCGGCCGGCGAAAGCGATCTGATTCAGGTGAGGCCGGCCTGCAAACAGCGGCTCCCTGCGCTTCCGGTGCTCACGTACTTTAGTACGCTCCGCTCCGGTTCTCGGAAGCCACTGTTTTCGACTCGGCCTGACCTGAATCCCGCGCAGGCTATTCAAGCCCGATCAGGCGGCGGATGCGGCCGATATCGGTGCCGATGAAGGACTGCATGCCGATCGCCACCTGTTCCGGCGCCATGGTGTCGACGAAGCGGCGGAATTCCTCATCCGACAGCGGCTCGCCGTTCCAATGGACGCGGCAGAATTCCTCCGAACCATGGAAATGGCCGGCGCCTTCAAGCACGTCGTCGACATAACGGCCATAGATCATGCATTCAGAGAACTGGCGCGCCGAACCGACGACGCCGACCCAGTCGCGGCCATGCACCTTCTCGACGCGCTCGCACATCGCATTGACCGTCTCGCGGCGCCAGGCGATCAGGGTCGAGATGTAGTCGTGGCTCGATTGATTGGCAGAATCGATGCCGAGCGCGGCGCCGGCATTGCGCGACCAGATGCGATGCTCGTCATGTCCATCGTTCGACAGCACGCCGTCGCGCCGGAACAGCCGCGCCTTGCCGTCGCGCCAGAAAGCGTTCGTGTCGAAGGGTTTCAGGAAGGCGACGTCGGAATCGCAGAAGACCAGCACGTCTTCCTTTGCCTGCCTGGCAATGGCGATACGGCGCAGCTGCTGCACATGCCATCCGCGCAGCGGCTGCGTTTTCAGGCTCAGCCAGACGCGGCGGCGAAAACCGCTCAGCGGATCGTCGAACACGCGCAGCCAGCGCGGCAACAGGTCCCGCTCGTCGATGACGCTGCGACGACTGCCTTCCAGCTGGCGAAACAGCGCGACGTCGCGATGCTCGGTGAGGATGTAATGATGCGCCATGCCGGTGACATGGCGGTCGATGGTTTCGCACAGAAGCCGGCAGCGCTCGAAATCGGGAGCGTAGCTTGCCGTGACGATCGCAGCCAGGGGCATACGCGGCAGCGGTCCGATGGCGGTGGAGGTGCCCGGCACGAAGCGGCTGTTCACCGACGCGCCTCCGCTGGCCGCGGCCCGAGCGACAGCTTCTGCCTGACGACGCGCCACAGGAAGACCGGATTGCCGACGATGTAGCGACGCCACAGGCGGCCGGGCTCGATCCACAGGCGGAACAGCCATTCAAGCCGCAGCCGGCGCAGCCATAGCGGCGCGCGCGGCACAGAGCCGCTCATGAAATCGAGCAGCGCGCCGACCGCGACCGGCAGCGTGCAATGGCGGCTGTCGATGTGGCGTTCGATCCACAATTCCTGGCGCGGAACGCCCATTGCGACGAGGAGCACGTCGGGCCGCAACCTGGCGATGCGCTCGAGGACCGCCGGCTCCTCGGCGGCGGAGAAGAAGCCGTCATGGATGACGACGAAATTGTGCTGCACGGCGAGCGTCGAAAGCTTCGCACACGCGGCTTCGGCATTGGCGCGCGTCGTGCCGAGCAGCGCCACCGTCAGCGGGTGCGACGAGGCCTGCAGGAAGGCCGGAATGAAATCGGTGCCGTTGAGGTTGCTGGGGAAAGGCGCGCCGTAAAGCAGCTTTGCCGCCATGTCGACGCCGACGCCGTCGGGGAGGATGAGGAAGTTTTCCAGCGCCTCGGCAAAGACCGGATCGGTGCAGGCAAGGTTGGCATTGTGGGCGTTGAGGAAGCTCACCTTGGTGAAGCGACGCTCGTCGATCAGCCTGGTGAGCAAGGCGATGGCCTCGTCCCAGCGTATGGCAAGCACGGGAATGCCCAAAATGGTCTTGAGCGTGTCGAAGCCGAAGGCCGCGCGCGCGGTGTGCATGTTCATGCGGCGACCTCCTGCCTGACGGCGCCGAGCTTCTCCAGGCCAAGCCCGATCGCGGCATCGAGCGCCTTGAGCTGGCGGCGATGGAAGGCGCTGCCGTCGACGTCGCCGACATTGGCCGCGGCCGCCTGAAGAGCAGCGGCGAAGGCAATCGGATCGTCAGTCACCACGCAATTGTCGGGACGATAGCCGATGCCGCGCAGCGAGCGGCTGGTGGCGACGGACGGCAGGCCGAGCTCGAAGGTCTCGATGGTCTTCAACTGCACCCCGCTGCCTGCGGTGCTGATCAAGGGAATGACGGCGGCGCCACGCACGAAGGCCTGCGCGTCAGGAACCCTGCCGGCGAAGGAAACACCGGGATGCGGCGAGCTGACGCCGGAAGGCATGTGGCCTGCGATCCTGACGCGGAAATCCGGCTTCAGATGCGGCACGACCTTGCTCAGGAACCAATCGAGCCCGATGCGGTTCGGCTGCCAGGTCCAGGTGCCGATCAACGCGGCGTCGCAATCGATGTGGCGCTTCGCCTTGCTTGCGGGCGCTTGCGCGCGGGTCACCAGCGGCAGGACAGCCGAGCGTCCGCCGGAGGCGACGCCAAGTGCGGCGCGGTCCTCCTCGGCCAGCGTGAAGACAAAGCGCGCGGCGCCGCAGAGCCGCTCTTCCATGACCTTGAGGAGCCTGGCCTCGCGGCGGAACATCCAGCGCTGCAGCGCGCTGCCGGCCGCGACGGCGTTCTCCGCTGCCGAGCGATGCTCGACATTGTGCGCGACAAAGACGAATGGACGGTCGGCGAGAACCTTCTCAAAGGCACCAGCGAACTGCACCGAATTCAGGACATAGCCATCGAAGGGACCGGCGCGCTCGATGGCGGCGCGCAACTCGGCGTCGGGAACAACACGCAGCTTGACCGAGGAAAAGGTAAGGCCCGAGAGAACCGCCTTGCCCAGCCAGGCAAGCTTGCGCAGCGGCGAAGCGCTTTCGGTGCGGACCTCGACGGCGTCGAGCACGATGGTGTTTTGCGGATCGGACGGGGCCTTTCCCGGCCAGATGAAGCCTATCACCGTCACGCGCACGCCGGCCCGCCGCAGCGCGTCGATGATCGCGGCGTTGGCAATCTCGTAGCCCGAGGCGAGAGCGCCATCAGGCACGATCGATGTGGCGAACAGCAGATGCATTTCACCTATCCTTGGCTGCAGCCGGTAGCAAAACGCGGTGAAGCCTTGATTAAATGGCACTGTCAAAGGCCGAAGACCCGACTTTTCCGACAGGCGGACGACAAGGTGATTAACGAAGCGTTATCACCGCGATGCTATCGAGGGCGCGGAACCCACGCTGCTGGAAACGGATGATCCCTTTGCCGTCCGACGCTTCTGTATCGATCGCGGGACGGTCGCCGGGGCTCGCCGCCGGGACCGTCGAGGCGGTCGTGACGCTGCCGACTTTCAAGCGGCCGAAGCAGGTGCTGGAAACCCTGGCTTCGATCAAGGCGCAGCGGACCGGCAGGCGCTTTGCCGTCATCGTCATGGAAAACGAGGCCGAGGCGCGCGAGGGCGCAAGCGCGGTGCTGCCGCTGTTCGAAAGCGGCGATATGCCAGGCATCGTGATCATCGCGCATGAGCGTGGCAATTGCAGCGCCTACAATGCCGGTTGGCAGACTGCGATCCTGCAGTTTCCCAACTTCAAGCACCTTTTGGTCATCGACGATGACGAGATCGCCGAGCCAGATTGGCTGGAGCGCATGTGTCACGCCGCCGAGAGCCTCGGCGCCGACATCGTCGGCGGCCCGCAAGTGCCGGTTTTTGCCGATCCGAGCCACTCCAGATGGGCCGAACATCCGGTCTTTGCACCACCTTATCGTGAAACGGGCCGCGTGCCTGCGCTTTACTCATCCGGCAACCTGCTGGTGGGGCGCAACGTGCTTCAGGCGATGGGACCGCCCTTCCTCGATCTGCGGTTCAATTTCATGGGCGGCGGCGACTCCGACTTTCTCAGCCGTTCCGCGCAGAAAGGCTTCGTGCTCGGCTGGTGCGCCGAGGCAAGGGTCAACGAGACCGTTCCGGCCCGGCGCGTCGAGGCCGACTGGATCCGCGCCCGCAGCCTGCGCAATGGCGTGATCTCTACGCTGGTCGAAAAGAAGAAGCGGGCCGGCACGCCGCTTGCCGGCCTTAAAGTTCTCCTGAAGAGCCTGGCGCTGCTTGCGGCCTCGCCGTTGCGCGGCGCCGTCCGGCTGGCGCGCACCGGCTCGCTGACGAGCGGCCTCTATCCGGTCTATGTCGCGCTCGGCCGGGTGCTTGCCGAATTCGGATATGCCAATGAGCAATACCGACAGCCTGAGAAGAATTGAGCGCGCCCCGCTCAGCGCCGCCTTCACCAGGGAAGGTCTGGCGACGGCTATCGCCGCGCTCTTGTTCACCGTCATCATCGTCTCGTTCCGGCCCTTCCAGCCGGCAGGCGCGGAGCTGACCGGCGACGGCGGCGACATCGTCAACCAGCTTGGCTTCGGCTCGCTCGGCGCGGTCTCCATCTTCTCGCTGCTCGCCTTCGCCGATCCGCGCGTGGTGCGCTCGCTGGTGAGCCCGTCCTGGGCGCTGATGCTGGGCTTCTTCTTCCTGTCGGTGGTGCTCGCCACCGATCCGCCCGCGGCGATGCGCGCCGCCTCCTTCACCATGATCGGCATCATCACAATGGCGACGATCCTGGTGCTGCCGCGCGACGCCGACTCCTTCGCCAGGGTGGTGATCTTCACCGCCGTCGTGGTGATCGGCCTTTCCTATATCGGACTGATCGTCTTCCCGCATGAGGCGCTGCATACCGCCGACTCGCAGGAGCCCGAGCATGCCGGGCTGTGGCGCGGCGTCTTCACGCACAAGAACATCGCCGGTCCGGTGATGGCCTGTTTCAGCTTCGCCGGGCTCTATCTGTTCCGGCGCGGCCAGCGCTGGTGGGGCGCCGGCATCTTCTGCGCGGCGATGATCTTCATGCTCCACACCGGCTCCAAGACGACCGCCGGGCTGATCCCGTTCTCGATCATGATCGTCGTGCTCCCCAGCCTCATCGGCATGCGGCTGGGCACGCC
This sequence comes from Mesorhizobium sp. B4-1-1, assembly GCF_006439375.1. Taxonomy (NCBI): domain Bacteria; kingdom Pseudomonadati; phylum Pseudomonadota; class Alphaproteobacteria; order Hyphomicrobiales; family Phyllobacteriaceae; genus Mesorhizobium; species Mesorhizobium sp. B4-1-1. The sequence goes on from NZ_VFTH01000023.1 coordinate 73,382, forward strand.
GATCCTGTTCGCGCTGGCGATCGTGGCCACGGCCGTCGGCACGCTCGGCATCGTCTTCATCCCACCGGTGAAGCATCTGGCGGCGATCTATTTCCCGAACCTGACCTATACGGGACGCACGACGCTTTGGGAGTTCGCCGGCGAGATGCTGGCGAAGAAGCCCTGGACCGGCTACGGCTACGAAAGCTTCTGGGGCACGCCGCTGCTGCTCAACCAGGACCAGCCCTTCGACCGGCCCTGGGACATCCGCACCATCGTGCATGGCCATGACGGCTATCTCGACATCGCCGTGCTGATGGGCATCCCGGCGCTGTGCGTCGCTGTCTACACCTTCCTGATCGCCCCTTTGCGCGACTACATGCGCATCCCGGCGCGCAAGGAAAACATCTTCCTCGGCGATTTCTTCATGATGGTGGTGCTGTTCACGGCACTGAACGGTTTTCTAGAAAGCTTCTTCTTCCACCGCGGCGATCCCGTCTGGTTGTTCTTCGTGCTGGGCGTGCTTGGCCTGAGACAAGTCTCGCTGCGGCCAATCCCGGTTCGCCTTTCAAACTGATTGGTTAGGCAATTCCGGACGGAAACCGCTGGACACTTTTCCTGGAATTGCTTCGACCTGGCCGATCGATCTCCTGCCGACTGGCCTTTTCCGTTGTGGCGCAACCGTCTAAGGAGGGCCTTCTTGCGGAGGTTTTCATGACGATCAGGCTAGTTCTCGCCGGTTGCGGCAATATGGGTTACGCCATGCTCTCGGGCTGGCTGAAATCCGCGAAGCTCGAGCCGCGATCGGTGTTCGTGGTCGAGCCCAACGCGGAATTGCGCCGGCGCGCCGAACATCTCGGCTGCCACGCCGCAGCCGAAGCTGCAGCTATCCCGGCCGACGCCGTGCCCGATCTTGTCGTCATCGCTGTAAAGCCGCAGGTGATCCGCGAGGTGACGGCGCACTACAAGCGCTTCGGCGACGGCAGGACCAGCTTCCTCTCCATCGCCGCCGGCACGCCGGTCGCCACCTTCGAGGAAATTCTGGGCGAGCTCGCACCGGTGATCCGCTGCATGCCGAACACCCCGGCGGCGATCGGCAAGGGCATGATGGTGGTGTTTTCCAACCCGCTGGTCTCCGACGACGTCCGCCGCTTCGTTGCCGAACTGCTTTCGACAAGCGGCGTCGTGACGACGATCGACGACGAAGGCCTAATGGACGCCGTGACCGCCGTCTCCGGCTCCGGCCCCGCCTATATCTTCCACTTCATCGAGGCGCTGACGATAGCCGCCGAGAAGGCCGGCCTGCCCGCCGCAACCGCCAAGCTGCTTGCCATGCAGACTGTCTTCGGCGCCGCCTCGCTTGCAGCCGAAGCAGACGAGGAGCCGAGCATGCTGCGCCAGCAGGTGACCAGCCCCAACGGCACGACCGCCGCCGCGCTTGCCGTGCTGATGGGCGGCGACCGCCTGACCCAGCTCGTCACCGAAGCCGTGGAAGCCGCCCGCCTGAGGTCGATAGAGCTGGGCAAGTAGCACCCTAACCCGATTCGGAAAACAGCCTGGCATGCGCCAAGCCCGCCAGGCCGGATCGACGATTGCTTTACCGGCCAACCGGTTTCCCCAAAACAATCGGTGGGTTTCCCATTGGCCCAAGGATTGCCGATTGACTTTGGCATAGGCCACCCAGATAAAACTTTCGTTCGCTGATAGAAGCAAATGTTCATTCGTTCGACTGAACATGCCGGCCTCGTCGGCGAGTGGGGAGTGCCTGGGCCGGGAGGGCCGAGGCGTCACTGAGTTGCGGGCATCATTCATGCTTCGAGCCGAAGCCGATGCCCCTGGGGAGGTAGAATGGACACCATACTTGCAGGCTTAAAGGGAGCCATCGACACGCTCGGCGCGACAGTGCTCTTGCCGATCGTCATTTTCATCATCGCCGTGGTCCTTGGAGCCAAGGTCAGCAAGGCCTTCCGCGCCGCCATCACGATCGGCGTCGCGTTCATCGGCATCAACCTCGTGCTCGGCCTGATGTTCACCTCGATCGGCGACGTTGCCAAGGCGATCGTCACCAACACCGGCATCCATCGAGACATCATCGATGTCGGCTGGCCGTCCGCCGCCGCTATCGCTTTCGGTTCGTCGGTCGGCCTCTGGGTGATTCCGGTCGGCATCCTGGTCAACATCGTGCTTCTGCTCACGCGCATGACACGCACGCTCAATGTCGACGTCTGGAATTTCTGGCATTTCGCCTTCGTCGGCTCGCTGGTCGTCGCCGCCACCAACAATCTGGCGTACGGCATCATCATTGCGGCGCTTGTCGCGGCGCTTGCGCTGCTCTTCGCCGACTGGTCGGCGCGTGCGGTGCAGCAGTTCTACGGCGTGCCCGGCATTTCCGTGCCGCATCTCGCCTCGGCGCAGATCCTGCCGATCGCCATCGTCCTCAACTGGATCATGGACCGTATCCCCGGGATCAACCGCATCAACATCAGCACCGAGACCATCGAGCGCCGTTTCGGCGTCTTCGGCGAGCCGGTGATACTCGGGCTCATCATCGGCCTGGTGCTCGGCCTGGTCGCCTTCTACAACGCCGGCGATCTCGGCACCGTATTGGCCAAGGTGCTCGGCACCGGCATGACGCTGGCGGCGGTGATGCTGCTTCTGCCGCGCATGGTGAAGATCCTGATGGAAGGCCTGCTCCCGGTTTCGGACGCCGCGCAGGAATTCGTGCGCAAGCGCACTGGCGACCGCGAGCTGCTGGTGGGGCTCGACTCCGCCATTCTGATCGGCCATCCGGCGGCGATCTCGTCGTCGCTGATCCTGGTGCCGATCGCGATCATCCTGTCGATCATCCTGCCCGGCAACCGCGTCATCCTGTTCGCCGACCTAGCCGTCATTCCGTTCATCGTCGCGATGACCGCGCCGCTGGTCAGGGGCAACGTCTTTCGCATGGTCGTCATCGGCACGGTGACGCTGGCCGTCGGCTTCTACGTCGCCAACGCGCTGGCGCCGCTGTTCACAAGTGCTGCCGTCGCCTCGGGCTTCAAGCTGCCTGCGGATGCACTGCAGATCACCTCCGTGGTCGACGGGTTCCTCTGGGTTCCTTATGTGATCATCGAAGCGATCCAGGGGCTCGGTATCATCGGTATCGCCGTCATCGCGGTGGTCATTGCGGCGCTGTTCCTGTTCTACCGCCGCAACCCTCTCGGCTGGGAACGCGCCGCCGGTGCCGAGGATGAACCGGCCGAAGGCACTGCCTGAGCCGGGTTAGATCGTGATGGCGTTTCGTTGAATCGCCGTCACGATCCAACTCTTTGTTGGAGCATGATCTCTCTCCGAAAACCGGTTCCCACTTTTCGGGATCATGCTCTAGCCTGAAACTGAAATGATCGTGCGCCCGAAGCCGATGCGGCGGGCGCACGGTTCGCATCGAATGGAGTAGCCCTTGTCGAATGGCCTGATCCAACTGCTGGACCCCGAGGCGGTCGTCCTCGGCTCCGACGCTTCGACCAATGAGGAGATCATCCGCATCCTGGCCTCCAGGCTGGAGGCGCTGGGCTACGTCAAGAGCAGCTACGCCGACGCCGTCGTGCGGCGCGAGATGACGATCCCGACAGGCCTGCCGCTGGAGCGCGCCGACAATGTCGCCGTTCCGCATACCGACCCCGAACATGTGCTGAAGCCGGGCGTCGCGATGGGCACGCTCAAGCGACCCGTCACCTTCGCCAATATGGAAGATCCCGACGAGAAGCTGCCGGTGGGCTTCGTGTTCCTGCTTGCCATCAATGACAAGGACAAGCAGATTGACACGCTGCAGACCGTCATGGCCACCATCCAGAATCCCGCGGCGCTGGATGGCTTGAGGACGGCCAGGACCTTCGATGACGTCCGCGCCATTCTCAGCTGACAAAAGGAAAGAACATGTCCAGACAGAAAACCATTCTTTTTGCCTGTGGGACGGGCGTCGCGACCTCGACGGCGGTCAATGTCGCGGTGACGGAGGCGATGAAGAAGCGCGGCCTGACCTTTCACGCGCAGCAGGCCAAGGCCACGGAAGTGCCCGGACTGGCCGACAGCGTCGACTTCATCGTCGCCACCACGCCCATCTCGGCATCCGTGACCAAGCCGGTGATCAAAGGGCTCGCCTTCCTCACCGGCATCGGCAAGGACAAGGCGCTGGACGAGATCGAGGCGGAGTTGCGCAAATAGCAGCGGCTCAGCCCGACAGGACTGGCGAGCCGATCTTCGCTCCGTAAAGCATGTCATCCTGAAGCCGGCGCAAGGCATAGAGCCTCGTCGTCCGGTCCGGCGCGGCATTGTCCTCGGTCAGCAACTCGCCTTTCTTCACCGGCTTCAGCACCTTGCCGCCTTCGAGCAAGCCGACCGGAACGGCGCGGTTGGCGCGGGCGTCGGTGACGGTCATGGTCCAGGAGCGGTAGCAGGTCTCGCCGATGGCATCGAAGGTCTCCCCGGCGGCAAGGTCGCGCTTGGCGACCGCGCAGACTTCCGCCACCGGCCTCGGCAGGGGCACCATGTCGGGCTTGCCGTAGAGCATGATGCGGGCGGCGGTGAGCGGCACCTCAAGCGAGGTCAGGTGATAGGGCCGGAACAAGCCGTAGTAGGGGCCGTGGCCAACATGGAGATCATCCAAGCGCTCGACGACGCGCGGATGCATCGCCTCGACGATGACGAAGACGCCGGGCGCCACGCCCTTGCCGATCGTATAGTCGACGACGCCCTTCCTCGACAGGAGGCCGCCGTCCTCCCGTGGGATCAAAACCTTGGCCAGTTGATCGCGATCGGCCTTGGGGCCGTGCATGCCGGGGACATCCGGGACCAGGCCGGTGGCATTTGCGATGGCGCACATCTCGACCATGGTTTTCGAGCCATCGACGAACTCGACCAGCATGCGCGGGTTCATGTTGCGGCGCGCCGCCTCTTCGCGATAATCGTCCGGAACGGCGTCATGGTTGAGCGGATTGTTCTTGCCCTTGCCGGCCGCGACGATGCCTAGCCCAAGCGCCGAGGCGAACTCGATCAGTTCCATGCAGCTCGACGGCTCGTCGCCCGCGCCGACCGAATAGACGACACCCAACCGGTCGGCTTGCTGCTTCAGGTAGCAGCCGATGGTCACGTCCGCCTCGACATTCATCATCACCAGATGCTTGCCATGCTGCATGGCCATCAGGTCGAAATCGGCGGCAACGCCGGGTTTGCCGGTGGCGTCGATGACGACGTCGATCAGCGGGTTGGTGACCAGCATCTCGTTCGAGGTGATGGCGATCCTGCCGCTCTCGATCGCCCGGGTGACCCCGGAGCCCGTCTCGGCCTCGGCCGCCATCGCCTCGTCGCCATAAGCGATGCGGATCGCCTCGCGGGCGGTGTGCGGGCGCCGCGTGGAAATGGCCGCGATCGAAATGCCCGGCATCAGCATGCCCTGCGTCACCAGATCGGTCCCCATCTCGCCGGACCCGATGACGCCGATGCGCACCGGCCTGCCCTCGGCGGCGCGCCGGGCAAGATCGCGAGCAAGCCCGGTCAAGGCGACATTGGTCATGCAAGAAATCCACGGCTTTTTTGCTTCGGCCCGCAATACAGGGAACGATCCGCTTTTGCCAATCAAACCAGGCTGAAATGGCGATTTCTTGCGCATGCTTTGCAAGGCCGCAGCAGATTTTGCGGGAGCTTGTACATGGCCGCCGCACGATTCGCCGTTTCTTTCAGGCCATTAACCATTGCAGTGCGCTTTGAACGGGAAAAATTCGACGGCCGCCCCCGGTTTCTGTGCCATTTTTGCTACAGGTTTGGCCCTAATGTCCGGAATCGCACTTTTAAGGGGTGTCTAATCCATTATATGCTCACAACCTCGAAAAATCTGATAGATACTGGCCGAAAGCTCCGGTGGCAGGCTTGGGCAAATAAGCGCCAATAAAAAAACAATGGCGCGGGGATAGTCACGGGGTAGAAATGACCAGGACGGGTAAGGTTACCGTCGGCTGGCGCGTTGCGCTTGCTGTCACGGTGTCAATGCTGGCTTGTGGTAGCGCCAGCGCACTCACACTCAAAGAAGCCGTTGCCGTCGCTGTGGAATCCAATCCGGAGATTGGACAGGCGATCGAGAACCGCGAAGCAATCGAATTCGAGCTGCGACAGGCCAAAGGCCTTTATCTTCCCAGCGTCGATCTGGAAGCATCGACCGGCGTTCGCCGCCTGGACAATGATACACGGCGCGCGCTCGACGAGGATCACAAAGCCCTCTATCCGAACGAGGCCGACCTCACCGTCTCGCAGACGCTTTATGACAGCGGCGCAAGGCGGGCGGAACTGAACCGACAGGCCTCGCGGGTCGATGGGGCTTCCTTCAGGGTTCTGGAACGGTCCGAATTCATCGGGCTCGCAGTCGTCCAGGACTACCTGGAATACATGCTGCAGGCTTCGATCGTGGCCGAAGCCAAGAAGAACCTCGGCTTCCATCAGTCCATCCTCAGCGACATCAAGCAAGGCATCGCGGGCGGCGCGCTCAACGACGCCGACCGGCAGCAGGCCGAGGAACGCCTTTATGCCGCCAAGGCGCGGATGCAGGAAGCGACCGAAGAACTCGAGGCGGCCAAGATCCGCTTCTTCAAGAATGTCGGCAAGCCGCTGACCAACGCGTCGCGGCCGGCCGATGTCGCAGCCGCCCTGCCGCGGTCGCTGGACGATGCGATCGGGCTCGCCAGGCAGAACAATCCACGCGTCCATATGGCCAACAGCGACATCGATGCCGCCGCTTCGCTGGTCGACGCGGCGCGGGCGAAGTACGGCCCGACGATCACCGCCGAAGGCGTCGCCCGGGGCGGGTATGACATCGATGGCGACAATGGCGACGCGAGCGACCTGCAAGCCCGGGTGGTGCTGCGCTGGAACCTTTATCGCGGCGGCATCGACAAGGCCAACGAGCAGGAACAGATCCGCCGCACCAGCGAGCAGCGCCTTGGGCTTCACCAGGTGCTGCGCGAGATCGAGGAAGCCGTTCGCACCTCGTGGGACCGCCGCTTCCGCCAGGCGGAACTCGCAAAGACGCTGCGGCAGCAGGCAGCCACCAATGAAAAGCTGGTCGCCTCCTATCGCGAGCAGTTCAAGGTCGGGCAGCGATCGCTGCTCGATGTGCTCGATGCCCAAAACACACGCTTCAACACCGCGACACTGGCCGACACGTCGTCCTACGCGTCGCTGTTTGCAGAATACCGGCTGCTGGCCGCAACCGGGGAATTGCTGAAGACACTCAACATCCAGCCGGCAAAGCAGGCCGCGGCCTACGCCCGTGAGGAATTCGGTGTGCCGGCTACGGCCGATACCGAGACCTATGCGCGGACGCCGTCGGAGCAGAAGAACGATCTGCCGTTCGACATCCTCGCGCCGGTCAGGAAAAAGTAGCCGATGTAGCGTCGATCTTCGGTCCTTCGGGGCGGATCGTGAACCAGCAACCTAATATCCTATCGCCCAAGGAGGCTTTCAAAGCCTGCTTCTGCGCTGTCGCGGCCTATCTCGGCAGGCCGAGCGCGGAAACCGTGCTGTTCGCCGGCGTGCCGATTTCGGAGACACGCATCGAGCCCGACGAAATCCGCCACCTGGCCGAGCGCATCGGCCTGGAGGTCCAGGATTTCAGCCATCGCGATTTCCTGCGTGGCCGCTTCGATCTTCCGGCCATCATCTTCCGCGTCAGCCAATTGCCGGTCGCCCTCCTGGCGGAGATGGAAGCCGGGCAATATCTGACGGCGCCGCAGGAAAACGGCCGCACCACGATCGACAGGTCGGAACTCGCCGAAAGCTATATCAGCGGCGGCACATCCTTCTCGATCACCTATGCCAACCAGGCCGAGGAGATGACGGTCGGCGCCGCCGCGCGGATCGAAAGGCGCCACTGGTTGACCGGCACCATGGGGTCGTTCTGGCGCACCTATTCGAAAGTGGTGCTGTCGGCGGTGTTCATCAACCTGCTGGCGATCGCCTCGCCGATCTTCACCATGAACGTCTACGACCGCATCCTGCCCAACAAGGCGATCTCGACGCTGTGGGTGCTGGCGCTCGGCATCGGCGCGGCGATCCTGTTCGACCTGCTTCTGAAGACGGCCAGGGCGTCGCTGATCGACTATGCCGGCCGCAAGGCGGACCTGCGTATCTCCTATCTGCTGTTCGAGAAAGTGCTGAATTCCTCGCTTTCGGCGCGGCCCGGGTCGACGGGCGAATATGCAAACCGCGTCACGCAATACGAGTTCGTGCGCGAGTTCTTCACCTCGAACACGATCAGCGTCTTCATCGATACGATCTTCGTCTTCGTCTTCCTGGCTGTCATCTACGCCATCGGCGGCTGGCTGGTGGTCATACCGGCGCTGGCCTTCGTCATCTCCGTCATCGTCGGGTTGATCACGCAGCGGCGGATCGGCAAGCGGGTTGCCGCCTCGATGAACGAGGCGTCGCAGCGCCAGGCCCTGCTGGTCGAATCCATTTCAACGCTGGAAACGATCAAGTCGCTGCGCGCCGAAGCCTATCTGCTGCGCAAATGGGGCGAGCATTCGAAGAACGCGGCCAACACGTCGGAAAAGATCAAGGAGCTCTCGGCGGCGGCGGGCAACATCACCGGCGCCATCCAGCAATTCGTGACGGTCGCCCTGGTGGTGGCCGGCGCCTATGCCTTCTCGGAAGGCCAGGTGTCGACCGGCGCCATCATCGGCACCGTGATGCTTGCCGGCCGCGCCGTGGCGCCGCTCGGCCAGATCGCCATCACGCTTGCCCGATTCCGGCAGGCCATGCTGTCGCTCAAGATCATCAACACGATCATGTCGCAGCCGGAGGACCGCCCCGACACGGTCGGTTTCGTCAACCGGCCGATCCGCAGCGGGGCGCTGGTCTTCAAGAATGTCGGCTTCGCCTATCCGGGCACGGAAAACGAGGTTCTGAGCGGACTCAACATCGCGGTCAGGCCCGGCGAGCGGATCGGCATCATCGGCCGCATCGGTTCCGGCAAGACCACGATGGGCCGGCTGATCGGCCGGCTGTTCCTGCCGACGTCAGGAGAGTTGCTGCTCGACGGCATCGACATCCGGCAATACCATCCCTCGGAGGTCCGCGCCGCGGTCGGCATCGTCGCTCAGGCCGGCGACCTGTTTTCAGGAACCATCAAGGAGAACCTCTTGATGGCGGCGCCGGAAGCCACCGACGAGGAGATCATCGATGCGGCGAAAGCCGCCGGCGTCGACGACTTCGTCTCGCGGCATCCGCGCGGCTACGACATGAATGTCGGCGAGCGTGGCACCAATCTCTCGGGCGGGCAAAGGCAGGCGGTGGCAATCGCGCGGCTGCTTTTGACCAAGCCGAAGATCGTCTTCCTGGACGAGCCGTCAGGTTCGATGGATCTCGCTTCCGAACGGCAGTTGATCAAGCAGCTCAAGGTGGCGTTCGACCGCAGCACGACGCTGATCGTGTCGACCCATCGCTACAGCATGCTGGAACTTGCCGACCGCCTCATCGTCATCGACCAGGGCCGCGTCGTCGCCGACGGGCCGAAGGAACAAGTCATTCAGGCGCTGCAGAAGGCAAATGCCTGACCGGAACATATGGACATGCTAGCAAGGGAAGACCGGCCACCACTTTTCGCCTCGGCGTCCGTCTACATCGTCGGAGCGCTGTTCGTGTGTTTCACGGCCTGGGCGTCGTTCGCCGAGGTCGACGAGATCGCGCGCGGCGACGGCAAGGTGATACCCGCTTCGAAGACGCAGATCATTCAGGCCAGCGAACCGGGCGTCGTGCAGGAGATCGCCGTCCAGATCGGCCAGATCGTCAAGAAGAACGACCTCATCATCCGTCTCGACAATTCGGGCAATACTTCGAGCCTTGGCGAAGAGAAGGCCAAGGCGCGAGCGCTGCAGGCGCGGATCGCCAGGCTGCAGTTCGAGCAGAGCGGCAGTGTCGAAGGGACGTTTCCCTGCCCTGTGGAAATCCAGAAAGTCGCGCCGGAGATCTGCGACAACGAGCAAAAGCTGCTTGTCGCGCGCCGCGACAATTTCGAGGTCAAGCTGTCGGTTCTCAAATCGCGCCTCGACCAGCGCGAGAAGGAGCTGGACGAGGCCACTGCTAATGCCGACCGCCTGTCCAAGAGCCTTGCCGTCACCGACCAGGAAGCGGCGCTGGTCGAACCCATGGTCAAGAAAGGCCTGATGGCCAGGACCGAACAGATCCGCGTCGAGCGGGAACAGACCGATCTTCACGGGCAGTTGACCCTGGCCGGCGAGACCATCAAGAAGACCAAGTCGGCTATCACCGAGGCGCAGCTTCAGGTGAACGAATTGGGCCTGCAATTGCAGCAGGAGGCGTTGAGCGACCTGACGCAGGCGCTCGCCGATCTTTCCGTGGTCGACGAAACCATCCGCGGCGCCACCGACAAGGTGGCGCGCACCGACATCCGCTCGCCGGTCGACGGCATCGTCAACACGCTCGACGTCAACACGCTCGGCGCCTTCGTGCAGCCAGGCGCGGTCGTGGCCGGCATCGTGCCGACCTCCGAGACGCTGCTGGTCGAGGCCCGGGTTTCGCCGCGCGACGTCGCCTTCATCCAGCCGAACCAGGAGGCGCTGATCAAGGTCACGGCCTATGATTTCTCGATCTTCGGCGGCATCGAGGGCAAGGTCTCCAACATCACCGCCGACAGCCTCGTCGACCAGAAGACGGGCGAGCCCTACTACCAGGTGCGGGTCGCCACCGACAAATCGACGCTTATAAGGAACGGCAAGACCTATTCGATCATCCCCGGCATGATCTGCTCGGTCGACATCAAGACCGGACGCAAGACGATCCTCAACTATCTTTTGAAGCCCATCAACAAGGCGCGTCAGGAGGCAATGAGTGAGCGATAGCGCCATCCATCCGGACACTTCGCGCGAACGGCTGCTGCCGGCGCTCGCGGCCGAGGATTTCGGCCCGGAATTCCGCGTCGTGGCGCGCGGCGGCGTGCGTCGCGGCATCCGGCTGGAGCGGGCCTTCTGGGTGTCGCTGAAGCAGATGGCCGAAAGCCGCAAATGCACGATCGGCATGCTGGTCGAGGAGATCGCCGAACACCATCCCGACCAGGGCAATCTCACCTCGGCGATCCGCGTCGCCTGCATGCGCGGCCTCGCCGAGGAAAGCATGGAATTGCGCAAGCTCGCTTCGATCCGCACGATCAATGCAATCCTGATCGCCTGCCCCTCGCCCGCCTTCGCGCTGTCTTCGTCGAAGAAGATCCTGGCCTTCAACACGCCGTTCCAGCAACTGGTCAGGCGTCAGTTGCCGAGCGCGCCGGGCGAGGATGGGCGCCAGGACCTGAAGCTGGCGCTCGACCTCAACGTTCCCGACATCTTCGCCCGCCTCGACGCCAATGGCGAAACGCCGGTCACCAGCGGCTTCGTGATCGGCGCGGGCGAGCGCCGCTATCGCGGCCAGCTCAGCGCCGTGCGCGCGCCTGTCACCGATCCGGAACTGCTGATGGCTTTCGTCTACAACGGCTAGAGCTACGCATTTTCCTGGAACGGCGGTTTTCAGTCCGTAATGCGTGAAGACGATAAGCGACCGTGTGTATTTTCGGCGAGACGCTGAACCGCTCGAGTCTACTGCCTCAGGCTCGAAGCCGCCGATGGTTCCAGCGATCCTTCGCCCGGAGCGACCGTCGCGAAGCCGCCTGCGATGTCGGCGATCTGCGCGCCAGACTTCGACCCATGGATCCAGGCGCGATCCGTGCTGAAGGAATAGAGCGGAACATAGTCGGGCAGTTCGCTGTCGCGCAGGACGGCGTTGCCGAGGCTGTCGAGGATGAAGGCGCCGCTTCCCGTGCTTACCGACAGGACGGCGTGGAAGAACTTGCGGCGGCGATCCTGGAGCACCACGAGCGACATGCTCTGTGACGGGATCCCGGCCCTGAGCAGCGCCGCCATCTTGAGTATGGCAAAATCCTCGCAATCGCCGGCGCGATGTTCGAGGATTTCCGAAGGCTTTGCCCAATAGTCGAGCTTGCCGTAGACGACGCTGTCCTTGCGATAGGCGATCAGGCGGTTGATGCTGCTGTTGACGAAAGCGAGCTTCTCGCGAAAGCCCTTGTCGGCGGCAATGTTGATGATCTCGGCGAAAGCCGGGCTCTCGCGATCGCAGACGCTGCCGGCGGTGCAATCGACGATGGACCTGTAGACGGGAGCCCAGCGCGCCGCGACCGGGAAGTTGCGCATCGACAAAGCGACGGAGCCGAAGACACCGGGGATGATCGCGGCGGTCTGGATTGGGTCGATGCCGGGATCGGCCTTGGCGCTCGAGTGGGCTTCAACCGCGTAGGCCGCTGCCGGCGCGTAGCCTGCCGAAACCTCCGCGATCCGGTAAGCGGTGGCCGGCTGCCAAGGCAGCGGCCGGGCCAGCGAAACGCCGCCAAGGCTCGCCGGCGCAAGCACCTTTTGCAGGACCGAATCTGGGCCCGGATCTGCGCTGGCGGACGATGGATTTGCCGAACCGGCGAGGCCGATCGCCAGCAAAAGAACCTTGATCCCCGTCGGGCCTGCTTTTTGTATTTTCATAACGCCCACCTTTAACTGTGGACGCTACCAATCTTGTCTCAAATTATCGGAAAGGAAGGTAGGTAAATTTCCGCGAATCACTCTATTCTGTTTTGCGTCAAATTTTATTCAAAATTATACTTCCATTTACCAAGGTGAAGGCGCGCGGCGCGGTCAATCCCGCCTTCCTTCAGATCATGCATACCCAGATATATCATCGCGATTTACCAAGTGTAAAAAATGCGATTCTCTACATATTCGAATATATGAAATCGATTGAAGGTCTGTTGCAAAGTCCAGGCCTGACATGTCTCTTTCCGGGAAATGCCGGAGGGGCTTCAGCTATGACGACCAATATCGAATTCGACGCCGTTTCAAATTCCTGGGACGAGCACGCGAGTGCTGGTGAAAATCATATCTCGACGGGTGTCCAGGTTGCGCAGGCGACCACCGGCCAGGCGGCGAGTGAGCCGGTGCCGGTCGATGTCGGCAGCGGCGCGCCGGCGCAGGGCACGGCCGATGCGCCGGCCGCGAACCAGCCGGCAGCCGATGCCAAGGCCCCTGCTTCCGCCGCTCCCGCAACGGCGGCAAACGCAGCGGCAGGGAATGTCCCGCATGAATATCACGTCGAGGCCGGCAACGTCGTAAAGCTTCCGGCCAGCGTGTCGATCGACAACATCAAAGTCGACGGACATGATCTCGTCCTCACGCAGCCCGACGGATCCCAGATCGTCATCAAGGACGCCGCGTTGAATGTGCCGACCTTCATCCTCGGCGACGTCGAGGTGCCGCGCGTGGCCCTGATCGCCGCGCTCGAGGCAAGCCATGTCGATGTCGCCTTCGGCGCCGACGGCTCGATCTCGGCCGGCGGCAACGGCTCGCCGGGCAGCGCGGGCGGAAATTTCGAACATCCCGCAGGTGGGATCGGCGACGGCTTCGGCCTGACGTCGCTGCTGCCGCCGACGGACCTGGCGTTCGGCCAGCCTGATCATCGCGAGCTGTTCCCGGGCCTGGTGCGCGACTCGACGCCGACGATCCTCGACCTGACGCCGTCGACCAGCGGCGGCGACACTATCGTCGATGAAAAGGGCCTGCCGGCGAGCTCCGGCTCGGAAGGTTCTGGCGAAGCGGCGGCGCCTGGCTCCGACGGCGATCCCTCCGAGCACAACACCGGCACCTTCACCATCAGTTCGCCTGATGGCATCGGCTCGGTGAACATCAACGGCCAGGTGATCTCGGGCGCCGAGCTTGCCAACAGCGCGTCGACGCCGATCAACATCACCACGCCGCTCGGCAAGCTGACCATCAACGGCTACGACGCCGCCACCGGCCAAGTGAGCTACACCTACACGCTGGAGCATAGCGCGCAGCATCCGGACGGCGCCGGTACCAATTCCACCTTCGACAACTTTACGGTGACAGTCACCGACAGTGACGGTGACGTCTCGCTGCCCGGCACGCTCTCGGTCAAGATCGTCGACGATGTGCCGGTTGCGCACAATGCGGATGCCGGCACGCTGACCGAAGACGGCGCCACGACCGCCGTCGGGGGCAACGTCACAACCGACTACAACAATATGTTCGGCGCCGACGGCCCGGCAGCGGCGAGCCCGGTGAGCTGGGGCGCGGCGACCGCCACGCTGGGCGGCAACACGGTCAACCTGGCCGACTACGGCACGCTGACGCAGAACGCCAACGGCACCTGGAGCTTCGTGCTGGACAACAGCAAGCCGGCGACGCAGGCGCTGGAGACCGGCGATACGATCAACGTCTCGCTCGGCTACACGCTGACCGATCACGACAGCGACGCCGACACCAAGACCATCACCTTCGAGATCAATGGCGCCCACGACAGCTCGACCGTCGTGGTCACGCCGAGCGATGATGCCAATGCCAATGGCGCTTCCAACGTCGTGTACGAACACGGCCTGACCTCGGTTGCCGACACCAGCGAGACCGACACCGGCACGTTCAAGGTCACGGCCACCGACGGCATCAAGGACGTCACCATCGGCACCGAGACCCACACGCTGGCCGACTGGCTCGGCAAGACCATCAACACGGGCGAAGGCACGCTGACGGTCACCGGCGTGACGCCCTCGGGAGCGGGCACGGAGGCCACGTTCGCCTATAGCTACACGCTCAACGGCGCGCAGCCCCATCCTGCCGGCAACGGCAACAACACGCTGCCCGACAGCGTTGCGGTTGCGGTCGACGGCATCGGCGGCACCCACGGCGACGGCACCATCAGCATCGTCATCGTCGACGACGTGCCGGCCGCGCATAATGCGGATGCCGGCACGCTGACCGAAGACGGCGCCACGACCGCCGTCGGGGGCAACGTCACGACCGATTACAACAACACGTTCGGCGCCGATGGCCCGGCAGCGGCGAGCCCGGTAATCTGGGGCACGGCGACCGCCACGCTGGGCGGCAACACGGTCAATCTGGCCGACTACGGCACGCTGACGCAGAACGCCAACGGCACCTGGAACTTCGTGCTGGATAATAGCAAGCCCGCCACGCAGGCGCTGACCGACGGCAACACGATCAGCGTATCGTTCGACTACACGCTGACTGACAAGGACAGCGACGCCGATACCAAGACCATCATCTTCGATATCCACGGCACCAACGATGTGCCGACGATCACCGGGGACACCACGGGTGCGGTCGTCGAAGCCGGCAATGCCGATCTCGGCACCGCCGTCGCCGGCAC
>NZ_VFTH01000024.1:0-78002 GCF_006439375.1 Mesorhizobium sp. B4-1-1
CCCCAAGCCCCAGGCCTTCCCCCTCGACATGCTGGCCGTCAGCCGCGCGAGCCCCGAGCATCTGTCGCGCCAGCTCTATCACGGCCTCGTCGCCATCATCCGCAGCCGCGCGCTGCCACCGGGCTCGGAGCTGCCCTCCACCCGCGCTTTGGCCGCCGAGCTCGGCCTTGGCCGCAACACCATCGTTGCCGCTTACGACCAGCTTGTCACCGAAGGCTATCTCGCCAACCGCCAGGGCGCGCGCCCGGTGATCGTCGACCTGCCCGGAGGCCCGCGCGAGTCACCGCGCGAGGAGCCGCCCGTGCCGCTGCGTTCGCCCTCGCTGCGCGGCCAGCAACTGCTCAGCCAGCCCTATCACCACGGCAGGCCGGGCCACGTCGCCTTCCACCCCGGCATGCCGGATGCGCAGAGCTTTCCCTTCGGCGTCTGGGGCCGGCTGGTGGCGCGCCGCGCCAGCCATGGCGGCGAGACGCTGTTCGGCACCTACGACGTCACCGGCCACCCGGCGCTGAAGGACGCGATCGCCGGCTATCTCTTCTCCGCGCGCGGCGTGCGCTGCAGGCCCGAGCAGATCGTCGTCACCACCGGCGCGCAGGCCGCCTTCGATCTTCTCGCCCGCCTTTTGCTCGACCCCGACGACACGGTGTGGATGGAGGAGCCCGGCTATTACGGCGCCAAGGCCGCCTTCACCGTGGCCGGCGCAAAAATCCTGCCCATCCCGGTCGACCAGGAGCGCGGCTGGTATCTCGACCCGCCGGACCCGTTGCCCCGCCTCATCTATGTGACGCCGGCCTGCCAGCATCCGCTCGGCATCACCATGCGCATGGAGGAGCGGCTGCGCCTGCTCGACATCGCCGAGACCGCGAATGCCTGGGTGATCGAGGACGATTTCGACGGCGAATACCGCTTTCAAGGCCGCCCCGTGCCGGCGATCCAGAGCATGGACCGCGCCGGCCGCGTCATCTATGTCGGCACCTTCGCCAAGCTCCTGTTCCCCGCGCTGCGCCTCGGCTTCATGGTGCTGCCGCAAGAGCTCGCCGGCCGCATCGTCAACGCGCTCTCCACCACCGGCCAGTTCGCGCCGCTGCTGCTGCAGGCCGCCTTGGCCGACTTCATCACCGAAGGCCACATGAGCCGCCACCTCAAACGCATGCGCCGCATCTACACCCAGCGCCGCCAGCTTTTCCGCGACATCATGGCCGAAAAACTCGGCGACGAGATCACGCTGTCGCCGGCCGAAGCCGGCATCCAGGTGGTGGGCTATCTAAAAGCAGGCATCGACGACATCAAGGTCAGCCAGGCCGCGGCCAAGAGGGCGATCAACGTCTCGCCGCTGTCGAAATATTTCCAGAACACGGCGCCGACCCAAGGGCTGGTGCTGGGCTATGCGGCGTGCGACGCGGCGCAGACGCGGGAGGGGGTGGAGAGGCTGGCGGCGGCGATCAGGGAGACGCTGGGGTGATTGTTTCGCGGCGCTTCGGCATGCCTTTGCGGCCGCCATAGAAATTTTCGATAATCTGGCGAGCTTTGAATCCATTGGACAGCGCAAGGGCCGACTTCGTAGCGTCTTTGAAACCAACTCGAAGTCCGGCTTACCAGATGATCCTCCTCAATGGCCCGAACACACCTTTTGGACGCCTGGCCTGGGCAACGGCGCTGCAACTCGCAAC
Organism: Mesorhizobium sp. B4-1-1; assembly: GCF_006439375.1. Taxonomy (NCBI): domain Bacteria; kingdom Pseudomonadati; phylum Pseudomonadota; class Alphaproteobacteria; order Hyphomicrobiales; family Phyllobacteriaceae; genus Mesorhizobium; species Mesorhizobium sp. B4-1-1. The sequence continues at coordinate 1,671 of NZ_VFTH01000024.1, forward strand.
AGAGGTCGAGAACAGGGTCATCGATGTCTATTCCGCCGGATTCCTGGATGCGCTCAATCCGCTACGCCAGATACCGACGCTGGTGCTGGACGGCGACCGTGCCCTTTTCGACAGCCGCGTAATTTGCGCCTACCTCCATTCGTTGCGCCCTGAAGCGGCCTTGATCCCGCCGTCGGACTGGGCGGTCGAGACGCGATGGAGCCTCGCGGTAGGGCTGATGGAGGCAAGTGTCGCCCGCACCATGGAGATGCGGCGGCAACCGCCGGAGCGCAGTATGGCGTCCGTCGCCAAGCACGATCAAAGGATAGCGAGAGCCATCGCCGGATTGGAAGCCCAGGCCGACGAGATATGCAGCAGGAAAGCCAGGATCGACCGCCTCGCGACGGCCGTGGTGCTGGAATATATCGACTTTCGCGCGGTCAGCGATTGGCGCGCAGCAGCGCCCCGCTTGGCACGCTGGCTTGAAATCGAAACGACGCGACCTTCGCTCGTGTCGAGCAGGCCCTACGATCTTCAGCCGACCGGCGGCGATCGCTCGATCCTTCACCCCCAAATAGCAGAAGGCGCGCGTCCATGAGCACGATCTTGGAACTGGAAAACGCAGCGCAAGCGTATTTCGACGTCCTCTACGAATGCAGCCTCGACAAGTTCGACGCGCTTTTTCATCCGTCCTGCAATCTGTTCACGGTGCGGGACGGAAAAGAGACGATGCTGCCGCTCGATCGCTATCGCGAGATCATCGCCGCGCGCCAGTCGCCGGCAAGCGTCGCGCAACCTCGCGAGGAAAGGCTGGAAAACATTCTGACACTTTCCGCCGACGCCGCGCTGATTGCCGTCAGTGTGCGCGTCCATGACAAGCGGTTCAAGGATCATCTGGCGATGCTGCGCGGTCCTGAAGGCTGGCGGATCGTTTCGAAGACTTACGTCCTCGCCTGATCGCCGTGCTGTTCTGTTTTTCAGAAATAACTTCGGTGATAATAGAATTTTCCAAGCCCCTAAGCGCGGGCTAACGTCCAGTCCAGATAGACTAAGGAGGACGGCGCATGGCTATCTCATGTATCGATATAAGCTGCGACATGGGGGAAGGCTTCGGGCAATGGAAACTGAGCGAGACCGATGACGCCCGGCTGATGGCACTGATCAGTTCGGCCAATATCGCGGCGGGCTTCCATGCCGGCGATCCCAACCTCATAGACCAGACCATACAGCTTGCCGTCGCCAACAAGGTCGGTATCGGGGTCCATCCCGGCTATCGCGACCTGCAGGGCTTCGGGCGTCGGCGCATCGCCGGCAGCAATGAGGAACTCATCAACGACATCGTCTACCAAATAGGCGCTGTGCGCGAATTCGCGCGACGGCACGGCGGCGGCCTTCAACATGTCAAGCCACATGGCGCCCTCTACATGGAACTGGCGGACAACGAGCCGCTGTCGCGCGCGTTCGTCGACCTGATGCGCATGATCGCCCCGGACGCCTTTATCTATTGCATGGGTGCATCGGCGACCTATCGGATCGCGAAAGAGATGGGACAGCCGGTGGTGCGGGAGTTCTACGCCGATCGCGACTATCATCGGGACGGCAAGATCGTTTTCGCCAGAAAGGTCGATCGCTTCGACAACAAGGCCGTCGCGCAGAAGGTCGTGCGGGCATGCAAGGAAGGCAAGGTGTTGACGGTCGAGGGTGACGACATCGAGATCGGCTTCGAGTCCATCTGCATTCATTCCGACACGCCCGGCGCGCCTGAACTGCTTCAGGCGGTGAGGCATGCGCTCGAGGAGAACGGCATCCGCATCGCGCCGGTTTCGGAAACGGCGAGGGCCTGAAGGCGCGTCGAAAGACCGCGCCGCCTTCCCGGGCGGGCTTCCGCCTATGCCGGCACATGCTGCCCGATAGAGAAGACGCGCCGGAAGTAATCCCTGAAGGCATCCATTGCCGGGGTGAATTCGACATTGCGACGCCACGCCAGCCCTATGTCCATCGAGGGCACCGGATCCCGCAAGATAATGGTCTCGATACGCTTGCCCTCCAGCGACCAGGGCCGGTGCACCATGTCGGACAGGATCGCCACCCCGTGACCGTTGGCCACCATGGAACGAACCGCTTCTGTCGAGGACGACCTTAGCCTTACCTGCGGACGATAAGGCGTCTGGCTCCAGTATCTGAGGGCCGTGTGCGCGGCTTCGTCTATCGTGAGCATGATGTAAGGCTCTTCGGAGACCTCCTTCAGTCCGACGCTGTCGCGCGACAGCAGCGGATGCCTGGAAGGAAGCCAAAGCCTGCGCCTCGAGCTCAACAGCGTCTCCGTCGACAGGTCGGGATTGACGTTATTGGACGTCAGGATGACCGCCATGTCATAGCGGTTGGACAAAAGGCCTTCCTCGATCGCGTCACGCGTCAGTTCGAAAAGCTGTATCTGCAGCTTGGGATGGCTACGCGACAGCCGATCGATGTGATGGGGCAGGAAATAGCCCAGGACCGTGTAGGTGGCCGCGACATTCAACTGTCCTTCCATATCGAATGACGGCACCTTGACCATCATCGCCTCGGAAAGCTTGTTCAGTATCTCGTACGCGTGGAAGAGGAATTTCCGCCCCGCCGATGTCAATTCCATGCCATGCGCCGTGCGGGTGAACAGGTCCACGCCCGTCGCATTCTCCAGTTCCTTGATCGCCGTGGTGATTGCCGACTGGGAAATCGAAAGATCGATCGCCGCCTGGGAAATCTGGCCATGCTCCGCTGTCGATACGAAGTAGCGGATCTGGCGAATGGTCGGGATCATTTCTGGGTATCCATTTTCCGGATGAAGGTCGCATCCAGAATCTGAAAAGGCAATACGACCAAGTCGCAAGACCATAATGCCGCGGCTTGCCGCTGTACCATATACCGCCAGTTTCCCGGGAATCCGTCGCTTCGGAGACTCGACATCGTATCTAAAAAACAGAATTAGCTTTTCTGCTAATTGAATTATTCAATGTTAGAACGCTGCGTTAGCATGCCTTCAAATGGCTGGCCAACAGCCTGGGAACAAAAGTAGGGGAGCAGCGTGGCGATCTCTATCGTCGATATCAACTGCGATATGGGAGAAGGTTTCGGCCAGTGGCGCCTTGCCGATGCCGACGACCGCCAACTGCTCGAGTTCATCAGCTCGGCCAATATCGCCACCGGCTTCCATGCCGGCGATCCCAACCTCATGGACCTCACGGTGCGCCTCGCCGCCGAGCGCGGTGTCGGCATCGGCGCCCATCCCGGCTATCGCGACCTCCAGGGCTTCGGACGTCGTCGCATCGGGGCCAGTAGCGAGGAGGTCGTCAACGACATCGTCTACCAGGTAGGGGCGCTGCGCGAATTCGCACGGCGCTACGCGGCCCGCATCCAGCACATCAAGCCCCACGGAGCGATGTATATGGACATCGCCGCGAGCGAGCCGCTGTCGCGCTCCCTCGTGCAGGCGATGCGCATGATCGCCCCCGACGCGGTGTTGCTGTGCATGGGCTCTTCCGAAACCTACCGCATCGCCAAGGAGGCCGGCCAGCCTGTGGCGAGAGAGTTCTACGCCGATCGCGATTACGACAACAGCGGCTCCATTGTCTTCACCCGGCGGGCCCAGAAACTCGACCCGCAGGTCGTGGCGGACAAGGTGCTCCGCGCCTGCCTGGAGAACAAGGTGAGCACGGTGGAAGGCGACAGGATCGATATCGAGTTCGAATCGATCTGCTTTCACTCCGACACGCCCGGCGCCGCCGAGATGGTCCACAGGATGCGCGGCGAATTGATTGCGCATGGGATCCGGATCGCGCCACTGTCGGAAATCCAGCTTTAGGCGCGCAGTCAAGGGAGAGGCGAAGAAGATGAGCAAGGCAGAAATCAGGTCACCGCTTCCGGGCACGTTCTACCGCAAGCCCGCGCCCGACAGCCCGGCTTTCAAGCAGGATGGAGACGCGGTGGCCGCTTCCGACGTGATCGGGCTGATCGAGGTGATGAAATCCTTCCACGAGATCCAGGCCGGCGTGGACGGACAGGCCGTCACCTTCCTCGCCGAGGATGGCGATGCCGTGATGGCCGGACAGGTACTGGCGGAGGTCGAACAGTGACCATCCGCTCGCTGCTCATTGCCAATCGCGGCGAGATCGCCGTGCGCATCAATCGCGCCGCGAAGGCTCTGGGGATGCGTACCGTGCAGGTCTACAGCCAGGCGGATGCGAATTCACTCGCGGTCAGGCTGGCCGACGAAGCGATCGACATAGGCCCGCCGGCGGCCCGCAAGTCCTATCTCAATATCGACGCCGTCATGGCGGCGGCAAAAACCGCGAATGTCGACGCCGTCCATCCCGGCTACGGCTTCCTGTCGGAAAACGCCGACTTCGCCGATGCAGTGACAGCGGCAGGCATGGCGTTCGTCGGTCCCTCGGCGGAGGCGATCCGCCTTCTTGGAGACAAGGTCGCGGCGCGTCGGGTGGCCGCCGAGGCCGGCGTTCCAACGGTGCCGGGCAGCGCTGGGCGCGTTGCCGACGTCGAGGAAGCGCGTGGCATCGCCGCCGGCATCGGCTTCCCCTTGATGATCAAGGCTGCGGCGGGCGGCGGCGGCCGCGGGATACGCATCGTCGCCTCGATGGAGGAATTCGAACGCCAGTTCCCGCAGGCATCGGCCGAGGCGGCGGCCGCCTTCGGCGATGGCGGCCTCTATATCGAGAAGGTGATCGAGCGGGCGCGCCATGTCGAAGTACAAATCCTCGGCGACGGCCAGAATGTCGTGCATTGCTTCGAGCGCGAATGTTCGCTTCAGCGGCGCAGGCAGAAGGTCTGGGAAGAGGCGCCTTCGGTCACGCTGAAAGCGCATGTGCGCGAAAAGCTATGCGCCAGCGCCGTCGCCCTGGCCAAGGCCGTGTCATACCGCGGCGCCGGCACGGTCGAATATCTCTACGACGACGCCAGCGAGGAATTCTACTTCATCGAGGTCAACACCCGCATCCAGGTCGAGCATCCGGTCACCGAGATGATCACCGGCATCGATCTCGTCCAGGAGATGCTGCGTATCGCGGGCGGCGAGCCGCTTTCCATCCGGCAGGCGGACGTGCGCGTGTCCGGCCATGCCATCGAATGCCGGATCAACGCGGAGGACCCCTTCCGCGATTTCATGCCTGCGCCAGGTCCCATCCACCAACTGCAGGTGCCGCAAGGCGAGGGTATCCGCTTCGATACGCTGCTTTATGCCGGCTATGAGGTCTCGCCATTCTACGACTCCCTGCTCGGCAAGCTTATCGTCCAAGGCAAGGACAGGGCCGATTGCCTCGAAAGGCTGCGCGGCGCGCTGGCCGGATTGAAGATCGTCGGCATTCCCACGACCGTGCCGCTGCACCAGGCGCTCGCCGCCGATCCTGACGTAGCGGCAAGCCGCTACCACACACGTTTCCTGGAACATTGGCTTCAGACCGCCTTTGCGCCCGCGCAAGGCAGCAAGGAGATGGCGCGATGAACCGCTACACATTCGGTGGCGACGAGCACCTGTTCGTCGAATGCGACGAGAGCATGTCGCTCGAGGCTTTCTTCAAGAGCCTCTCGATGACCACAGCGATCCGCGAAAGCAAGATCGCGGGCGTGACCGAGATCTGCCCGGCCAACGCCTCGTTCCAGGTGAAGTTCGATCCGGACGTCATCTCTCCCGACGACATGCTGCGCGAGGTCAAGGCCATCGAGCGGGATGCGGAGAAGGCCGATCCGGTGATCGGCACACGCGTCGTGGAAATTCCGGTGCTCTACCAGGATCCATGGACGCACGAGACGCTGATGCGCTTCCGCGAGCGGCATCAGGATCCGTCCACCACGGACATCGAATACGCGGCGCGCATCAACGGCCTGGACGGCGTCGATGCCTTCGTCGCCGCGCATAGCGGCTCGCCCTGGTTCGTGTCGATGGTCGGTTTCGTCGCCGGCCTGCCCTTCATGTACCAGATGGTCGATCGTCATCGGCAGATCCAGGTGCCGAAGTACCTGCGCCCCCGCACGGACACGCCCCGCCTCACCGTCGGCCATGGCGGTTGTTTCGGATGCATCTATTCCGTGCGCGGCGCCGGCGGCTACCAGATGTTCGGCATCACCCCGATGCCGATCTACGATCCGACCCAGACGACCAGCTACCTGCGCGATTTCATGGTGTTCTTCCGCCCGGGCGACATCGTCAAGTTCAAGCCCGTGGGGCGCGACGAATACGACGCCACCGTCGCCGATGTCGACGCGGGGCGGTTCGCGCCGCGAATGCGCGACGTGACGTTCGATCTGCGCGAATTTACTAAGGATATGGACGCCTACAACCGCAGCCTGGAGGACAAGCTCAATGACCGCTAGGGTTCTCAATTCGGGGTTGTCCACCACCGTGCAGGATCTCGGCCGGCCGGGCTATTTCCATCTCGGCATCCCGATCGGCGGCGCGATGGACAATCTGGCGCTGCGCGCGGCCAACCTGCTGGTCGGCAACGACGAGGGTGCGGCCGGCCTCGAAGCGGTTTTCATCGGCCCGGAACTGGAGTTCACCGCCGACGCGCTCGTCGCTGTCACCGGCGCCGACATGCCCATCAAGCTCGACGGCCAGGAGCAGCCGTCCTGGACCGCCCTGCGCGTCAAGGCCGGCCAGGTGCTGAGCTTCGGCTTCCTCGAGGCCGGCGCGCGCATCTACATCGCCGTCGCGGGCGGCATCGATGTCCCGCAGGCCTTGGGCAGTCGCTCGACCTATCCAATTGGGGCCCTCGGCGGCTTCAAGGGCCGCCCGATCGCAAAAGGCGATGAACTCCCGGTCGGCAAGACCGCGGCCGCGCGCGAAGGCAAAAGCCTGCCCGATGGCCTGCGCCGTCGCCCCGGCATGCCGGCGGAGCTGCGGGTGTTGCCCGGCCTCTACTGGCACCGCATCGTCGAGGACTCGCACCGCAGCTTCTTTGAAGACATCTGGAAGGTCGCGCCGGAAGCGGACCGCATGGGGTATCGATTCCGCGGCGGCTCGCGGCTTGGCTTCGTCGAACGTGAACAGCCCTTCGGCGCCGGGTCGGACCCGTCCAACATCGTCGATAGTTGTTATCCTTATGGCTCCATCCAGGTTCCAGGCGGCACCGAACCGATCATCCTGCACCGCGACGCTGTTTCCGGCGGCGGCTACTTCATGGTCGGCACGGTGGTGTCTGCGGATATGGACCTGATTGGCCAGTTGCAGCCCAACACACCGACGCGCTTCCTCAAGGTGGATATGGCGGCGGCATTGCAGGCGCGGGCCGACCGCGCCGCATTGCTCAACAGAATTCGTGAGGCGCTCCACTAGCGCCGAAGCGCGGCGCCGGGGTGGCTTTCGATAGCGCATTTCAACTAGAAAATGGGGAATGATCAGATGAAAATAGCAAGATTACTGATTGCAGGGTCCATGGTCGCCTTTGCCGGAACGGCACATGCGAAGGATTGGTTTCCTTATGACGCGGCCAAGATCGAGCCACCTTTCACGGCTGATGGAAAGTCGGTGGACGTGTCTTACGTGCCGCTCGACAAGGCCAGCAAGCCTTGGAAGATCTGTGTCTCCTTTCCGCATATGAAGGACGCCTACTGGCTCGGCGTCGACTACGGCGTGGCAGAAGAAGCCAAGCGCCTCGGCGTGTCGATGAACCTGCTCGACGCCGGCGGCTATACCGAACTCAACACGCAGATATCCCAGATCGAGGACTGCGTGGCCAACGGCGCCCAGGCCGTGGTCATCGGCGCCATCTCCTTCGATGGCCTGAACAATCTGGTGGCCGAAATCCGCAAGAAGAACATTCCGGTGATCGACGTCATCAACGGGATTTCCTCGCCGGAAGTCTCCGCCAAGTCGCTGGTCTCCTTCTACACGATGGGTCATTCGGCGGGCGAATACCTGGCCAAGAAGCATCCCGCGGGCAGCGACGAGGTCAAGGTGGGCTGGTTCCCCGGTCCCGCCGGCGCCGGCTGGGTCGAAGCCGCCAACAAGGGTTTCCTCGACGCGGTAAAGGGCACGGCCCTGAAGGTGCTGGAGCCCAAATATGGAGACACCGGCAAGGAAGTACAGCTCAAGCTGGTCGAGGACGAGCTGCAGGCCAATCCGGACATGCGCTATGTCGTCGGTACCGCCGTGACCGCGGAGGCGGCGCAGGGCCTGATCCGCGAGCGCGACCTGCAGGGCAAGGTCGATCTCTTGGCCTTCTACATGACGCCCGGCGTCTTTGAGGGGATCAAGCGCGGCTTCATCCTCGCCGCGCCGGCCGACTCCATGGTCGTCCAAGGCCGCATCGCCATCGACCAGGCCGTGCGCATCCTGGAAGGCAAGGATTACGTCAAGCACGTAGGCCCGAAGATCTTCGTCGTCGACCCCAGCAACGTGAACTCGGTCGAGCACGACACGATCCTGCCGCCGGATAACTACAAGCCGGTCTTCAAGGTCAACTAGCATCATCGCTGCGCGCCGGCCCCGCAAGGGAACCGGCGCGCCCTTCAAGAGGAGTGGGATCCGGCAAATGGCGCCATTGGTCGAAATGACCGGCATCACCAAGGAATTCGCGGGCGTGAAAGCGCTTTCGGGCGTCGATTTCCGCCTTGAGCCCGGCGAAGTCCATGTGCTGTTCGGCGAGAATGGCGCCGGCAAGTCGACGCTGATCTCGATCCTGTCGGGCGTGTTCAGGCAGACCTCCGGAACCTTGCGCATCGACGGCGCCGAGGTGGAGCTGAACTCCGTCCACGATGCCGCGGCGCGTGGCGTCGGCACTGTTTTCCAGGAATTCTCGCTCGTCTCCACGCTGCGCGTCTTCGAAAACATGTATCTCGGCCGCGAACCGCGCTCGGGCGCGTTCATCGATCGCGGCGCGATGCGCGAAGGGGCGCGCAGGGTTTTCGGCGACCTTGGTTTCGACATCGACATCAACCGGCGCGTATCCGACCTTTCGCGCGCCCAGCAGCAGATGGTCGAGATCGGCAAGGCGTTCCTGGCAAGAGCGCGCGTGCTTATCCTCGACGAGCCGACCGCATCGCTGACGGAAAAAGAGACGCGCAAGCTCTTCGACTTCATCATCAAGGCGAAGGCGGATGGCGTCGGCATCGTCTACATCTCGCATCGCATCCAGGAATTCGCCCAGATCGCCGATCGCATCAGCGTGCTGCGGGACGGCCGGCTGATCGGCACGGTCGCGGCGCGCGGCACCAGCGAGCGTGAATTGGTCGAACTGATGACTGGCCGCTCGATCGACCAAATCTATCCGGACATAGCCCGCAGGCCCGATGGCGCGACCGTAATGTCGCTGCGAAACGTGCAGACCTGGGGTGTACGCGGCGCATCTATCGAGGTCCGGGCGGGAGAGGTGCTGGGTGTCGCCGGCCTGGTCGGCAGCGGCAAGTCGCGCGTATGGCGCGGCGCGCTGGGCCTGCAGCCGCTCATCGCCGGAGAAGTCAGCATCAAGGGGCGCGACGTCACCGGGCTGCCGACCCGCAAGCTGTTGCGCGACGGCATTTTCTACCTTTCTCCGGACCGCAAGAACGAGGGCCTCCAACTGACGGCCTCGGCGCGCGACAACATCGCCCTCTCGCTGCTCGACCGTCCCGATGTATCGCGTCCTTTCGGCTTCGTTTCGCCCGGACGCATCCGGCAGCTCTCCTCCGAGATCGGCCAGCGCATCGACGTTTCCCAGGCTTACATGAAGCGCGCCGTGGTCAACCTGTCCGGCGGCAACCAGCAAAAGGTACTGTTCGGCAAGGGCTTTGGGCAGGAACGCGACGTCTACATACTCGATGAACCGACGGTCGGCGTCGACATGGGGACACGGGCGGCGCTCTACCGGCTCATCAAGGAAATGGCGGAGGCGGGCAAGGCTGTCGTCCTGATATCGTCTGACCTGCCCGAAGTGATGAACCTCGCCCATCGCCTGCTGGTGTTCTCGCAGGGACGCATCTCGGCGGAGCTGGAAGGGCCATCGATAACCGAGGAGAACGTGCTTAAGCACTTCTTCACCGACGCGAGGGATTCGGCATGACCGTTTCAGGGAGCGACCGAGCCATGACGGACCAGTCCGGGAGCAAGACTGTCGGCCTCGCCGGCCTGCTGAAGGCATTGTTCCTCAGGCTGGGGGTGCTGCCGTTCTTCCTGGCCGCGGCGCTGATCGTCTTCGCGCTGGTGTCGACGCAGTTTCTGTCGGTGCAGAACCTCACCAATGTCGCCAGGCAGTCCGTCTATCTCGTCCTGGTGTCGCTTGGGCAGATGCTGGTGCTGATATCCGGCGGCTTCGACCTGGCGGTCGGGACCGCGATCGCCGTGACCTCCGTCGTATCGGCCATGGCCATGGTCGCGCTGGCCGCGTGGATGCCGGACATGGTCTGGGTCGCGATCCTGCTCGGCGCACTCGCCGGTTTCGGGTCGGCGTTGCTGATCGGCGCCTTGAACGGGCTGGGTGTCGCCCAGTTCGGCGTTTCGCCCTTTATCATGACACTCGGCGTCCAGTCCGTCGGCGCGGGCATCGCCCTGTTCCTGACCGGAGGCGTTCCGGTTTCGGGTCTTCCCTTCGAATTCGGCAATTTCTTCGGTTTCGGCAGGATCTTCGGCGTCCCGGTGCCCGTCCTGTTCGCGCTCGCCGCGATCGCCATCATCTGGCTGCTGATGAACCGCACCCGCTTCGGCGCCCATCTCTATGCAGTCGGCGGCAATCTCAAGGCCGCCAACCTGTCCGGCGTCCACACGAGGCGCACGCTGTTCCTCGCCTATGTCGCATGCGCGCTGCTCGCCTCGATCGCGGGCGTCCTGATGACGGCGCGCGTCGAGTCCGGCGAGACCAATCTCGGCGGCACCATCGCGCTGGAATCGATCGCCGCCTGCGTGATCGCCGGCGTGTCCCTGCGCGGCGGCATAGGCCGCGTCGAGAACGTGGTGCTCGGCGCGTTCTTCATCACGCTGCTGCAGAACGGCATGAACATGGCCCAGATCGGATCCTACCTGCAGATGATCCTGCTCGGTTCGCTGCTGATTCTCGCCGTCATCTTCGACCAGGTGCGCTACCGGATGCTCATGGGCAGCCGCTGAACCTGTGAACCCAAACCATAGCGGAGGATCGATCATGAATTCGAACAACCATCCCACCCTTGCCCGGCAGGTCATTCCCGGCCATGCCCTCCTGATTCGCAACATCATGCTGGCGGTGGGCGGATCGTTGCTGCTGTGGGCTTCAGCCAAGCTCCAGGTCCCGTTCTATCCGGTTCCCATGACGATGCAGACCTTCGTCGTCCTGATGATCGGTACTGTCTATGGCTGGCGGCTTGGCGCGGCCACGGTCGCTCTCTACATGCTGGAAGGCGCGGCTGGCCTGCCGGTGTTTGCCGGTACGCCGGAAAAGGGTATCGGCCTTGCCTATGTGATAGGCCCGACCGGCGGTTACCTCGTCGGTTATGTCGTCGCGGCGGCCGTCACGGGCGCGCTGGCCGGCATGGGCTGGGACCGCCGGCCATCGACCACCATCGTTTCCATGCTGGCCGGCACTGCGCTCATCTATGCTTTCGGCCTTGCCTGGCTCGGCACGGTCGTCGGCTGGGACAAGCCGGTCCTGGCTTGGGGGCTGACTCCGTTCCTGCTCGGCGACCTGCTCAAGCTTGCGCTCGCCGCCGCCATCCTGCCGTTGACATGGAAACTGGTCGCCAAAGGTCCTTCGTCCCGATAGGGACGGGGGATTTGACCTCGGTTTCAGTGCCGAAGGAGGAGGGACGCTTGCCGGCCATCAGCGGTGAAAAGCTTTTCATGGCCGGCACGGTCGCCGATGCGCTTGCCGCTCTCGCCGACCATGGCCCAGAGGGCGCGCCGTTTGCCGGCGGAACCTGGATCATGCGCGCGCCGATAAGGCGCGAGAGACGGGCCCCCTTCTATGTCGGCCTGGGCCGCATCGCCGCGTTGAACGTCGTCGACGTGGCGGCGGACAGGATCCGGATCGGCGCCTGCGTCACCCATGGCCGGCTGGTTGCGCAACTGGCGGGGCTCGCGCCGTGCCATGGCCTCGTCACCGCCGCCGGTAGCGCCGCCAACCCGGCCATACGGGGGATGGCGACCGTCGGGGGAAATCTGTCGACGTGGGATTTCCCGGCCGCCGATCTGCCGCCTGCGCTGCTGTGCCTCGACGCCGAGATTGAGCTCGGCACGCCCGGGGGAACAGAGCGCCTGGCGATCGAGCGCTTTCTCGCGATGCGCCGCGACCTCGATCCGGCAACGCTGGTGACCGGCGTGATGATACCGCGTCGGCCCGTTCTGACCGGCCATGCAAGACTGCCGCTGCGCAAGGCCGGCGATTATCCCGTGGCGATCGTGAGCCTTGCGGGGGTGCTGGACCGCAACGGCCTGGTCGAGGACGCAAGGATCGCGGTGGGCTCCGTCGAAGCGTCGGCGCGGCGCTGGTCGGGGCTCGAGAGGAAGCTGGTCGGCCATCCGCTCGACCCCGAGGAGGCGGCAGCGTTGGCCGAGGCGGAGCTTGGCGCCTTCACCGGGCGCGACGGCATCGAAGCGCCCGGATGGTATCGCGTGCAGGTCTTGCCTGCACTGGTGCGCCGCGCGGTCCACGCCGCCCTGCGCGGTCAATCCTGAGGACGAGCGAAGGGCAGGCATGGCGACGACACTGACGATCAACGGCGAACAGCGCGTATCGGCGCGTGGTCCGATGACACCTCTCATCGACGTGTTGCGCGACGAGTTCTTCCTGACCGGCGCCAAGTCGGTATGCCGGGAAGGCGCCTGCGGCGCCTGCACGGTCCATGTCGACGGCCAGCCGATCGTTTCCTGCCTGGCGCCGATCGGCGCGCTGGGGGAATGCGAAATACGCACTGTGGAGTCGCTCGCCGAAACCGGCGAGCCGTCCGCCCTGCAGCACGTCATGGAAGAGTACGACGTGGTCCAGTGCGGCATGTGCTTCCCCGGCATCCTGATGGTTCTGACCGGCTTCCTGCGCGAACGTCCGCATGCCGGCAGGGACGAGATCAAGGCGGCATTGACCGGCAACATCTGCCGCTGCACCGGATATGAGCGGCTGGTCGATGCGGCCGCCGCGCTCGCCAGGCGGAGCTGAACCGATGGCGCGCCCGGACCCCTCGACCGTCACCATGGACCTGCCGCGCCGCGATGCGCGCGACAAGCTGCTCGGCCGCACCCGCTACACGGTCGACCGCGCGCTGCCGGGCATGCTGCATGCCGCGATCTTGCGCGCCGAACTGGCCTCGGCGCGTATCGTACGCATCGACGCCACGCGAGCCAGGCAGATGCCTGGCGTGCGCGCCATTGCGTCGGCCGAGGATGCGCCCGGCATGCACGGCATCGGCATAGCCGACCACCCGTTGTTCGCGTCCGGCGTCATCCGCTTCCATGGCGAACAGATCGCGGCGGTCGCCGCCGACACCTACGAGCAGGCCCAGGCGGCCGTCCGTGCCATCGACGTCGAACTGGAGCCGGTGCCGCCGGTGCTCACCATGGCCGAGGCGCTGGCGCCCGGAGCGCCGCTGATCCATCCCGACTGGAAGAGCTACGAGGTGCTGTTCGAGGGCGGCGCGCGCGGCGGCAACGTCGCCTGGGAGGCCTCGGTGGTGCGCGGCGACACCGACGTCGCGTTTGCCCGCGAGGACGTCGTGGTGGTGGAAAGCTGCTTCCGGGTCGGCCGGCAGAACCACGTCTCCCTGGAGCCCAGGGCGGTGATCGCCAGCTACGAGGACGGACGCTATCACATAGAGACATCCACCCAGGTCCCCTGGACGGTCCGCAACCAGACGTCCAAGCTGCTCGGCGTTCCGCCTTCACAGGTGCGTGTCACCGTGCCTCCGGTCGGCGGCGGGTTCGGCCAGAAGTTCGACTGCACGCTCGAACCCTATGCGGCGATCCTGGCGCGCAAGACCGGCCAGCCGGTGCGGCTGGTCTATTCACGGCAGGAGGAGATGCTGACCTGCCTCTGCCGCGAAAACGCCGAGATCAAGATCCGTTCGGCGGTGACGCGCGCCGGCGAGATCGCCGGCCGCGAGGCGGTGGTCCTGATGGACTGCGGAGCCTATGGCGGCGAGCAGATTTTTCTCACGACGATGACCGCGCACACGCTCGGCGGCAACTATAAGCTCGGCTCCATCAAGCTCGCGAGCCGCGCGGTCTACACCAACACCGCGCCCAACGGCGCCTTCCGCGCCTGCAACGGCGTCTACAACACCTTCGCGCTGGAGCGGCATACGGACGAAATCTGCCAGGCGATAGGCACGGATCCGCTTGAATTCAGGCGCCAGAACGTGTTGGGGGACGGTGACCTCGGGGCGACGGGCCAGGTCTTCCAAGGCGACGTGCTCGGACCGATGCTCGACCGCATGGCGCAAATGCGCGAAGCCTCGCCCTCGAAGAAGCATCTTGCCGTCAATCGCCTCTATGGCCGCGCGACCGTGGTGGGCACCTGGTTCATCTTCGTCGGTCCGTCGACGGCGACGATCAATTTGAATGCCGACGGCAGCGCGACCCTCATCACCGCGGGCGTCGAACTCGGCCAGGGCACGATGGTGCAGGCGCTGCCGCAGATCGTCGCCTACGAACTCGGCATCCATCCGGACAACGTCATCGTGCGCCCCGCCGACACGGACGCGGCCGGCTTCGATCTCGGCGTCGGCGGCGGGCGCACGACCGTCTCGGTCGGCGCGGCCAGCCGCGCCGCCGCAGCGGACGTCCGCGACAAGATACTGAAGGCCGCCGGCACGTTGCTGCAAACCGCGCCGGACAAGCTCATCCTGCACAGCGGCCGGGTCGAAATCGAAGGCAAGGAAGGATCGGGCATGACCATCGCCCAGATCGTCCAGCACCTTCACAGGACTGTGGGGCCTGTCGTCGGCTCCGGCTCCTTCACCAACCCCGGCGTGCCTTCAATCCCGGGCTGCGCCGCCGGTCACTTCATCGACGCCATCGACATCCCTGTCTTCAACGTCCACGACTGCGAAGTCGCCGTGGACCCGGATACCGGTCACGTCGACATACTGAGCTACAAGGTGGTGCAGGATGTCGGGCGGGCGCTCAACCCGCGCGCGATCCACGGGCAGATCCAGGGCGGCGTCACGCAAGGGATCGGCTATGCGCTGCACGAGGAGCACACAATCGGCGACGACGGCTGCATTCGCCAAGACAGCCTCGAAACCTATCGCGTGCCGCTTGCGCAGGACACCTTGCCGGTCGAGATCGAACTCTACGAAGGCGCGCCTTCCATCGGGCCGCTGGGCGTCAAGGGCGCTGGCGAGGTCCCCATCATGAATCCGCCGGCGGCGATTGCCTGTGCCGTCGCCAACGCAACCGGGTGCCGGGTGCAGCAGACGCCGCTCACGCCGCCCCGGGTGCTCGGACTGATGCTGATGCGGGAGCCGGAGTTGGAGCTGCCGCACATTTCCACGAACTGGTGGGAGAACGTTCTCAGGCGGCCGACCTGAATTTGGCGGCTGACCTTCGCCCTGCCGGCCGCCAAGCACGCCGGATGCTGCCGCGGCTTTGAAGCCGCCGCGGCACTTGCCTAGAACGTGTATCCTTCGAGGATATCGCGATGGATGGCGACGACAGCCGCCTCCGGATCGCGGGCGACAATGGCGTTGTAGATGTCCTTGTGGTTCTGCGCGGCGCTCTGAAACAGGGTATCGTTGGGGACGGATTGCCGGACCGACGGTCCAATATGCATCCAGAGCGGCTCCAGAAGATTTCCGATGAACGACAGCCGGCTCATCTCCGCGACCTGCATGTGGAAATGGTGGTTGGCTTCGAGGAAAAGGTCGATGTCATCGGTCTCCGCCGAGCGGCAGATTTCCTGGACGTGAACTTCAAGTATCTCCAATTCACGGTCCGTGCGCATCATGGCCGCCCGTTGCGCCGTCTCGCCTTCCAATATGGTGCGAAGCGTGCAGATATCCTGGAGTTGCTTGGCGCTGAATTGCGGCACCATCATCGTTCGGTTGGGCAGCGACACCACACAGCCGGTGCTTTCCAGCCTTTGAAGCGCATCGCGTACGGGCATCAAACTCGTCCCCAGGCTTTTGGCGAGACCACGCAAGGGAAGTTTCTGGCCCGGCACGAAGCGGCCCGTCATGAGATTGTGTTTCAAGCGCTCGTAAATCTGCTCGTACAGCATGTCTCGCGACACCGGCGAGAGGTCAGGCTGCTGCAGGCCGATTGGCGCATCGTTATCGAGACTCAAGTTCCATCTCCAAAGCTCGGATATTTTTGTTATAACACTAGACGGCGCTATTGACAGCAAAATCATCAAAAGGCAGACTTATCCGTGCGGTGTTATAACGCTAGACGGGATGGACGCTGGGCATGGTTGTTTCCCTGAATTGCGACATGGGCGAAAGCTACGGCCATTGGCGGTTCGGAGACGACGCGGGCATCATGCCCTCGGTCGATTGCGCAAACATCGCTTGCGGCTTCCACGCAGGCGATCCGATGACCATGCTGCGGACGGTCGAACTCGCGCTCCGCGAGGGAAAGAGGATAGGAGCGCATCCGTCCCTGCCGGACCGCGAAGGCTTCGGCCGACGCGAGATGCGCCTTTCGCCGGACGAGTTGCGCTCCGCCTTCATCTACCAGATAGGCGCGCTCGCCGGCTTCGCGCGGGCGGCCGGGACGAGCCTCAACCATGTCAAGCCGCACGGCACCATCTACGGTATGGCCGCCCGCGACATTGCGCTTGCGACGGCGATGGCCGAGGCGGCAAAAACATTCGACCTGCCGCTTTTCGGCATGGCGGGAACCCTGCACGAACAAGCCGCCACGGCCGTCGGCGCCCAGTTCGTCGGCGAATTCTTTGCCGACCTGACTTACAGCGCCGCGGGAGAGCTGATCATTCCGCGCAGCCATTCCGCGGTCGATATAGCGAAGGCGGCCGCGCGTCTGGAGCGCGCCCTGCGTGAACGGAAGGTGGAGGCGGTGGACGGCACCGTCCTCGACATCTCCTTCCAGACTGTCTGCATTCATTCCGACCCGCCCAATGCGCGGGACGTCGCGGCAGCCATGCGCCGCGTACTCGATGCCGTGCAACGGTGAACCGTTCGGGGCGGAACCCCGAAAAAAGAAAAACGAACCCACAGAGGATTGGAACATGAGGAAGATTATTCTGAGCGGTATGTTCGCGCTCATGGCAGGCGTCGCTTTCGTCGGCGTGGCCCATAGCGAAGATGGCCCGTCCAGCTTCCAGGTGCAGCTTGTCGACGGCGACAAGAAGACCGATGCCGATTGGCAGTTGCTGAAGAAGGAGGAGGTCACCAAGCCCTGGAATATCTGCGTGTTGTTTCCTCACCTCAAGGACAGCTACTGGGTGGCCGCGAACTACGGCATCGCCGACGAGATCCACCGCACCGGCACGGCAATGACGCTGTACGAGGCCGGCGGCTATACGAACCTCTCCACCCAGCTCAGCCAGATGGACAACTGCATCGCGCAGAAGTTCGACGGCATCATCCTGGGCGCGATCAGCGCCGATGGCGTCGGGCCGCTTGTCAAGAAGGCGACGGATGCCGGCATTCCGGTCATCGACTTCGTCAACGGCGTCAATGAACCCAGCGTTTCGGGCCACGCGCTCGTCAGCTTCTACGACCTGGCCCATGAAACCGGAAAATACATCGTTGAGCAGTCCGGCGGTAACCCCACTGTCGTCGGCTTCTTCCCCGGTCCCCAAGGCGCGGGCTGGTCGGATGACGCCGTGCGCGGTTTCAACGATGCCATCAAGGGTTCGAAGGTCGACGTTGCGGTAACGCGGCGTGGCGATACCGGGCTGAACATCCAACTCGATATGATCAACAACGCCTTGCAGACCTACGACAACCTGAACTGGTTGGTCGGCGTGGACATCGCCGGGCAGGCAGCGGCGGTCGCGGTCCGCAACGCCAATCTCGGCGGCAAGGTCGACGTCGCCGCGTTCGACATCATTCCTCCGGTCTACGACGACATCGCCGCCGGCGCGTCCAAGGCCTCGCCGACCGATTTCACCGTTCTGCAAGGACGGCTCGCGGTCGACATGGCGCTGCGCCTGCTCGAAGGCCAGAAGCTGCCGGCCAAGCGCGCCGGCCCGAAGCCGGAGATGGTGACGGCCGAAACGATCAAGTCGTTCAACAAGAACGACATGTTCGCGCCTGCAGGCTACAAGGTCGAGTTCTCCATCGCAGCGACGAAGAAATGATCACCGCAGCCGGCATCAAGGACGGCGGGGTGTTCGCCTCGCTGTCCGGCGCGTCGAAATTCTACGGCAGCTTTGCGGCGCTGAAGAACGTCAGCCTCACGCTGCGGGCCGGCGAGGTGCATATGCTGCTCGGCGAGAACGGGGCGGGCAAGTCGACGCTCGTTTCCCTGCTGACCGGAACGAACCGGCTGGACGAGGGAGAACTCGTCCTGGCCGGCCGCGCCAACCCGAGCCTGACGCCGCTCGATGCGCGCGAGAGCGGCGTCAACACCGTTCTCCAGGACTTCGGGCTTGCGCCCTCACTGACGGCGGCCGAAAACTATGCATTGGGCCGTGAGAAGACCCGTGGCGGCCTTCTCGACAAGGCGGCCATGCGCGAGGACATGATGGAGGCAATGCGAAAGCTCGGCGTCTCCATCGATCCCGACGCCCGCGTCGACACGCTGACGCGGGCGGAACAGCAGTTGTTGGAAATCGTTCGCGCGTTGGGGGGCAAGCCGGGCGCCCTGATCCTCGACGAACCGACGGCGACGCTCAGCCATGACGAATCCGAACATCTGTTCGCCACGGTGGAAGTGCTGAAGAGCGAGGGTTGGGCGATCCTCTACATCAGCCACCGCATGGAGGAGATACGTCGGCTCGGCGACGTCGTGACAATCCTGCGCGACGGACGCTTCGTCGGCTTCCATCGCCTGGCGGACGTCACGAACAAGCAGATGATCGCCGAAATGGTCGGCCGCGAAATGGCCAATTTCTATCCGGAGATTCCGCGCGCACCGGGCGAGACCGTTCTGGATGTGAGGGGGCTGTCCTCCGGGCGGAAAGTTAAAGGCATTTCCTTCGCGCTGCGCGCCGGCGAGATCGTCGGCCTCGGCGGCCTGGTCGGCTGCGGCAAGGCGGAAGTGGCGCGCGCGATCTTCGGACTCCAGGAACTCGACGCGGGGGAAATCGTGCTCGCCGGCGAAAGGATCGCCTCGCATTCCCCCGCCGGCCTACTCGACCGCGGGCTCATCTATCTGCCGCAGGACCGGCGCGGTGAGGCGCTCGCGCTCAACCGGTCGATTTCGGAAAACATGACGATCGAGGTGCTGGGCCATGCCGGATCGGCGCGCGCCGGCTTCGTGCGGACCTCGGCGCTGGCGGGCCTGGTCAGGGACCTGCTCGCTCGCCTGAAGGTGCATCCGGCCGAGCCCAACAAGCCGGTCCAGGAACTCTCCGGCGGCAATCAGCAGAAGATCGTGCTTGGCCGGGCACTGAGCTGCGAGCGGAAGGTCTACATCTTCGACGAGCCGACCGCCGGCATCGATGTAGGCGCCCGTCTCGATTTCTACAATCAGCTTCAGGGATTGTGCGCCGACGGCGCGGCGATCCTGCTCATCAGTTCCGACCTGCAGGAACTCGTCCATCTCTCCCATCGCATCTACGTCATGCATGAGGGCGTCTGCACGGCGGAGCTCGAAGGTAACGAGATCAGCGAAGAAATTGTGATCGCGTACGCCTTTGGCGAAACACCGAAAAAGGAGCTTCAATGACCCAGATCCGATCCCAGGCGGGCGCAGCTCCTTCGGTGGGCGCCAGCGCCGTCTCGAAACTGCTGACCTTCGGCGCCCTGCCCGTCATCCTGGTCATCTGCATCGTGGTGTTCCAGATCGGCAATCCGCGCTTCCTGAGCTCGGCTAATATGCTCAACATGCTGCAGCAGGGCGTGTTCCTGATGCTGATCGCCTTCGGCCAGATGCTGGTGCTGCTTGCCGGCGGCTTCGATCTCTCCGTCGGGGCGGTGGTCGCGCTCACCTCGATCATCTCGGCGCAGGTCATGGTCGCCGTCTCGATCGCCTATCCCGACGCGCCCAGCCTCGCCATCGCGGCCGGTTTCCTCGCTACCCTCGTGGTCGGCCTGGTCTGCGGGGCGATAAACGGTTTCGGCGTGGCAATCCTGAAGGTCAACGCCTTCATCGTGACGCTGGCGACGGCCTCGATCTTCCACGGCGTCACCCTTGTCATATCGCAAGGCCTCCAGGTCAGTGGCCTGCCGCGCGAGTTCGTCTACGGCATCGGCTCCGGCTTCTTCCTCGGCCTGCCGGTATCTTTCTACCTCGCCATTCCGGCGGTGGTCGCGATCTACCTTCTGGTGTGCCACATGCGCTTCGGCCGCTACATCTACGCCATCGGCTCGAACATCCGCTCGGCGGTGGTGGCGGGCGTCAACATCAACCGCTACCTCATCGCCTGCTACGCGCTGTGCGCCACCATCACCGCCTTTGCCGGCTGGCTTTTGACGGCGCGCGTGTCTTCTGGCGAGCCGATGCTTGGCGGAGAGTTCCCGCTCAACTCGATCGCCGCGGCCGTCATCGGCGGCTGCTCGCTCCGAGGTGGCGAGGGCACGCCGTCCGGGGTCTTCATGGGCGTGGTCTTCATCACCGTGCTCGCCAACGGCATGGACCTGCTGCGCATCGGCTCGAACTACCAGATGATCGTCCTGGGCATCGTGCTGGTCGGGGCCGTCGTGCTCGACCGCTACCGGCTCGCCAACGCGGCGAAACGGTGAGGTTGCCGAACTCGGCCGGAGACGGACGGCAATAGCCGCGTCGCCTCCACTTTCAAGCGGACGCCAAGGCGGCGTCATGTCAACGGATCGCGCGGGCATCACCCGCGGCGAGGCAAGCCTGTGCGGCTGTGCCTGAAGAGAAGGATTACACTCGTGGCCACACAGCTTTCGAATTCGCTGGCTCATTTGGATGTCACCACCACTCTGCATCCCTACACGGATGCGCGGGCCCATGAGCGACAGGGGCCGGTCATCGTCGACCGCGGCAAGGGCATCTACATCTACGACGATGCAGGCAAGGAATATATCGAAGGGCTGGCCGGCCTGTGGTCGGTGGCGGTCGGTTTCGACGAGCCCCGCCTGGTGAAGGTGGCGGCCGAGCAGATGGCCAAGCTGCCCTATTACCACACCTTCAGCCACAAGGCGCATGAGCCATCTATCCGGCTGGCGGAGAAGATCGTCGAGATGACGCCGGCGCCGCTGACCCGCGTCTTCTTCACCAACTCCGGCTCCGAGGCCAATGACAGCGTGGTCAAGATGGTCTGGTTCATGAACAACGCGCTCGGCCGGCCGAAGAAGAAGAAGTTCCTGGCCCGCAACAAGGCCTATCACGGCATCACCGTCGCCGCGGGCAGCCTGACCGGCCTGCCGAACAATCATACGGACTTCGACCTCCCTGCGATCCCGGTTCGGCACCTGACCTGCCCGCACCACTATCGCTTCGCCGGGCCCGGCGAGACGGAAGCGGACTTTGCCGCGCGCCTGATCGCGGAAGCCGAGTCGGTCATCCTTGAGGAAGGCCCGGACACGATCGCCGCCTTCATCGGCGAGCCGCTGATGGCGGCGGGCGGCGTGATGCCGCCTCCCACCGGCTACTGGCAGGGCATCGAGGCGTTGTGTCGCAAATACGATATCTTGCTCATCGCCGACGAGGTGATCTGCGGCTTCGGCCGTCTCGGTACGACATTCGGCTGTCAGCACTACGGCTTCACGCCGGACATCATGGTCGTCTCCAAGCAGATCACCTCGTCCTACATGCCGCTCGCCGCCGTGGTCTTCACCGAGGCGGTCTATAACGCCATCGCTGACAACACGGCCAGGATCGGCACGTTCGGCCATGGTTTCACCGCCTCCGGCCATCCGGTGGCGACCGCCGTCGGACTGGAGAACCTCAAGATCATCGAGGAGCGCGACCTCGTCGGAAACGCGGCCCGCGTCGGCCGGGTCTTCCAGGCGCGCCTGGCGGAGCTTGCCGGTCATCCGCTGGTGGGAGATGTGCGCGGCGCAGGTCTGATCGCCGGCGTCGAACTGGTGGCGGATAAAAAGACGCGCCGTTCCTTCGCAGCCGCCGGCAAGGCCGGGGCGCGCGCCTTCGCCGCCGCGCAGCAGCATGGGCTGGTCGTGCGCGCCATCGGCGACGTGGTCGCGCTGTGCCCGCCGCTGATCATCACCGAGGAACAGGTTGAGGACCTGGTGACGCGGTTGCGGAGCGCGCTCGACGACACTGCGCGGCAGGCCAACGAAAACTGAGCTGACGTCACCGAGGAGACGAACGTGATCTACGAACGGCCGAAATTCCTGCCAGCCGGCGACAGATACCTGCTGATCGAATTCGGCAACGAGATGAATCTCGACCTCAATTTCATGGCGCAGGGGCTGGCCACGGCGGCGGCCGCGGCGAACGTCGCCGGCGTCATCGAAACGGCGCCTTGCTTCGCCTCGCTGCTCGTCCATTACGAGCCGACGCGGATCGGCTATGACGATGTGGTGCGCGAATTCTCGCGCCTTGCCACCTCGCTTGGCCCCTCGCAGGACATCGAACTCGCAAGCCGTATTTTCTATTTGCCGGCTCTCTATCTCGATCCGTGGACGAAGGCCTGCGTCGACGACTATTGCGCCAAGATCGCCAAGAAGGTGCCGGATCCCGAGTTGCTGGTGCGTGAAAACGGCCTCGAGGACGTGAACCACCTGGTCCGCCTCCATTCCTCCTCGGAATACTGGGTCGCCTCGCTCGGCTTCTGGCCTGGGCTGCCGTTTCTGATGCCTCTCGATCCGCGCGCGCGTCTTACAGCACCGAAATACAATCCGCCGCGCACGCACACGCCGCAGGGCGCGATCGGGCTCGGCGGCGCCGCGAACTCGATCTACCCGGTCGCGACGCCCGGCGGCTACCAGATCTTTGCCCGCACGCCGGTTCCGATCTGGGATCCAACCGGGCGGCGCCCGGCTTTCGAAGGAAGCCTGTGCCTCTTCCGCCCCGGCGACCGCATCAAGTTCGTGCCGGTGACGCGCGAGGAATACGACGCCGCCGAAGCTGCGGTGAAGGAGGAGCGCTACGAGTACGCGGTTGTCGAGTACCAGAAGTTCGTGGTGCGCAGCTACAACGACTGGGTCGCGAAGGTGGAGCGCGTGGCAACGGTGGAGGCATCGGCATGATCAAGGTTCGCAAAGCCGGTCTCGAAACCTCGATCCAGGATTATCCCGGCCGCATAGGCTATTGGAACCAGGGCTTCCCGCCGTCGGGGCCGATGGATAGCTGGTCCTTCCGCATGGCCAATGTCCTGGTCGGCAATCAGCCGGGGTTGGCCGGGCTCGAATGCCAGTTCCTAGGCCCCACGCTTGAGTTCGGCGCCGACACGGTGATTGCCGTGACGGGCGCCGACATGCGCCCGACGCTCGATGGCGAAGCGTTGCCGATGTGGCGCTCGTTCGTCGTGAAGGCCGGCCAGACGCTGGCGCTGGGCGCGGCCCGCATCGGCGCGCGCGCCTATGTCGCGATTGCCGGCGGCTTCGACAATCCGCAGATGCTCGGCTCGCGGTCCACCTTCAATAAGGCCGGCGTCGGCGGCATCGACGGTCATTCGATCCAGCCGGGACAGGAACTGCCGGTCGCGGCCGCAAAAGGCACACCGGGAATGCTCGTGCCGGAGGCGTTGCGTCCGGAAATCCGCACCGACCGCAACTGGACCATCGAGGTTTGCGCCGGCCCCAACGATGACTGGATCGACGCGGCCGGCCAGGAACGTTTCCTGACCTCGGCATGGGTTCTTTCGGCAAAATCGGACCGCACCGGCTTCCGTCTCGAAGGGCCTGAATGGACCTTTGCGAAGAAGGCCTATGACAAGCCGAAGGAGCATGGATCACTGCCGTCGAACATCATCGATCATGGCTATCCCATGGGGGCGATCAACCTTGCCGGGCAAACGCCGATCGTCCTGGTCAATGACGGCCCGTCGATGGGCGGGTTTATCAACCCCTACACGGTGCCGTCAGCAGCCTTCTGGAAGCTCGGCCAGGCCAAGCCCGGCGAGCATCTGCATTTCCAGCTGATCAGCGTAAAGGAAGCGCAACTGATCGCTACGCAGATCGCGGAGCGCTGCGTGTTCGCCAATCTCGTGCAAGCCTGAGAAAAAGAGGGAACGATCCAATGGCAAAGCATATTCCGGCGCCCCTTCCCGGCATCTTCTTCCGGAAGCCCTCGCCCGACGAGGCGCCTTTCAAGCAGGAGGGAGACACCGTCGCGGTCGGCGAGACAGTGGGCCTCGTCGAGGCGATGAAGTCCTTCTTCCCCGTCGAGGCCGACGCGTCCGGCACGCTCCTGCGCTTCCTGGTCGAGGACGGCGAGGCTGTCGACGCGGATCAGGCGATCGTCGAGTTGGAGTAGCGCCGGTGGCCATATCATCGCTTTTCATCGCCAATCGCGGCGAGATCGCCGTCCGCATCATCCGCGCGGCGAAAGCGCTCGGCATTCGCACCATTCAGGCGGCGAGCGAGGCCGACACGGACTCGCTTGCCTGCCGCATGGCCGACGAGGTGGTCGTCATCGGACCGCCGCAGGCGGCGAAGTCCTATCTCGATGTCGAGGCCATCCTGACGGCGATCAAGGCAAGCGGCGCGGATGCGGTGCATCCGGGCTACGGCTTCCTGTCCGAGAATCCGCGCTTCGTCGCCGCCGTCGAGGCCGCCGGCATCATTTTCGTCGGGCCGGATGCAGCGACAATCGCCAAGATGGGCGACAAGGCCATGGCGCGTTCGGAGGCGATAGCGGCCGGCGTTCCGGTCGTCGCGGGCAGCGAGGGGCGCATCGGCGACCTTGACGACGCACGCCGGCAGGCCGCCCGTATCGGCTACCCGGTCATGATCAAGGCCAGCGCCGGCGGCGGCGGCCGCGGCATCCGCGTGGTCGAGGACGAGGCGGCGCTGGAGAAGCTGGTGCCGCAGGCCATGGCTGAAGCGCGCGCGGCCTTCGGCGACGACGGCCTCTACATGGAACGCTACATCCAGCGCGCCCGCCATATCGAGGTGCAGGTGCTCGGCGACGGCAGCGACGTCGTGCATCTGTTCGAGCGCGAGTGCTCGCTACAGCGCAAGCGGCAGAAAGTGTGGGAGGAGGCGCCGGCCGCCATGCTGCCGGAAGCCGTGCGCGAGGCGCTCTGCTCATCCGCCGTGGCGCTCGCCAGGCGCGTCAACTATCGCAATGCCGGCACGCTCGAATATCTCTATGACGGCGACACGCAGGAGTTCTTCTTCATCGAGATGAACACTCGCATCCAGGTGGAGCATCCCGTCACCGAAGCGATCACCGGCATCGATCTCGTCCAGGCGCAGCTCAGGATCGCAGGCGGCGAACGGCTCTGGTTCAGCCAGAAGGATATCGGCCGGCGTGGCCACGCCATCGAGGTGCGTATCAACGCCGAAAATCCGGCCAGGATGTTCATGCCGTCGCCGGGGCTGGTGACGGCCTATGCCGCGCCGCAAGGCGTGAATACGCGTTTCGACACGCTGCTCTTCGAAGGCTATCGGGTGGCGCCTTTTTACGACTCGCTCGTCGGCAAGCTGATCGTGTGGGCGCCGGATCGACATGAAGCTATCAGCGCCCTGCAGGCCGCGCTCGGCGATCTCAAGGTCGAAGGCATTCACACGACGGCGCCGCTGCACCGCGCGCTCGCCGCCGACGCCGAGGTGAGGCTAGGGGATTTCCACACGGCATGGCTGGAAGGATGGATCTCGCCTGCCAAGCTGGAGGCAGCAGGCACGTAGAGCGCGTGATGGATTTCGAACCGCAGGCGGGATCGGAGCCGGATTCTCCCCTCCGATCAGGAGCTGATCCCCGGATCGCCTGCCATCAGGCGGCTTGCTCCGGTCGCATAGCGATCCAGCTCGGTTTCGGTTGTCAGTGTTTCTGGAAGGACGAATGAAATGAAGACCTATTCGATCGCCCTCATTCCCGGCGACGGCATCGGGGCCGGCGTGACCGAGGCTGCCTGGGCGGTTCTGGAAAAGGCGGCGGCCCGCGGTTTTCGCCTCGAAGGCAAGACCTTTCCCTGGTCCTGCGCCTTCTACAAGGAAACCGGCGCGATGATGCCCGCAGATGGCATCGAGACGCTGCGTGGCTTCGACGCCATCCTGCTGGGAGCCGTCGGCTGGCCGGCCGAGGTGCCGGACGCGGTGTCGCTGCACGGGCTGTTGCTGCCGATCCGCAAGGCGTTCGTGCAATATGCCAATGTGCGCCCGCATCGCCTGCTGCTGGGCGTGCAAGGGCCGCTGCGGGCGGAAAATTTCGACATCCTCTGCATCCGCGAAAACACCGAAGGCGAATATTCCGGCGCCGGCGGGCGCGTGCATCAGGGCACCCTCGACGAGGTGGCGGTGGAGACGTCGATCTTCACCCGCGCCGGCGTCGAGCGCGTCCTGCGTTTCAGCTTCGAGCAGGCACGGACGCGCCGCGGCAAGCTCGCCTCCGTCACCAAGTCCAACGCGCAGAAATATTCGATGGTGTTTTGGGACGAGATCACCCGGCTTCTATCAGCCGAATATCCCGATGTTGAGGTGACAAGCTATCATATCGACGCCATGGCGGCGCGCATGGTGATGGCGCCCGAAAGCCTCGACGTCGTGGTCGCTTCAAACCTGTTCGGTGACATCCTCACCGACCTCGGCGCGGCCATCCAGGGCGGGCTGGGTTTCGCCGCTTCAGCCAACATCAATCCCGACGGCACGGCGCCGTCGATGTTCGAGCCGGTGCATGGTTCGGCGCCGGACATCGCCCATCTCGGCATCGCCAACCCCATCGCCGCGATCTGGTCGGGCGCGATGATGCTCGACCATCTGGGCGAGCACGACGGCGCGCGGCGGATCATGGCCGCCATCGAAAGAACGACCGCGCAAGGCGTCGGCGTCGTTCCGGGACGTCACAAGACCGATGCCATCACCGCCGCGGTTCTGGCGGCGCTCGACTGACAAGACGGAGACATGGACGTGACGAGCAACACTTATTGCGGCCTGCTGGTCCAGGCCGGATTGATCGACGGACGGTGGACGGGAGCGGCGTGCGGCCGGACCGTCGGCGTGGTGAACCCGGCCACGCAGGAAACGATCGGCACCGTGCCCGACATGGAGCGGGCCGAAACTCGGGCCGCGATCGAAGCCGCCGGGCGCGCCTTCGGACCGTGGAAAAAGAAGACCCATGCCGAGCGTGCCGCCCTTCTTGAGGCATGGCACAGGCTCATGCTCGACAACCAGGAGAACCTGGCGCAGATCCTCACGCTGGAGCAGGGCAAGCCGCTCGACGAGGCACGCGGCGAGATCCGCTATGGTGCGTCCTTCGTCAAATGGTTCGCGGAAGAGGCGCGCCGCATCGGCGGGCACACGATCCCCTCGCCGACACCCGATCGCCGCATCGTGGTGCTGAAGGAGGCGGTCGGCATCTGCGGCATCATCACGCCGTGGAATTTCCCGAACGCCATGATCACGCGCAAGGTCGCGCCGGCGCTGGCCGCCGGCTGCACAGTGGTGATCAAACCGTCCGAGTTCACCCCCTACTCAGCCATCGCGCTTGGCGTGCTCGCCGAGAAGGCGGGGATACCCGCCGGCGTGATCAACATCGTCACCGGCATGCCCACGGAGATCGGCAACGAGCTGATGCAGAATGAGACCGTGCGCAAGCTGTCCTTCACCGGATCGACGCGCGTGGGCTCGCTGCTGATGCGCGGCGCGGCCGACAGCGTGAAGCGGCTTTCGCTGGAGCTCGGCGGCAACGCGCCCTTCATCGTCTTCGACGACGCCGACCTCGATGCCGCGGTGGAGGGGGCGATCGTGTCGAAATTCCGCAACAGCGGCCAGACCTGCGTGTGCGCCAACCGCATCCTGGTGCAGGCCGGCGTCTATGACGCCTTCGCCGAGAAGCTGAGCGCGCGCGTGAACGCCATGACCGTCGGAAACGGCACGCAGCCCGGCGTTTCCATCGGCCCTATGATCAACGAGGCCGCAGTGGACAAGATCAATCGCCATCTGGAAGACGCGCTCGCCAAGGGAGCAAGGATCGTCACCCGGCGGCACGAGCTACCGGCCGGCTCCCAGTATGTCGCGCCGCTGGTCCTGACCGACGCGACGACCGGGATGCTGCTTGCGAACGAGGAAACCTTCGGTCCGGTGGCGCCGCTCTTCCGTTTCGAAACCGAAGAGGAGGCGATCGCCATCGCCAACGGCACGCCCTTCGGGCTGGCTTCCTATTTCTACACCGAAAGCCTCAAGCGCGCCTGGCGCGTCGGCGAGGCGCTTGAATTCGGCATGGTCGGCCTGAACACCGGCTTGATCTCGATGGAGGTCGCGCCGTTCGGCGGCGTCAAGCAGTCCGGCCTCGGCCGGGAGGGCGCGCAGGCCGGTATCGAGGAATATCTCGAAATCAAGACCTTCCACATGGGCGGCCTCAACTGAGGCCGCACCGCCCGCAACCATCGTGAAATCAGCGCATGCAAGGAGGTGCAGCCATGGCTGCCGCTAAGAGGACCACTGAGGAGCTTATGGCCGCGCGCGCCAACAACATCCCGCGCGGCATGCTCTGATCGATGCCTGTCTGACGCTGGCCGACGGGCATGCCGGGCGGGTGGCCGCACTGCACATGATCGAGCCTTGGGCCGACCGGCCGCGGGCAATCACGCTCGGCGCCTTGCGGTGCCGACATGCGTGAGCCGGTGAAATGCCAACTGATTGGTCGCTGGCGCATTGTTGAGGCCGATCTGTGGGATCGCGGCAATCTCAACCTCAGCGGCCCCGCCGTCGCGCGCGGCAATTCACGGCACCGATTTCCAACGTGGCCGCCAAGCACCGCATAGCGGTACTTCGTCACCCTCACCAAGTGATACTTACAGTCCGAAACCTGATGGCTGCCATTAAGCTTCCATCCAGCCAATCTATCCCGCAAATCGTCGCCGCCCCATCCCTGCCGCCTAAAGGCGTGGGGTTTACAGATCCTCTATCGGGGACGCTAAATCTCCTGCTCGATCGTTGCGGCGTCGAGTGCTGCCCAGAAATCCTTGAGGAACGTGTCCATCAGCAAGGACGCCGCGTGGCCTTTGCGGGTCGCAATATAATAGGCCGCGCTCCAGCCCAGCACTTGCGGCAGGACCGATTTCAATTCGCCGGTAGTCACCCAGGCATCACCGAAATGCTTCGGCAAGAAGCCGATATAAGAGCCCGTCCGAATCAAGAAGGACTTGGCGAGCACGTCATTCACCGTCGCGGAAGCCGTCTCGACCATCAGGCGCGGCAGCTCGGTCTGCATCCACATGCTGCGCGAGACGACGCGGTAATGAGAGAGATCCTGGACGTTGATAGAGCGCGAATCCTTCTCGTAGAGTGGGTGGCGAGGGCCGCAATAAAGCTCCTGTTTTTCCGAATAGACATATTCATAGGAGATGCCGCTAATCTTGCGCGGGAAGCACCCGACGACGACATTGAGCTGGCCGTCGAGCAGCAGTTTCTCCATGACGTGCAGTTCCTCCACCTTCACCGTCACCAGCGCATCGTTGTCGCGCTGATTGAAGCGCCAAATCGCGTCATGGATGGGAGACATCGGATTGGTGATGGCAGAATCCAGTAGACCCAGATTGAGCGAGCCTGTCAGTTGCCCGCGCAGGCCTGCCACCTCACCGGTGAAATCGCCGATGACGGCGAAGATCCGCTTGGCCGCCTCGTAGACGACCGCACCCTTGTCGGTGAGTTGGAAGCCGACACGACCGCGTTGACAAAGCTTGGCGCCGAGGCGCTGCTCCAACTCGGTCATGTGATTGCTGATGGTTGAGGCGCCGATGTTCATCTCAGCCTGGGCGGCCGTGAAGCCGCCATTCTCAACCACGGCCGCGAAGACCTTCAGTAGGCGCAGGTCCTTCTCCGCGAAACTAAACATGTCATATTCTCAATGTATCGTCTTTTCTTTATCGCTCTGTCAATTTATCAGAAAACTAAGTGGATACAATCTGGATTCAACTCCCCACCATAAGTTGCTCTAGAATATGAATTTTTCCGATCAGAGGGCGTGACGGGCCTATTGTCGTCCCTTCGAACTATCAAACTTCCCTACGTTACATCGATATTTTTCATAACGGGTAAATGTGAAAAGGTCCGCCCCAGCGCCGGGACGAAGAATCGACGCGCAACCCAGATGGGAACAGAGGGAGATAAGAATGATCCAGACATACAAAGGTCGTGGACTGGTGACGCGCCGAGACCTCCTCATGGTCGGCGCGGCCCTTGCAGGCACGGCCAGCGGTTTTTCGCTGGCGCGGGCGCAATCGGATGAAAAGGTCGTCAGCCTCCTGAGCTGGCCTGGCCATGGCGCGCAGGACGTAGTGGGTAATTTCGAGAACGCCCATGGCGTTAAGGTGCAGGCCAAGGAGTATATCTTCGGCACCACCTATGTCGACACGCCGGACAAGCAGAAGCTGGCCGGGCAGTGGGAAACGCTGCACCGCTCGATCAACGGCCGGGCCGTCGATCTTCTCCTGGTCGACAGCGCCTCGCCGCTGCCGCTGCTCGCCGTCGAGCGCGGCGCGGAGAAGTACGCCTTCCCCGACAATGTCGGGCATCTGGCCAGAGGCGGCAAGGACGGCTGGGGCCGGGCCTTCTCGAAGGGCCTCGAGATCGCGATCGACGGCCAGTACGATTACGTCGTCCACATCGAGGGCGACAGCCTGTTCAAGCGGCCGGTGCTGCCGATCATCCGCCAAATGATGGCGGAGGGCGTCAAGGCGGCATCGGTGCCGGTCGAAGGCACCAGGCGCAAGGAAACCGGCTGGGCCGAAACCGGCCTGATGTTCTTTTCCGTCGAGTATCTGTGGCAGTCGCGGTTCATCGAAAGATACGACTGGTGGAACCGTGGGCCGAAACCCTACCCGGAGCAGGCGGTGTTCGACCTGCTCGGCGAGGATCTCGTCATGCTGTCGCTGAAAGGTGAGCGCGGCGACCGGGGCCAGATCACGGCGGAAAATGTCGGCGGGCTCGACTGGGTGACGCATGCGGCGCCCGAGGTGTTCGACGCCTTCGTCGCGTCGATGGCGGAACCGCCGACTGCGCCGGTCGAGGATGCCATAAAACTCAACTTCGGCTGCGGCACCAACAGGCTCGACGGCTGGCTGAATTTCGACGCCGAGGTCGACATCACCAGAAAGCTGCCGTTCCCGGACGGCCACGCCGATTTCATCTATGCCGAGCATGTCGTCGAGCATGTCGACCAATACGCCGCACTTGGCTTCTTCGCCGAATGCCGGCGCGTGCTCAAAACCGGCGGGGTGATCCGCATCTGCGTGCCGAGCCTCGAAAACATCTGGCGCCGCGGCGACCAGGACTATTTCGACTTCGCGCGGCGCTGGGCGCCGTCCGCCGACCGCCGCGGCGCCATGTCGGCAATCATCCACGCGCACGGCCACAAGGCGATCTGGACGCAGGCGCTGCTGGAAGCCTGCCTGTTCTATGCCGGCTTCGAGGACATCGCCGGCTGCGAGGTCCACAAGTCGGCGCATGCCGACCTCGCCAACGTCGAAGGCCACCACACGGTCATCGGCGAGCATTTCAACTGGATCGAGGCGGCGGTGGCGGAGGGGCGCAAATGAGCAATGATGCCGCCTTTGCCGGATTCCTTCTCGTCCCGCTGTTCGTCGGTATGGCGATCGGCTGTCTTTTGGTCTGGTGGGGAACGCGAAAATGAGCGCGGCGCCGAAACTGCCAATCTCCCCCCTTGCGGGGGAGATGGCTGGCAAGCCAGAGAGGGGTGCTGTCCCGCCGGCATGTCAGCGCGAGGCGCCCCCCTCTGCCCTACCGGGCATCTCCCCCACGAGGGGGGAGATTGGCCAATCGCGGACCTCGCACCCCCATCAATGGTTCGGCGCCACGACCTATGCCCAGCATGGCGACGACCTGGCCATCCTCAACATCTTCAAGCGGCTCGGCATCGACACGCCGTCCTATCTCGATGTCGGCGCCTATCACCCGTTCGACCTGTCCAACACGGCGCTGCTCTACGAGCGCGGTTCGCGCGGCATCAATGTCGAACCGAACGCAGTGCTTTTCCAGGCGTTTCGCATGGCTCGGCCGGAGGACATCAACATCCGCGCCGGCATAGCGCCTGTCTCGGGAGAACTGCCTTTCTATCACGTCGATGCCGATCCCGGCCGGTTCACCTTCGACAAGGCCACGGCGCTGACATTGGGCATCACCTTCACCGAGCCGGTGATCGTCTACACGCCGAATGAGATTGTCGACGGCATGTTCTGCAACGGCGTCTGGCCCGATCTGTTGTCGCTCGACATCGAAGGCCTCGACGCCGACGTGCTGCGCGCCGCCGACTTCGGCGCCAGCCCGCCGCGTGTCGTCATCGTCGAAGCCGACAACGGCACCGGCTCCAACGCCGCCGAGCTCGCCGCGCTGATGGCGGTGAAAGGCTTCGTCCTGCACTCCTGGTGCGGCTCCAACATGATCTTCGTGCGCGGCGCCGATCAGGCGCTGGTGTGGGGCGTTTGAGATGGCGACGCGCTTCTGGGTCGGCGGCACCGGCACATGGGACGCCTCGACGACGACGCATTGGGCGGCGACCTCGAACGGTGCTGGCGGTGCGTCGGTGCCGGGCTCCGCCGACACTGTCACCTTCGACGGCTCGTCCGGCGGCGGCACCGTCACCGTCAACACCACGGTCAATGTCATCTCGCTCACCACCAGCGCCTTCACCGGCACGCTGGATTTCAGTGTCAACAACAACAATGTCACGCTGTCGGGTTCATGGGCCAATACCGGAAGCGGGGTTAGAACTATCAAGCTCGGCGCCGGCATTTTCGCATTGTCGGGCGGTGGCAATTGGTCATGGAACAGCGCGTCCAATCTCACCTTCGATGCCGGCACATCGGCGATCGTCATGTCGGGGGCCTCGGCCGGGTCGACCCAATCATTCAATGGCGGCGGATTCACTTATGCGACGGTCGAGATCGGCGCGATAACCACCGCCGGCAGCGCGCATTCGATATCTCAGGGGAACACGTTCGGGACGCTCAAGATCGATGGCCCGAACAACGTCACGCTGAACCAGTCCGTCACGCAAACCGTCACCAGCCTGGATATCAACGGCTCGTCCAGCGGCCTTATCGAACTGGCGAGCGCCAATGCCGGCGCCAACGCGACCATCAGCGTCGCTTCCGGCGCGCCGACGCTGAGCTTCGCCGCCCTGTCGAGAATAACCTTCACCGGCGGCGCGACGTTCGCCGCCAACAGTTCCTTCGACATGCTCGGCAACAGCGGCATCACCATCAACGGGCCGTCCGGCGGTAGTGCGGCATTCCCGCCAGTGAGGGCAGCGGCATGAGCCTCGGCGATTTCGATCTCAACACCGTCGTCTATGGGAAATTCGCCACGCAACGCCCATCGACAGGAGCGCCGTTCACGCTGGCCGGCACGCCGGCGCTCAGCGTCTACAAGGACAATTCAACGACGCAAAGCACCGCCGGCGTGACGTTGACGGCCGATTTCGACGGCGTCACCGGCCTCAACCACTATGCCATCGACACCTCGGCGGACGGCACGTTCTATTCGGCCGGCTCGTTCTTCGACATCGTCATCACCACCGGCACGGTCGACAGCGTCAGTGCTATCGGCTTCGTCGTCGAGCGTTTCACGCTGCGCAAGAATTCGGCGCTCAAGCCGGTCACGGCCGGACGCACGCTCGTGGTCGACGCCGCCGGCCTGGCCGACGCCAACGCGGTCAAGGTCGGGCCATCGGGATCGGGCACGGCGCAGACCGCGCGCGACATCGGCGCCAGCGTGCTGCTTTCGTCGGGCACTGGCACAGGCCAACTCGATTTCACATCCGGCGTCGTCAAGGCGAACCTCGTGCAGATCCTCGGCACTGTGCTCACCGAAACCGCCGGCCAGATCGCCGCCGGCTTCAAGAAGCTGTTCGATGTGGCCGCGCCGGTCTTCACGCTCACCAGCGTCAACCAGACCGGCGATTCGTATGGGCGCCTGGGCGCGGCGGGTGCCGGCCTGACGGCGCTCGGCGACACGCGCATCGCGCATCTCGACGCGGACGTCTCGACCCGCTCGATCTATGCCGGCGCCGACACGGCCGGCACCACGACGCTGCTTGCGCGCCTCACCGCGATCCGCGCGGGCCTGCTCGATCATCTCGACGCCGACATCTCCAGCCGCATGGCGACGTTCAGCTACACCGCGCCGCTCGATGCCGCAGGCACGCGCGCCGCGCTCGGGCTGGCCTCGGCCAATCTCGACACCCAGATCGCGGCGCTGGCGACGGCGGCGGGACTTTCCGCCCTGTCCGACGGCATCTCGGCCAGCTTCACCGCTTTGCAGGGCCACGGCGATGGCGCCTGGGCGACCGCGACCGGTTTCTCGACGCTGACCGCGGCGGACGTCAACGCCGAGGCCGATGCCGCGCTGGCCGATGCCGGGGTGACGAGCGCGCGCATGGGCCATCTCGACGCCGACGTCTCGAGCCGGCTTGCCGGCGGCGCCTACATCGCGCCCGACAATGCCGGCATCGCGTCGATCGAGGCCAAGACCGGCAATCTGCCGTCCGACCCGGCCGACCAGTCGCTGATCGTCGCCGCCACCGACGCCATCATGACCCGCCTGGGCGCGCCGGCAGGGGCGTCGGTCAGCGCCGACATCGCCGCCATCCCCGCAGCACCATCGGCTGCCGCAATCGCCGACGAGGTCGAGACCCGCACGCTCGACGCCAACATCGTCAAGGTCAACGGCACCACAGTGACCGGCACCGGCGCCAGCGGCGACGAATGGGGTCCGGCGTGAGGCGATCGGCGCTCTTCTCCCCGTTCACGGGGAGAAGGTGGCGGAAGCCGGATGAGGGGCGGCGCCAACCTCGCGCCTTATCTCCTCACCGCCTGCGCCGCCCCTCATTGTCCTGCCGGACATTTCTCCCCGTAAACGGGGTGAAAGGGCCTTTCGCATGAATGTCTGGCGCGAAAGCTGGGGCACGTCGTGGGGCACGTCGTGGGCGACCGCTGTCCAGCCGCCGATCGCCACGCTGGTGCTCGGCGCCGTCCGCATCCGCCCGGCGCTGGCTGGCGCGGTGACGATGAAGACCGCGATGGTCGCCGACATCGAAACCGGGCCGCTGCTGGCGGCCAGGATCGAGATGGATAGGCAGTAAGAGGCGGTGAGCGCCTTACGGCGCGAACGGGGAAGCAAAAAATGAGCTGCGTCGTCTATGTCGCCAACACGAACCTGATCGACGTGGTCGGCCTGAAAAGCGCGGTCGATGGCGAGTTCATCGCCGACGCCGATGTGACGGTGACGGTGAAGGACGCGGAAGGCGCCGCCGTCGCTGGCCAAGCCTGGCCGCTCACACTGGCCTCGATCGACGGCACCGACCCGGAAGGTAATTATCGCGGCATCCTCAAGGACACGCTGCAGTTGACGGCGGGCCAGACCTATTACGCCCATGTCGACGCCGACGCCGGGCAAGACCGGATCGGCCATTGGGAATTTTCCTTCACGCCGAAGACGAGGCGGGGTGTGTGATGGACTGGCAAGCGCTGCTCTATGGCCCGGTCTATGCGACGCTCGGCGTCGAGGCCGTGCTGACCTTGTGCGGCGGCGAGCCGCCGATCGCGCTGACGGTGCTCGACAAGACGGCGGGGATCGTTGTCGGCGGGCAGCAGCGTGATCGCGGGCGCTTCCAGGCCGAGGTTGAGACCATTCAACCGGCCGCTGCGGTGCGCGCAGCCGAACTGGCCAACGTCGATCGCGACAAGCTGCATGGCGCCGAGATCGCCTTCAACGGCAAGTGCTGGAAGATCGACACCCATGCCTTCCGCCCGTCGCCTCGGGGCGAAGGCGATGGCGAGATCCTGCTTTTGCTGACGGAGCGCTGACCATGGACACTCGCGAAGCAATCCTGGTGCGCCTTGTCGCCATCGCCGAAGGCATCGACGGCATCAGGTATGTCTATCGCAACAACATGCGTCCGTCGGAAGCCAACCTGCCGGCGATCCTGGTGCTCGACGGCGATGAAGCGGGCAACGAGAACGATCCGAACAACCGCGGCTCGCGCGGCCCGCGCCGCATGACCATGACGCCGCAGATGCTGATTGTCCTGCCAGAGACGGCGGAAGATGTCGGTACGGTGCTCAATGCCTACCGCGCCAAGCTGATCAAAGCCGTGGCGACCGATACCGGCCTGGCCGCGCTGACCACCAACCGGATCGGCCCATGGCTGCATTCGACGCAGACGTCGCTCGCCTGGGGCCGCTCGATGCTTGGCGAAATGGGCGTGGCCTTCGCCATTCCGTACTACCTCGACCCCGCCGCGCTCTAACCACAACCGCCCATTTCCAGCGTCATCAAGGGACGGGCACAATCCCGAAAGGACAGACCTATGCCTGCTTCTCCCGATACCGGCAACTATCGCATCCCGGCCGCCATCATCGAAATCAAGAAGGTCAGCGACATGGCGTATGTCAACGCCGGCAATCTGGTCGATTTCGTCTATTCGCCGACCGTTACCAAGAAGGAGCATTTTTCCGCCAGCTCGGGCTTGCGCGGCAAGGACTTCACCGCCGTCACCCAGGTCGCCGCATCGATCAAGGCGACGTTGGACGAGAACACGGCGCGGAACATCGCCATGTTCATGTTGGCGACCGTCGACACCAACACCGACGGCGATGAGATCATCGATCCGCTGACCGATCCGAACCAGACCATCGACATCAAGCTGACGGCGGTCAACACAATCGGCCCGATGATCGACTTCGAGGGCAACGTCACCATCAGTCCGTCCGGCGACTTCAACCTGATGGCCGACAATGACGACTTCGCCCAGATTCCGCTGGCGGCCGACGTCAATAAGAAAGACGGCCGCTTCGGCCGCTTCACCATCCGGCAGCAGGCGTAAGCATGACCGAGTTCATCGACATCGCGCCGCTCACCGTGACGGAAACGGTGCGCGGCCATCAGGTCGAGGTGCACGGCGTCGAGCTGACCGACATCGCCCAGATCATCTTCCGCTTTCCCGAGGTCGCGAAACTTTTCGACATGAAGGGCAAGAAGAAGATCGACCCGCAGGCCTTCGGCGCGCTGTCGAAGGCGCTGCAGGCGGCGCTGATCGCGGCGGCCGTGCCGCGCATCAGCGAAGCGGGCGCGGCGAACCTGACGCCGGGCGAGCGGGCGCTGCTCGTCTCGCGCATCCTGCTGCTCACGGTGCCGAGCCCCGCCGGCCCTTTCCTCGAGGCGCTGGCCAGGCTCACCGGCAAGGACGGCGCCGCGACGATCGGGGAGCCGGGGACAGCCTAGCGCTGGCCGCCGCGCGGCTGAAAAGCCTTGGCCATTCGGCGGCGGAGATCATGCATTACACGCCGCGCCAGATGGCGGCGTGGCTGCATTACGGCGAGATCGACCGGCGCAAGCGCATGGCCGACCAGCTGGTCATCGGCATGAACGCCGCGCGCGGCGATCCGCAGGACGTGTCGAGGCAAGTCGAGGACATGCGCGATGGCTAGCAGCCTCAAGATATTCGTCGAGGCGGCGTCCGGCCAGTTCGAACGGGCGATGCTCGGCGCGACCTACGACGTCAAGGTCGCCTCGATGAAGACCATGCACATGGCCGCCGACATCGCCAAGCCGATGGCCAGGGCCGAGATCGCCGCCGCCGGCTTCAGCCTGAAGTGGCAGAATGCCATGCGCACGGTGGTCTATCCGCAGGGCAACGTCATTTCCGCCCAGCCGACGCTGCAGGTCTATTCGAAGATCGGCTATTCCGGGATTTTCGAGGATGGCGGCGAGATCTTCGGCAACCCCTATCTGTGGCTGCCGCTGCCGGATGCGCCGATGGGCTCAGGCGGCCGCCGCATCGCGCCGGCGGACTATCGTTCGAAGGTCGGCCATCCGCTCTACTCGATCAAGCGCGCCGGCAAGCCGCCGCTGCTCGGCGCCTATGTGCGGGTCACCGATACGCGCGCCAAGGGCATTTCGCTGACCTTGCTGAAGCGCGGCCGCAACCCGACCGGGCGCGGCACCGAGCGCCTGGTGCCGCTCTATTTCGGCATTGCCAAGGTTGCGATCGGCGACAAGTTCAACATACGGGAGGCGATGGAAAGGGTCGCCGCCCAACTGCCGGAGATTTACGCCAGCGTGTGGAATGAGGGCGGCTAAGGAGTAAGGAAACCATGCTCGACCAGCCAAGAGCGGATAATGCGGCGGATTGTTTCCGGGCGCGATGTCTCCGAAAGATTGGCGGCTGCCTTGTCGAGCGGATCGAGAAGTTCGGGCTGAAGGCGGACGCCGATTAGGGTGCCTTGGCCGGTAGCAGGGCGGCCACGGGATTTTTTGTTATCACTAATTGACTTGGGCATGGATTAAGTGATAACAGAAAATAGTCGGGCCGGAAAGAGGTAGCAGCCTCTATCCAGCCCTAACCGAAACGAACCTTTGTGGAGGCTCGGATGGCTGCGGCCACGCATAGCACAGTTCCGCTGACGCGTAAGCGCCTGGAAACCATCATTGAAACGCTCATCAGCGCGCTCGACCGCTTCGACGGCGATCCCGACATCGAGGATTCCGACATAAGCGAGGACGACGATCGCGAGATCGACATCCTCGACGAGCCGCATGACGACGATGAGATGGAACAGGACATCCTCGGCGGCGAGCATTCCTTCATGGCCGGGCTGCAGCCCGACGGCTCTGGTTACGAGATCGGCGAAAAGCTGCTGCACAGCAACATCGCGCGCCGCTACGGCATCTGAAAAATCCGTCTCTGGCAGGATGGCCTAGACGTGAAATTCGAGTTCGCCAACGCGACCCCGTGCGTCTCGGGCCTGTCAGGGCTGGGATGCCGATGGAGGCCAATATGGCAAAAGCGCGGCCTGTCAGGCGAGGCGTTCATCGGCTCAGTTTCTTGAGAACTGGCGCGATGAACGCCACTGCCTGGTGCCAGTGTTCATCCTTTGGGGGTGGCTTATCTTCTCCGCGGTCAAAGTTTCGGTCGCCCCACTCACAGGCCTTCCTTCGAGCTTTCGGATCGCGAACTATGAACGCGATTAGATTGGCCTGTAGTGCAAGGTAAGCACTCCGCCTCGGATGTCGGATGTTTGGGTGGGATAAGACATCATCCATCACGAACTTCGAATACGATCGCGCAGACATGATGGCGCCAGCCTGCGCGTAAGTTAGATCGCCAAGCGGCGGCTCGCATATAAGGCGCCCGATTACTTCGATCTGAGTTTTGGTGCCGGGTGTCCCATCGTCGCCTTCAATCGGAATTGCCAAGTCGGAAATTCTAGGTCTTTCGATACCTATCTCGGCCTTGATGCCGAAGAGCGAGGTTAGGAAGCCCATCAGATTTCTCTAGCGGCGAAGCACACCTGTCCACGGCTCGTCCGGCTCTGGACGCTCGCCTAGCCTGAAAGGCGCTGCCTGGTTGGCTGGGTAAATAGTGTCATCCTCGACAACGCTATGCTGCTCTCGCCCGGTGAGCAGCAGCACAAAACCAAACAAAAATGTCGCTCCGCATAAGATGATGATGATCATGGCGAGGGTTGGATCGCGAACCCAGCGCCATGCGGCAACCTGAACCAGCGGCGATAACACAAACATCCACGCACCTTTGACGCCTTGCGCGTCCAGCAGCGTCTGAGTCTT
This sequence comes from Mesorhizobium sp. B4-1-1, assembly GCF_006439375.1. Classification (NCBI taxonomy): domain Bacteria; kingdom Pseudomonadati; phylum Pseudomonadota; class Alphaproteobacteria; order Hyphomicrobiales; family Phyllobacteriaceae; genus Mesorhizobium; species Mesorhizobium sp. B4-1-1. The sequence goes on from NZ_VFTH01000024.1 coordinate 41,328, forward strand.
CACTAGAAATCTAGCCATCGGAAAATCCCCCTGTTTCCAAATGGAAGCAGGGTTTGATGCCGTTGGCAACTGAGGTGCGCAAATGGCGTCAACACGAAACGCAATCAATATTCTGCTCAAACTTTTGGGCGGGGCAGAGATGGAGGCCGAGCTCAAGAAACTCGGCACCACGGGCGAGAAGGCCATCGGCGAGATCCAGGGCGCCGCCAACAAGGTTTCGCTCGCCAATCTCGGCGGCGCGATCAACGGTTTCGGCAACGATCTGCTGACCGTCGGCAAGCGCCTGACACTCGCGTTTGCCGGCATCAGCGCCGCTGTCACCTCGGCGGCGCCTTTCGTGCTGTTCCTGGCCAAATCTGGCGCCGAAGCAGCCGAGCAGGCCTCGAACGCAGCGCAAGCCGCAGGCATCCAGGTAGAGGCTTATCAGGCGCTCGCCTTTGCCGCTGGGCAGGCAAACGTCTCGCAGGAGCAGCTCGGCGTCGGCCTGTCGCAGTTCAACAAGCAGATCACCAAGACCGCCAGCGATGCCGGCAAGTCCGTCGGCCAGATGGGACGCGACATCAAGCAGGGCGTCGGCTTCACCATCGAGGCGTTCAAAGATATCGGCGTCGAAGTCACCCGCTTCGGCGATCAGACGAAGGCGGCCGGCGACAAGGCCAAGAAGGGCGCCAAGGACACGACGACCGGTTTCCAGGATCTCGGCATCAGCGTGAAGGATGCCGGCGGCAAACTGAAGCCGACCGAGCAGCTTCTGCTCGAGGTCGCGAACGCCTTCCAGAAACTGCCGGACGGCGCGAAGAAGTCGACTGTCGCCATCAAGCTGTTCGGCGAATCCGGGGCTCGGCTGATCCCGTTTCTCAACCAGGGCGCCGACGCCATCAAGGAGATCACGGCCGAAGCCGCGAAGATGGGCATCATCTTTTCCGATGACCAGATCCAGGCGGCGCAGGACTTCAACACCGCCATGGGCGATCTGCAGAAATCGGTCAGCAGCCTGCTGCGGCAGGTCGGTTTGCTTTTCGCGCCGGCGTTCACGGCCGGCGCGCGCTCTTTCAGGGACATCATCAACCAGAACCGCGCGGCGATCCTGTCCTTCACCAGGGACGCACTGGCCCAGGCGACGACGCTGATCAAGGACTTCTTCGCTGCCTTGTCCGGTCGCGACGCCGACGTCACCAGCAACAAGTGGCTGATCGATTGGCGCGACGGGATTGTCGGCTTCGGCAGCGACTTCAAGGCCGTGGCAACCGGTGTCGTCATCCCGGCGATGGAATTGCTGCGCAAGACCGCCCAGCTTGTGTCCGATGCCGTCAACGGCATTTTCGGCACCGACCTTTCCGCCGGCAAGATCGCCATCCTAGCGGGCATCACGCAAATACTTGGCGGCTTCACTCTGCTGCGCAGCGCGATTGTCCTGGCCGTCGAGGCCTTGGCGTTCTTCAGCCGTGCGTTGCTCGCAAATCCGTGGCTTCTGGCGATAACCGCGGTTGCGGGCGGCATCGCTCTATGGGCAACGCGCACGGATGAAGCGACGGCATCCCTGCGGGTCCATGAAGACCTCATCGGCAAGGTCGGCGATGCTTACGATCAGGCCGGCCGTAAGGTCGCCAATATGACGCAGTTCATGAAGGACCAGGCCCTTGTTGCTCTGAATAACAATCGACCTGCCATAGCAGACAGCTTAGCAAATGAGGTGGAAAATGCGAAAGCAGCCCTGCAACTGTTTGACCAGCAACTGCCGTTCGCGGGTGATGCGATTGACGCGCTGAACAAGGAAGTTGAGACCGGCAAGATTGGATGGGCGGAATATGCAAAGCAGATCGCTGCTCTGGGTGCCGCTCATCCTGAATTGGGCGCTCTGGCGCAAGAACTCCTCGATACCACCAAGCCGGTGGTCGATCTCTCTAACAAATTGGCGGAAGCCGACGACTGGACGAAGACTTTAACCGGCAGCATGACCGACGCGCAGTTTGCTGCGGCGCAGGCGGCGCGCGGCATTGCCGGCTATGGCACTAGCGCGCAACAGGCTGGCAGCGATGCTGCGGCCGGCCTCAACAGCGCCAATGCGGCGGTCGATCAGACCAAAGCGAAGGTCGGCGAACTTGACCACCAGATCACGGTGTTCCGCGGCGGCAAGGATGGCATTTCGAAGGAAGTTTTCGACGTCATCGACGGCGTCGCGCATCGTGCCGACCAGTCGAAGCAATCGCTCGACGGCGTCGTCGACAGCGCCAAGAAGGCCAAGGAGCAGATCCAGGGCGTCTCGAACGAGGTCACCAATTCCATCGCCGCCGTGCCGGACGCGATCAAGCCGGACGCTGCGGCTGCCGCGGTCGACGGCATCGTCGGCGACGTCGGCAAGATCGCGCCGGCCGCGCAGGAAGCCGCCACCGGCGCCTCCGATGCGCTGAGCAACATCGACACCAGCGGCGCGGCAGCGGCGGCCGAGGCCTTCGCGCTGCCGTTCCAGGGCCTGCCCGGCCAGATCGGCGCGATCCTGTCGGCCATCCAGGGCCTGGTGCGCGGCGGCTTCGGCAATCTTGCGTCGACCGTCTCCAGCCTCGCCGCGCAGATCAGGGGCGAGATCGCCTCGATCATATCGGCGCTGCAGGCAGCGGTCGCCCAGGCGCAGCAATTGCGCGCGCAAGCCGGATCGTCCGATGGTGGCGGCTCGCATGGCGGCTTCGCGGAAGGCGGCCACGTTGTCGGCCCCGGCGGCCCCAAGACCGACAGCATCCTGGCATGGCTGTCGAATGGCGAGTTCGTCCTGCAGGCCGCGGCTGTGAAGCGTCTGGGCGTCGGCTTCCTGCATGCGCTCAACAATGGCTTCATCCCGTCACTGAAGAGCCTCAAGGGCTTCAGCCTCGGCGGTGTCGTCGACAACTTCAGCCGTGCCATGGCGATCCCTGCCTATGCCGGCGGCGGCCTGGCGACATCAAACCTCGCGCCGGCTTCCGGCTTCTCCGGCGATACCGTTGCGGTCAAGCTTCAATACGGCCCGACGGTGGCAGATGTCATCGACCTGATCGGCGAGGCCGATCCGGTGAACCGGTTTCAGCAGTTCGCCTTGCGAGGGTCTATAGCCAGCCTTGGCCGGAGGCCCGGCGGCAAATGATATCGGCTGACAACCCTACGCTCCTGCGCCTCGACCCGATCGCCGTGCCGCCTTACTCGGCGCGCGGCCTCTCGGAGGAATTCACGCTTGATGGCGACGCGCAGCTGGCGCGCACCGTCAACAACACCATGATCGACCTGGGCGATGGCACGCAGGAAAAATACGCGCTGACCATCACATGCACCGACCAGAATATGCCGGCGCTTGACGGGGTCCGACGCGGCATGGTGTTGACGGTGGATTGCGCCACAGAGTTTTCCTATCTCACGACCGGCGGCGCGCCATCGCGCGAGGTCGCATCGAGCACCGATGATCCTGCCATCCGCACCGAAGGCGCTTTCACGCTGTACCGGCCGCGCCTGACCATGATGGTCGTCGGCTATCGCCTCTCTTTCGACGAATGGGGCGCGGCCTGCAATTGGTCCCTGGATCTGGTCGAGCGCTGAAAAATGTGGTTCTTCGCCTGGGTCCATGAGACCGAGACCAGTTTCGGCCTCGAGCATCAGGTCATTGACGAGGATATCGTCTCGATCGGACTGGCCCACCTGGAAGGCCTTGCCGCCACGCTCGACATCACGGTCAGGAATCCGCGCGTCGGCTTGCTCGCACCGGGGCGCAAGCAGTGGGCCTGGCTGTCGTGGCATGACGAGGCGAACCCCACGGCCAGCGTCGTGCCGGTGCTGTTCGGCCGGCTCGTCGGCGTGCCGCAGGCGGTGCAGGGCAACGCCGTGACGCTGACTTTTCTGGCGCGGCCGTCCGATTATGACGCGCTGAAGCGCGCGCTGGCCGAGGCGATGAAGATTGCGCCCAATTGGGACCAGATGTTCATCAACGCCGATTCCCGCGACGACCCCGACACGGTGCTGGAAGGCTATACCAAGGTCTGGCATATCGACCGCGTCGACCATGCCGTCACCGCCTCCGACATCCTCGATGGCGAGGACGGGCTGATCGACTTTGGCGACGACTTCATCCGCGACAGCCTGTCCATCGAACCGGGCGAGCCGCCGCTGACGTCGATCAAGGTGTCGGCGGAAATCAACTGGGCGCAGGCGGCGACCGGCACGGTCGACTTCACCGCGCAGCTCGCCGCCGCCTTTCAATTGGCCGGCGCCGGCAACGGCCATTTCATCCAGTCGCTGACCGGCGACGGGGTGATGCAGGATTATCCCGAAAAGGGCGACCGCATCGGCGGCGGCTGGACGTTTGGCGATTGTTCGATCGTGCGCGCGGACGGCTTCGTCGTGCCGCAGGATTACCACCAGGTCATCATGACCAACGGCACCGGGCAGTTCCCGGTCTGGACCATGGTTCCGGTCTACAAGGCCGACTACGACGTCTCGCGCAACCGGCAGGAAACGGTTTCCTTCACGCTTGTCGCCGACTGCCAGGCGATCCTGACCGAGCCGGACGGCCAGGACGTGCAGGAAATAAAAGTGTCGGGCGATGCCGACGAGCCCTGCGACCCGCCGACCACCGACTTTCCCGATGGCGCCTTGCCGATCGGCGACGTTCGCAAGCGCGCCTACCTGACGACGGAACGCGGTCGCCGCAGCATCGACTTCCTCGTATGCCTGGCCCGCCGCGCCATCCTGGAACGGTCAAGGGCGGTCTCGATTACCTTCACGGTTCCTCTGAGTGCCGTGCCTCGCACCGAAGACGGCCGGCTTAAACTGTCTTGCCGCGTCAATGCCCGCATCGCCGATCCGCGCATTCCGGGCGGCTCTGCGACCGGCAAGGTCATCGGCTACGTCTTTTCGGTCTCGGACGGCGCGGCGACGGCCAGCATCACCATCGGCTGCACGGTCGGCAAGGGCAACACTGTCACCACCGTGCCGGGCGAGCCGGTCTATGTCGAGGAAGATTATGTCGAGGACGGCTACCAGGCCTATGCGGGCCGCACGGTGATGCCGATTGCCGGCGAGATCACGCTGTCGCAGGATTACCTGCTGGTGCCGCCCAACGATGACGGCGTCGACTTCCTCGCCATGGATCCGGCAGCGCTTGTCGTGCAGACCACGATCATCAATCCGCTGCCGACGCAGCGCGCCGTGCTCAACGCCTTCCAGACCGACCTCGCCGGCGCCATGGCCGCGCTCGACCAAGTCTTCACCGAAGTCGACCAGGATCTCAAGGTGCTGAAAGGCGGGCCGTTCGTCACCGACTATCCGCTGAGCGTGAGTGCCTTGATGGTCCCGCGTAGCATAGACTTGGAATCGCCATGAACTATGCTCGCATATATGAAGCGTTTATTGCCGATCGCAGAAAGCGAGAGGCGTTGTTAACGCGTGACAACAAGGTAATGTGGGAACGACACCACATAATTCCTCGATCTCGCGGTGGGACGGACTGCCGGAACAACCTCATTAAGTTGACTCATCAGGATCACCTTTTCTCGCATCTGTTGCTCGCCAAAATTTACGGCGGCAGCCTGTGGTCGGCAATATTCCTGATGACAAGGAAGGCGGTTGGCCGCCACACTCGCTCAGCTTACGCCATCGCCAGAATCAATCACGCGCGCGCTCAGTCTGAAAAATTAAAAGGTCAGCCTGGCTTTATGACCGGCAAGAAGCACTCCGAAGAGACGCGGATCAGGCTTGTTAATTCACATCTAGGTAACCGACACAGCCAAGAAACTCTGGCAAAAATGTCGTCCGCGCAGATGGGCAACAAGTACAGGCTGGGCAGCAGAGATAGCGACGAAGTTCGCGAAAAGAAACGCCAGAGAATGCTCGGCAACCCAAGCCGGGAAGGGATGACAACCAGCCACGATCATCGCGGTCGCATCTCAGAATCCGTCAAGAAATCATGGACACCTAAGCGACATGAGCAGCACCAAGCAATGCTGCGGCGCAGGTATGGAAAAGCCTGATGTTTTTTTGCATGAAACCGGGCGAAGCCCGCAAGACCTACCGGCCGTCGCGGCTTATGCCGCGCTCCGCCGGAGCGCCTGCGGCGCGTGAGGCAGAATAATGGTGGACGGTATAAGCATTGGCGGCATCGCCAATCCGTGGCGCGCGATTCCCCGCAGCGGGCCAAGCCTGTCTTTCGTCACCGCCAACAACGGCGCCGGCGTTCTCAAGCGCGCTCTGGCCAGGGTCAAGCCCGATGCCGGCGGCGACGCGCATATCCGCTTCGGCAAGGCCTCGCGCTTCACCGCGGTGACGCCCGAGCAACGCACCCAGCCGGGCGCGACCATCACCTGGCCGAACGACAACAACCAGGACGACGAGCCGGCCAAGGAAATCCACATCGCCGAATACGACTGGGTGTCGCGCTGCTGGGAGGATTTTCGCGTCGAACAGGAAGGCGAGCCGGAGAACTGGGTCGAGGTCCGGAACATGTACCGCGTCGTCCTCGTCGGCCGTGACAAGGGCGATTACATCGGCCTCAACCTGCCGCGCGTCGCCGACGACAAATAAGGACAATTTCAGATGGCACCTACCTACCGCCGGGTGAAGGGCTCGAACCTCACCCCCGACGAGGTCGACGACAATTTCGAAGGTCTCGACGTCCGCGTCACCGCCATCGAGGATGCGCCGGTGGTTGGCGTTCCGCCGTCGAACTGGACAGTCGCCGGCACGCAATGGACGATCTATTACCCCGACGGCCTGACCTTCGGCCCCTTCACGCTGCCGCAGGCGATGTTCCGGCCTTCGGTCGTCGGCACGCTCGATGTTCCGACCGACGGCGTCTATGTGGTCATCAACAGCGATTTCAATCGCTTCTGGAACTATGATGGCGTCAGCGACGTGACGGTCGACCTGCCGGTGACCGCGACGGCCGACATGGAAGTCACGTTCTGCCAGGTCGGCGCTGGCGCGCTTGTCTTCCCCGATGCAACCGACCTGACCGTGCTTGGCCTCAGCGGCTTCCTCAACCGCACAGGCGGCCAAGGTTCGGTCGTGACGGCGAAGTTCATAGAGGATGGCGTCTGGCGGCTGATCGGCCGCGTCGCCGAGGACGTGACGGCCTGATGGTCGCCTACGGTTCGAAAGAGCATCCGGCCAACCTCGGGCCGTTCCGGCGCATCATCAACGTGCACTGGGGGTCGAAGTATCTGGCGCTCGGCATTGATGTGGTCGTCAATATCCAGATCGGCCAGCCGCTTGAGAACTTCTCGATCATCGGGCCGCCTATCGTCTTTCCGGATGCCTTCCACTACGCCAAGGCGATCGACAGGTCGGCCGCACTGGTCGGCTCGGCCTATGTCGGCGACAGCGCCCATTGGTCCCCGATCTCGCCCGATCAGGTCGTCGCCAGCGGTTTGCCCTCTTCGAATTCGATCGGCCTCAGCGATTGGGCGTGGGTTGGCGAGGATGGCGCCGGCACCAAGATTCCTTTCCATCAATGGCACGCGGGCGGCGCGGCGGTGGGCGTGCCGGCCGTCGAGGCACCGGGCGGTGCCGGCACGTTCAATCAGGACCTCGCCCCCTCGGTCGACTACAGGGGGCAGCTGTTCCTGGAAGGCGCGCCGAACTGGACGCCGTTCTTCACCAATGCCGGCCAATGGGGCACCGGCGCGACCGATGGCGGGCCGTTCACACCTCTGATCAGCGACATCGAAAGCGAGCCGTTTTCGCTCGCCGGTCTTTCGGCGACTTACAAGGACAAGACGTGGCGGCCGCTCGCCTCGCTGGTGTCCGGCGTCTCCGGCTTCGCGCATGGGTCGCTGTTGGTGCTTCTGAAGAAAGAGGATGTCACCGCATGATGCCAGGTGTCGCCGCCCAGCCGCTTCGCCGCCATTCCTCCGGCGGAGGTGGTGGCATCAGCAATGAGTGGAGCCTCGATTTCCTCAATGAGGTCTACACCAAGAACGGTTCCCCGGTCAGCTTGGCCGACATCATCGACAAGCCGGAGCGCGTCGGCGCCAACGGTCTCGAAATCCTCGACAACGACGCCGACGGATCGGTCTCGATCATCGGCGATCTGCTGGCCGACCTCATTACCGCCGCCTGGACGGTCGTCATTGAATTTGAAAAAGTGGCGATCGACACGCTTGCCGAGCTGCTGCTCGTCGCCGACATCGATCTCAACCATTCTATCGCCGTCGATGTCTACACCTCCATGCAGGGGTATGATTCCGGCTTCATCATCCGCACGGTCGACAATGACGGCGAATACCGCAGCGGCGTGCACAAGGTCGCCTTCACCCGCACCGACAATCTCGTCGGCATATCGACCGATGGCGGCGCCGCCGACGCCGACACGACGCCGAATACCACGCTCAACCCGATGGCGGCCGCCGCCTTCGGCGGCTACCCGGCGCCGGATGAGAGCTACGACGCCTGCTACATCAGGACGATGCGGCTGATCCCGCCGGTCTCGGCCGGCGGCCTGCCGGCCTTGAGCGGCTGACAACCACAAACGCTTCCTTTCGAAAGGAAACCACCATGGCATCTTCCCGTCAAAAGGAAGCGCTTGCCCGCGTGCTCGCGCATGAGGGCGGTTATGTGAACCATCCCAGGGATCCCGGCGGCCCGACCAACAAGGGCGTCACGCAACGGGTCTATGATTCCTATCGCCGCTCGAAGGGGCTCGGCGCGCAGTCGGTGCAGGTGATCTCGATGAAGGAGATCGCCGAGATCTACGACCGGCAGTATTGGGACGCGGTTCATGGCGACGAGCTGCCGGCCGGCGTCGACTACGTGCTGTTCGACGGCGCGGTGAATTCCGGGCCGAAGCAATCGATCGTCTGGCTGCAGCGGGCGCTCGGGGCCGCCTACAAGGGTCGCGTCGACGGCACGATGGGTTTTTCCACCATCGCCGCCGTCAACGCCGTCAACGACCGCGACGCGCTGATCGACCGCATCTGCGACCAGAGACTGAGTTTTCTCAGGCAACTCAGAACGTGGCCGACCTTCGGCCGCGGCTGGGCCGCGCGCGTCGCCGAGGTGCGCGCCATCGGCAAGGCCTGGGCGACCAACGCGGCGCCGCTGGTCGCGAACTTCTATGACGGCGCCAGCGCCAAGGCCTATGCCGAGGACGCGCCGGCCGCGCCCATGACGGCGCCGGCCGACGCCGCGACCGGCGCCGGCATCGGCGGCGGCGTCGTCGCCGGCACGCTGCAGAGCCTGCAGGACCAGCTCCTGCCCTTCAGCTACGCCAGCGAATGGATCGGCAAGGTCATCGTCGTGCTCACCATAGTCAGCGCGCTGCTCGCCATCGGCGGCCTCGCCTGGAGCTGGTACGCGCGGCGCAAGGCGAAGCGCTTGGCCGAAGCCATGGGGCCGGCGTGATGGAAGGGCGCGTCGAACTTGTCTTGGCCTTGTGGCAGGCTGCTCGCCCCTATGCGTTGGCTTCCTGCGGTGGCGCGCTCATCGGGCTGCTGTTCTACAGCGTGGTGTGGGCATGACCAGGATCCTGCTCATTGCGCTCGCCCTGGCCGTCGCCGCCTGCATGGGCGTCGGCCTCGTCGCCTATCACTACAAGGTCGCCGCGCGCGACGCCGTTGCCGCTCAAGCTGCGGCCGAGCGCGACCGCGACACGGCGATCACCGTCAACAAGCGCCAGGACGAGGCGCTTGGCCGCCTGAAGGCCGCCAAGGAAAAAGCTGACCAGCTCGCCGCCGACCTCGCCGAGCAGGTGAAGACCTCCAGCCAGGCGCTTGTCGACGCCGCGGCCGAACGCAGGACGCTCGAAAATGAGAATGACGACATCCGCAAGTTTCTGGCTCTGCGCATCCCTGATGCTTTGCGCCTGCGCGACGCCCAAGCCGTCGGTCATCGTTGAAACGAGGATCGAGAAGGACCGCGTGCCGGCCGCCTCGATCGCGCCGGTGTCGCCGCCCTGGCGAAAAGCCGGCGCGCCGGCCAATGCCCGCGCCGGCGGCGCCGAGACCGTCGACGATCTCTACACGCGCGGCGACGTCAACGAATCGCGGCTGCTGGTCTGCACCGCGCAGGTGAACGGCGTGCGAGCGTGGGACAGGCAGTGATCGCATCGCATTCGAGCAGTGCATGAAAGGGCGGCGGGCGGATGGCGGACGATGAGGTCGAGATGACCAAGGGCGCGCAGAAGATTGCCGACAGCGTGCTTTTGCTGGCCATCGCGCGCGTGTCGATGGCGCTGTCGCTGCCGGTGATCGGACTGATCAGCTGGCTGGGCAGCGGCTATCTCGAGGCCAAGTTCGACGCCGTCAACGTGCGCGTCACCGGCGTCGAGCAGAAAGCCGACGCCACCGCCGAGCAGACGACCAAGATCAATGACAGGCTGATCGCCGTCGAGACCAGCCAGACGGCCGCGCAGGACGCGCGCGGCAAGTTCGAATCGGCCACGCTGGCCAGGCTCGACCGCCTGCAGGATTCCATCATCGAGCTCTCCAAGGCCGTCGCCGCGCTCACCGCCACCGTCCAGGCCGACCGCAAGGAACGCGGCCCGCAGCCGCCGTAGGTCGCGCCTTCCCGACAAACCAGGCCATGGCCCGTTCCGCTGCGTCGGGGCGGGCTTTTTCGTTTCAACCCTTGACGCTCGGCGCCGGGGGTTTTGGCGCGGGATCGAAGGACAGCCTCTCGACCGTGGCGATGATCGCCTTCGATATCGCTTCCGCCTCATCGAGCAGCGACGGGCCGTAACACTGGGACGTGAACGAAAGATGATTCCTTGTACGGATTTTGTACGGAAATCGCCCGTAAGTTGCCGCTTTGTACCGAATTTCCCTGCACGCAACTGCGTGCGTGAACAAATCAGGCTCGCCGCAACCATTGATTTTCATTGAGAAAACTGGCGCACCCGACAGGATTCGAACCTGTGACCTCTGCCTTCGGAGGGCAGCGCTCTATCCAGCTGAGCTACGGGTGCTTCCCGGGAACCGGAAAACGAACCGGCCGGTGAGCCGGCCAGCCACGGCTTCTTAGCGGAAGCCGCTTCGGGCTTCAACGGGCAATTGGGGTGGCGGCGGCCTGATGAGCTGATTGTCTCACCGATAGCCCATTGGATAGGGCGCTCCCCCTCTCCGTCTCGGCTTCGCCGAGCCACCTCTCCCCCGCCTCTGACGGGGACGAGGAACTGCGGCCTCACCCCTCCACCGGCGCCTTCGCCGTCTTGCGCCGCACCGCCCTTGTCGCCCGCTTCTGCTTCTTCGCGCCGGCCAGCTCGTGCATGGCATCCAGCTGCATCTGCTGCATTTCGGCCAGCCGCTGCCATTGGCGCGAGATCAGATAGTCGAGCTTTTCATGCAGGTGCCGCACTTCGAGCTCGGCCTTGAGGTTCACCCGGTAGTCGTTGAAGGAGCGCAGCCGGTCTTTGGCTTCCTGGCGCTTCTGGCTCATCATGATCACCGGCGCCTGGATGGCGGCGATGCAGGAGAGCATCAGGTTGAGCAGGATGAACGGGTAGGGGTCGAAGGCGTGCGCCAGTCCGGCGATCAGGTTGATGCCGATCCAGATCAGCAACACGCCGCCGAACGAGATCAGGAACCACCAGCTACCCCCGAACTCGGCCATGGTGTCGGAGACGCGGTCGGCGAAGGAGCGGTGCTCCTCGAACTCCTCTTCCGAGTTTTCCGAGATCGTGTCCTGCCTGGCGATCGATTCCACCACCTGGCGGTCGAGCTCGGAGAATTCGCCGTGCTCCTGCTGCAGCAATTCCTCCATGTACCGCATGCGGTAGCGGCCGAGCTCCTCGCGGCTGATGCGGGCGCCGCGCGGCAGGTCGGGATGGTCGGAGCGGATGCGGTCGGCGAGGCTGGGCCGCAGATCGTCGACGCGCACCAGGTCGCGCTTGCGGAACTTTCTGCCGCTGATCGCCGAGGGTTTTTTCTTCGGCTTGATCCGGCCGGGCACATGCGGCTCGGAATCCGGCACTTCCGGCGCTTCGAGGATCTCGTCGGCGGCGGCTTGCGCATCCTCCGGCACGGTTTCCGCCTCGAGATATTCGCCGGCGATGTCGTTCTCGTTGTCGGCCTGGACTTGCGCGGACGCCTTCGGGTCGCCTGCCATGGTCGGTGCTCCTGTTCGCGGGCTTTGCGGCTACGATACGCCAAGCCGGCGCAGCATATCCATTGCCAGTGTGAATCCCGTGTGACCGAACAAGTTCTTGTGATTAGGTGGGCCCTCGGAGCGCCCGGCGATGCGTGCAATGGCATAGGTCGCCGCTGCCGGCGACAAACTCCGGAGCAGGAAGCCACTGCCAATCCGCGCAGGCTGCGCATGGATAAGCACCCTGGAGCAATCGTCTCCGCCGGCTGGCCTTGATCCAGATCAAGCTGGTCCCTGTGGCTAGCCTGGTAGGCTGACTATATCCAAATCAGGCCTGATCGTTCAGGCTCCCGCCAATTGGGGCGCGCATCGCCCCGCAAATGAGGGGTAGCCACCATGTACAAGAAAATCCTGATCGCCACCGACGGCTCGGAACTGGCCCAGAAGGGCGTCGCACACGGGCTGGAGCTGGCCAAGGGCCTCGGCGCCACCGTGGCTTTCATCACTGTCTCCGAGCAGTTTCCCGCGCTGGCCTGGGGCGGCGCCATGGCCGGCTACGTCGCCGCCGACGAACTGGTCAATTACGAGGAAAGCGCGCGCAAATATGCAAGCGAGCTGCTCGACAAATGCAAGGCCGAGGCCGATGCGAAGGGCGTGGCCTCCAAGGGCATCCATATCGAGAACCGCACGCCCGCCGAAGCGATCCTCGAGGTTGCGGCCAGTGAAGGCAGCGACCTCATCGTCATGGCCTCGCACGGCCGCAGGGGCATCGGCCGCCTGGTTCTGGGCAGCCAGACGGCGGAAGTGGTGTCGCTGACGGAGATCCCGGTGCTGGTGGTTCGGTAGGGCTAATTTAAGGCAGGAGGCGCGCCTGTTGGCCTTGTCTACTGCGTCGGCAGCAGCGGCGCACTGGGCGAGGCCAGATCCGCCGACGGCAGATCGGATGCAAGCGAACCCGGCGTTGAGGCAGGCGTCGCCGAACCCGGCGGCGGCAGCCCTGGCAAAGCCGAGTCCGGCGGCGGCAATTGGGGAAGTGGCGAGGCCGGCTGCTGCCCGGAATACATCAGCCGGGGCTGGGTAGCATCGGCGGTCGTGGGCGCAAGGCTGCGCTGGATCAGCGCCTCGACATGGTCGTTGCGCTGGCGCGCGGTATCGGCGCCCATCACCACCACGATCAGATGCCGCCCGTCGGCATTGTAGGAGGTGACGATGTTGTAGCCGGAAGCTCTTATGTAACCGGTCTTGATGCCGTCGACGCCGCGCACGCGTCCCAGCATGTCGTTATGGCCGCGCACCAGCCGGCCGCGGAACATGAAGTCGCTTTCGGAGAAATAATGGAAATGCTGCGGGAAGCGGTGCTCCAGCGCCATGCCCAGCATCGCCATGTCGCGCGCCGTGGTCACCTGGCCGTCGTCGGGCAGGCCGCAGGCATTGTGGAAACTGGTGCCGTTCATGCCGAGCGAGCGCGCCTTGGCCGTCATCATGGCGGCGAACTGGTCCTCTGAGCCGCCGCCCAGATATTCGCCCACGGCCACCGCCACGTCGTTGGCAGACTTCACCACCATGGCGCGGATGGCGGAATCGACGTCGATCGTCTCGCCGCGCCGGAAACGCAGTTTCGTCGGCGGCTGCGAGGCGGCGTGGTCGGAAACCGGGATCCGCGTTTCCTTGGTGACGCGGCCGGACTCCAACGCCTCGAACAGCATGTAGAGCGTCATCATCTTGGTCAGCGACGCGGGATAGCGCTGCGACCTCGAATTGACCTCGAACAGGGTCTTGCCGGACGAAGCGTCGACCACGATCGCCGCATATTTCTGCGGTTGCGCCGGCACGGCCAGCACGCTTTCCGGCGGCGTCGTGGTGCAGCCGGCAACCAGCGCGAGCAATGCCAATATGGCGATGGGCCTCTGAAGGAAAGGGAAGGGACGGGGCAAGACTTGTTCTAAAGCTGTTGCTGAGACGCGGCGAAGCTAGCGTAACCCATCCGCCGCGTCCAACTGGTTAACGCGCACAGCAAAGCATTTGCCCAGGTTTTGCAGCTGTTCAGATACACCGCCCGTCCCCACTTGCCATCCCCACCCCCTTTGCCGCCCATATCGCGCTCGGCGCTGCGGTCGCGGCTTCGATCATCGCCATCGCCATGGTGCTGCGCCATTTCCCCTTTGTGGGGAAGAAAGGATTTTCACGATCTTGGCGGAGCTAAGTCGTAGAAAATCCGAGAGAGGGATTTCATAGGGCGCAAACGCAGTGATGCAAAATGCTGGTTGCTCAGCTTGCGCGCGCGCCATCGAACAGGCTTTCCTTACGCAAAGATTCGCGGGAGGAATTCATGGACACCGTCACGATCGGCGCAAAAGGCATCTCGGTCTCGCTCGATCTCGCGGTCGGCCATATCGCCGCCATGGACATCGAAGCCGACGGCCGCGTTCTGAACCCCCTGCATCGCGCGCCCTGGGTCGGTTCGCCGCGCGAGAGCCTGCCGGAAACCCTGCCCGAAGGCACGGTCCGCCTGTCCGGCGATTTCCTTTGCGCGCCATTCTCCACCAGCGATGTCGAGGTGGCACCCCTGCATGGCTGGCCGGCCAACAGTCAGTGGGACGTCGTCGAGAACGGCGCCATCGCCGGCGGCTGGCGCGCCGTCTTCCGGCTGCGCCGCAAGGTGATGGGCGCCACCATCGACAAGGTCTTCACGCTGCGCGACGGCCATCCCTTCCTCTACCAGGAGCACATCTTTTCCGGCGGCTCCGGCGCGATCTCCGTCGCCCACCATCCGATGACGGTGATGAAGGGCGGCGGCCGGTTGGCCTTCTCGCCGAAGCGCATGGCCGTCACGCCCCCGACGCCGCCGGAGCCCGATCCGGCGCGGGGGCGTTTTCGGCTGGGCTATCCGGCCCGCGCAACGGACCTTACGCAGTTCCCGCTTGCCGCCGGCGGCACAACCGACCTCACCGGCTACCGCATGGAAGACAGGCGCGAGGATTTCATAACCCTTGTCGAGGCGGATCATGGCGGCCCGGGCTGGACGGCGATAGCGCGCCACGCCGAGCAAGACCTGGTGCTGGTGCTGAAGAACCCGGCCGAACTGCCGGTGACCATGCTGTGGTTCAGCAATGGCGGCCGCGACTACGCGCCCTGGAGCGGCCGCCACATCGGCGTGCTCGGCGTCGAGGACGGCCGCACGGCCGTCGGCCACGCCGCCTCGCTCGGCGACAACTGGTTGAAGCATGAAGGCGTGGCAACGGCCTTCGTGCTCGCCGAGGGAAGGTCGATCTCCTTCCGCCATGTCATCGGCGCGGTTCCGTCCGCGGGTGTGGAGCCGCCGGGCAGCCTGGAATCGGCGCCTGACCGGTTGCGCGTCGTGCCCGCCGGCGGCGCGGCGCGCGAGCTGCCGTTCGACGGCGGGTTCCTGCGCATCGGCCGCTCGGTTCCTACGTGAGAGGTCCGGGGGCAGCGCATCTGGAAATTCGTCATTCCAGGGCGGAGCAAGGAGCGAAGCTCCGTCGCGCAGACTCTGGAATCCATGCCGTTACCTCGATCGAAAGGCGCGAGCCGAGCAGAATTCTGCGCCGTCGCAACGCCTCAGGGCACGGCACGATCCTCGGGGCTGCGCCGCGTCGCAACGCTCCTTGCTCCGCCCGTGGATGATGATCGGATGGACGCCTCGGCTGATCTCGAAGGCGTGCAGGCCGCCGAAACTTCGGAACGAGGTTTGAAATTTCCATCCGCACCCGCCAAGATGCCGGCCGAACAGCAGCCGGAAAGCCGCCGATGTCCGAGATCGCCCATATCACAGCCGCCATCTTCAAGCGCGCCGGCAAGGCCAGGCGCTTCGTCGTCGCCATCGCTGGTCCGCCGGGCTCCGGCAAGTCGACATTGTCCGCTTCGCTGCATGAGCTGCTGCCGGAAGGCAGTTCGGAAGTCGTGCCGATGGACGGCTTCCATTATGACGACATCATTCTCAACCGTCGCGGCCTGCGCCCCCGCAAGGGCGCGCCGGAGACCTTCGATTTCGCTGGCTTCGAGACGCTGCTGAAGCGCATCCGCTCCGGCGAACCCGACATCGCCATCCCGGTGTTCGACCGCAGCATCGAACTGTCGCGCGCGGCGGCCGAAATCGTCGGCGCCGACACCAAGTTCATCCTGGTCGAGGGCAATTACCTGCTGCTCGACGAGGAGCCGTGGTCGCGTCTGGCGCCTTTGTTCGACTTCACCATCTTCGTCGACGTGCCGCGCAACGAGCTCGAGCGCCGCCTGATGGAGCGCTGGCGGGAGCATGGCAAGTCCGACGAGGACGCCCGCGCCTGGATCGCCTCCAACGACATGCCCAACATCGAGCGGGTGCTAGCGCGGCGCCGGCCGGCTGACATGGTCATTGGTTAACCTGCTCAATTTTCAATATTTTCCGGCGGGAACGTTAAGGTTTTCACGCCGTTATGATCCTATCCCGAATTGTCCGGCGCCGGAGCAATTCCAGGAAGGCGCATAGCTTTGCCTCCGGAATTGCAAAAAAGAAAATGACAGGAGCCGTCAAATGGCAACCAACAGCAGAAAACCCGCGCCCAAGAAAAGCAGGGCCAGCCAATCCAGGGCGACGCAGGCGAAGGCTGGCGCCGGCCCCTCAATCGCTGAGCGGTCGAAAGACGCCAAGCCGGCTTTCGGCAAGGCGGCGCCAAAGAAAGTGACGCCTGGCGCGGCCCATAAGGTCGCGGCCAAGAGTGCGAAACATGCCAAGTCGCCGGCTGGCAAATCGGGGCCGATCCGCACCGTGGCCAGCGTCGCGACAGGAGCGGTCGTCGCCACTGCGAGGCTCGCTGCCTCCGTGTTCAGCCGCGGCGGCGCCAAGGCCAAGGCGAAATAGCTCTTAGCCTTTCGCCGGGATGGTGAGGCCCCGCTTCACCGCCGGCCGTGCCAGGCCGCGCTCCAACCATTCGGCAACGGTCGGGAAATCATCGAAGCCGACCAAGTCCCGCGCCTCGTAGAATCCGATCAGGTTACGCACCCAGCCCAACATCGACACGTCCGCAATGGTATAATCGTCGTCCATGATCCACTTGCGGCCCTTCAGGCGCGTTTCGAGCACGCCGATCAGGCGCCGCGACTCGTCGCGGTAACGCTCCAGCGGCCGCTTGTCGGCGATCTCGCGTCCGGCGAATTTGTGGAAGAAGCCGACCTGCCCGAAGATCGGGCCGATTGCCGCCATCTGGAAGAACACCCATTGGATCGTTTCGTAGCGCCGCGCCGGATCGGCGGGAATGAGCTTGCCGGTCTTGTCGGCCAGATAGAGCAGGATGGCGCCGGACTCGAACAAGCCGATCGGCTTGCCGCCCGGACCGTCCGGATCGATGATCGCCGGTATCTTGCCGTTCGGGTTGAGCGACAGGAATTCCGGCGTCCAGCTCTCGTTCTTGCCGATGTCGACGTAATGCGGCTCGTAGGGCAGCCCGATCTCCTCCAGCGCGATCGACGCCTTCACGCCATTGGGCGTCGTGGCGGAATAAAGCTGCAGGCGATCGGGGTGCTCGGCCGGCCAGCGCTTGGCGATCGGAAAGGCGGACAGGTCGGTCATCGGGAACTCCGGATGCGGATTGGCGCCGGGGCGACGCTCATGGCGGGTGAAGAAAGAATTAGGACCCTGGCCGGCCGGGATCAATACACCGGCAATCGGCTTGCCGTGCACGCACAGTCAACGGAATCGCTCGATCAGACCGCCTTGAAGGCCAGCACCGCATTGGTCCCGCCGAAGGCGAAACTGTTGCTGAGCGCGGCGCGCACCTTGCGCTCGCGCGCCGTGTTCGGCGTCACGTCGAGGTCGCATTCCGGGTCCGGCTCGCGGTAATTGGCGGTCGGCGGCACGATGCCGTCGCGGATAGCCATCACACAGGCGATCATCTCCAGCCCGCCGGAAGCGCCGAGGCAATGCGCATGCATCGACTTGGTCGACGATACCGAAAGCGAACGCGCATGCTCGCCGAAGACACGCTTGATCGCCGCGGTTTCGATCTGGTCGTTGGCCTTGGTGCCGGTGCCGTGCGCGTTGAGATAGTCGACATCTTCGGGATTGAGCCCGGCATCCGCCAGGCAGAAACGCATGGCCGCTTCCGGCCCTTCCACGGTCGGCGCGACGATGTCGGAGGCATCGGCCGAAAGCCCGACGCCGGCGATCTCGGCCAAAATGGTGGCGCCGCGCGCCATCGCGTGATCGTAGCTTTCCAGCACCGCCATGCCGGCGCCTTCGCCGAGCACAAGGCCGGCACGGTCGGCCGAGAACGGCCGGCATGTGTCGGGCGAAAGCACCCTGAGCGCCTCCCAGCCCTTCAGCACGCCCCACACCAGCGGCGCTTCGGTGCCGCCGGCGACCATCACGTCGGCGCGGCCGAGCCTGATCTGGTCGACGGCCGAGGAAATCGCGTGGTTGGCGGACGAGCAGGCCGAAGTGGCGCCGAAGACAGGTCCGCGCAGCCCGAGATTCATGCTGACCTGGCCGGCGGCCGCGCCCGGCATCACTTTCGGCACGGTGAAGATCGCGGCGCGGTTGCGCCCCTCGAGCAAAATGGCGCGGTAATTCTCTTCGATGGTCTCGAAGCCCGCGACGCCGATGCCGACGATTGCACCCATCCGGTAGGTGTTGTCGGCATGGGCCGTCAATCCGGACTGCCTCATGGCCTCGCGCGCGGCGATCACCGCCAGCAGGCTGAAGCGGTCCATCGACACGACCTGCTTGCGGTCGACGCCATGGTCCGGCAATTCCTTGATCTCGCAGCCGGTCTTGACCTTGAGATCATGCAGCGACGGGTTGTCGATAGGGCCGATCGCCGAGCGGCCGGCGCGCATGGCCTCCCACATCGCCGGCACATCGTTGCCAAGCCCGCAAATCCCGCCAATGCCGGTGATGACGACGCGTTTTTGCATGAAGTCAGGCTTTTTTCGCGATCAGTTCGCGAACCGCCTCGACCATGTCGCCGACGTTCTTGAGATTGCTCCAGGCGTCGACCGTGTTCATCTCGATCTCGATGCCATATTTTTCCTCGAGATCGAAGATGATCTCGGTCAGCTCCAGCGAATGGATGCCGAGCGTGCCGAGATCGGTGCTGGCGGTGATTTCCTCGCCGCCGGTATCGGCATGCGCCTTGATCTTTTCGATGATCTCGGTCGTCAGTTGGTCAGCCATTCGGTTCCTTCCCTGTCGTTGCCCGACGCCAACTGATCAGCGCCCCTTTTTGATCCCCGGACCCAACAAACGCCGTCGCCCTTGCCTCGCCAGGCACCGCGCGACCGCTCCAAGGTGGCTTCCCTCTATAGAAACCGAAACGATGTCAAGCAACAAGCGATATCGACAAAGCCGCCGGAGTGCTTAACCTGGGATCGTGGACATGATCGACGACACCTTGACATCCCAACCTGCCTCGCCCCTGGCGGCGCCTTCCTTGCCTGCCGCGCAACGTGTTGCCGGCTTAGGCAGGCTTTTCTGCGGCAAAAGCCGCGGCCGGACGCGCTTGCAGCGGCTTTACCAGGACGGATCGGCCAAGATCCGCCTGCCGGCGGTGCAAGGCGATCCGCTCGAGGCGGTGCTGATCAACACCGCCGGCGGGCTGACCGGCGGCGACCGCCTCGGCTGGACGATAGAGGTCGGCGCCGGCGCCTCCGCCGCCATCACCACCCAGGCCTGCGAGAAGGTCTACCGCGCCGCCGCCGACAGGGCCGAGACAAGCGTCCGCCTGCGGGTCGATCCGGGCGGCCGCGTGGCCTGGCTGCCGCAGGAAACCATCGTTTTCGACCGCGCCGCCTTCGCTCGCACGCTGGATGTCGAGCTTGGCGACGATGCCGAGGCATTGGTGCTCGAAGCCACGCTGTTCGGCCGGCTGGCGATGGGCGAGCGCACGACCACCGGCAGTTTCCATGACCGCTGGCGGGTCCGCCAGGGCGGCGCGCTGATCCATGCGGAGGATTTTCGCGTTGGGCCGGATATCGCGGCAACGTTGCGGCGGCCGGCGGCGACCGGCGGCGCGCTTGCCATCGCCACATTGCTGCTCGTTTCGCCGCAGGCCGAAAGCCTGCTGGAACCGGCCCGCGCCATCATCGGCGATCCCGTCAACAGCGAGTGGGGCGGCGCCAGTTTCTGGCGCGTCGGCCGATCTGGCAAGCTTCTTGCGAGGCTCTGTGCCGGCGACGGCTACCAGCTCCGCAAGCGGCTGGTTCCGCTGGTCGAACTGCTCAATGGGCGGGCGGGCCTGCCTAAATTGTGGTCACTCTGATTTCGATTGCCGGGACATTGCATGAACCTGATGCCGCGTGAAAAAGACAAGCTGCTCATCGCCATGGCGGCGATGGTGGCGCGCAAGCGGCTGGAGCGAGGCGTCAAGCTGAACCATCCCGAAGCCATCGCCCTGATCACCGACTTCGTCGTCGAAGGCGCGCGCGACGGCCGCCCGGTCGCGGAACTGATGGAGGCGGGCGCCCACGTCGTCACCCGCGCCCAGGTCATGGACGGCATCGCCGAGATGATCCACGACGTCCAGGTCGAGGCGACGTTTCCCGACGGCACCAAGCTGGTGACCGTGCACGAACCCATAAGGTGAGACCGATGCTGGAGCTCAGGCCGAATTGCGAATGCTGCGACAAGGATCTGCCGCCGGACGCGGCCGATGCGCTGATCTGCACCTTCGAATGCACCTTCTGCGCCGACTGCGTGGATAATGTGCTGGGTGGCGTCTGCCCCAATTGCGGCGGCAATTTCTCGCCGCGGCCGATCCGGCCGGCGGCCAAGCTGACGAAATATCCGCCATCGACCAAACGCGTGCTCAAGGCCGAAGGCTGCGGTCCGCGCAAGGCCGCTTGACCAGGTCAATTGGAAAGGCAGAAAAATGATCCCCGCTTCGACGAAACGTACCACGCTTGCCGCGATCCTTTTCCTGGCAGCCGCCATGCCGGCCTACGCCCATGTCGGCGTCGGCGCGACCTCGTCCTTTACCGCCGGCGTCGCGCACCCTCTGTCCGGCCTCGACCATATGACCGTCATGATCGCAGTCGGCCTGTGGGCGGCGCTGAAGGGCGGCAAGGCTATCTGGGCCTGGCCGCTCGCCTTTGTCGGCGTGATGCTGGTCGGCGGCGCGCTCGGCATGCTGCATGTGCCGGTGCCCTTCGTCGAGCCGGGCATCCTCGCTTCCGTCGTGGCGCTCGGTCTGCTGGTGGCGCTGGCGGTTGACCTGCCGGTCTCAGCCGGGGTCGCCATCATCGGCTTGTTCGCGCTGTTCCACGGGCACGCGCATGGCACCGAAGTGCCGGAAAACGCCGGTGGCCTCGACTATATGGCGGGCTTTGCCACCGCCACGGCGCTGCTCCACGGCGTCGGCATCGTGGCCGGTCTCGGGCTAGGCTCGCGTTTCCGCGGCCCGGCGCGCGTCGCTGGCGCCGCCTGCGCGGCGATCGGCCTCGGTCTTGCCTTCGGCGTATTGTGAGGGCGCGATGATCCCCGGCGAAGTCATCACGGCCAAAGGCGACATCGACCTGAACAAGGGCTTGCCCACAGTGACGCTCAAGGTCGCCAACAGCGGCGACCGGCCGATCCAGGTCGGCAGCCACTATCATTTCTTCGAGACCAATGAGGGCCTGAAATTCGACCGCGAACGCGCGCGCGGCATGCGGCTCGATATCGCCGCCGGCACCGCCATGCGCTTCGAGCCGGGACAGGAACGCGATGTCACGCTGGTGCCGCTGGGCGGCAAGCGTGAGGTCTATGGCTTCCAGCAGAAGGTGATGGGCAAGTTGTGAGGTCCGCCGCCGCGCTGATATTATTTCGGGGGCTTGGCTGCGGCGTAGATGACAATCCTGCCGGGATTGTCGAACTCCACCGCAAGCACGTCCTCGGCCAGAACACGGCGCGAATCGATCGCGTTGAAGAGCAGGGCGTTCGCCTCGATCTCCTGGCGAAGTTCGGCGACGTCGTCCTTATGCTGCTTCACCTTGTTCTCGATAACGGGCGGCGGCCCGCCTTCGCTGCGCGCCGCGTCGGTCAGGAAGACGATGTCGACCGTGTCGAGCTTGGTGGTCTTGCGCACCGCGCCGATGTTGTCGCGGGTGCGATCGATGGCCGTGATGACCTTTCCAGCTTCCGTCCTGGAGAGCGCCTCCTCCTGGCGGATGTCGGAATCGACGATTGCCGCGGCAGGCCTGTCGCTGTCCAGCGGCTGCGCCGCGAGTGCAACATGGGGCGCGGCCACGAAAAGCGCGGCGGCAACCACGGAACTCCATTTTGCAAGGCGCGGGGCGTTCGCCATCGCTCGCTCCTGACTGAACTCATGGCGGGGCGAAAAAAGCGAAACGGTGCTGCCTGGCCGCAGGTTCCCTTCAAAAGCTGGCCGGCGGACCGCGAAGCGGCCCGCCTGGGCGTGCAATCAACTTGCCTTCTTGGTGATCAGCGTCAGCGCGCCATTGGGCTGCAGGCTGGCGGCGATCACCTGCGCCGAGCTCACGCCCTTGGCTTCGAGGGCGGATTTCACCTTGGGCGTCGCGTCGATCGACTTGCGCAGCGTCTGCAGGCCGGCATCGCCGCGCTGCGCCACGATCTGATTGACCTGCGTCTGCGTGTCCTTGGGCAGTTCGGTGATGTCGATCACGTTGACGCTCTGGATCGACGGCGCCGCGGGCTGAGCCTTCGGCGCGGCGGGCGCGGTCGGCGCTGGGCTGGGCTGTGGCGTCGGCTGCTGCTGGGCGCTCGCGGCCCCTGCCATCATCAGGGTGGCGGTCGCGGCGAGAATGATCGCTTTGCGCATGGATATTCCTTCCATTGGCTTGGGAGTGGTGCCGCCCGCCTCACCGACCCGATGGGAACGCCCAAATGGGCGCTCAAAGTGTCGCTGGACGGGTCATTGCATGACCATTGGATGGCGACAATGTGTGTCCCGCGCGCAACCAATTGGAATTTCGGGAGCAATCGCTGATGGCCAGGATAAGCCGCGCCGCCTATGCGCAGATGTATGGGCCGACCACCGGCGACAAGGTGAGGCTGGCCGATACCGAGCTCTTCATCGAGGTCGAGAAAGACCTCACCGTTTACGGCGAGGAAGTAAAATTCGGCGGCGGCAAGGTCATCCGCGACGGCATGGGCCAAAGCCAGGTGTCCCGCGCCGGCGGGGCCGTCGACACCGTCATCACCAACGCGCTCGTCGTCGACGCGCTTACCGGCATCGTCAAGGCCGATATAGGCCTCAAGGACGGCCGCATCGCTGGCATCGGCAAGGCCGGCAATCCGGACACGCAGGCTGGCGTCACCATCATCATCGGCCCCGGCACCGAAATCATCGCCGGCGAGGGCAAGATCCTCACCGCCGGCGGCTTCGACGCCCATATTCATTTCATCTGCCCGCAGCAGATAGAGGAAGCGCTGATGTCGGGCATCACCACCATGCTCGGCGGCGGCACCGGTCCCGCGCACGGCACCCTGGCTACCACCTGCACGCCGGGGCCATGGCACATGGCGCGCATGATCCAGTCCTTCGACGCCTTCCCGATGAATATCGGCCTGTCCGGCAAGGGCAATGCGTCGAAGCCGGCGGCCCTTGAGGAGATGGTGCTGGCCGGCGCCTGCTCGCTGAAGCTGCACGAGGACTGGGGCACGACCCCCGCCGCCATCGACTGCTGCCTGTCGGTCGCCGACGCTTACGACGTGCAGGTGATGATCCATACCGACACGCTGAATGAATCGGGCTTCGTCGAGAACACGGTGGCGGCCATCAAGGGCCGCACCATCCACGCCTTCCATACCGAGGGCGCCGGCGGCGGCCATGCGCCCGACATCATCAAGGTCTGCGGCCTGCCCAACGTCATCCCGTCCTCGACCAATCCGACCAGGCCCTACACGGTCAACACGCTGGCCGAGCATCTCGACATGCTGATGGTCTGCCATCATTTGTCGCCCTCGATCCCCGAGGACATCGCTTTCGCCGAAAGCCGCATCCGCAAGGAGACGATCGCGGCGGAAGACATACTGCACGACATCGGCGCCTTCTCGATCATCTCCTCCGACAGCCAGGCCATGGGCCGCGTCGGCGAGGTGGCGATCCGCTGCTGGCAGACCGCCGACAAGATGAAACGGCAGCGCGGCGCGCTGGCGCAGGAGAGCGGCGACAATGACAATTTCCGCGTCCGCCGCTACATCGCCAAATACACCACCAACCCGGCCATCGCGCACGGCCTGTCGAAGGAGATCGGCTCGGTCACGGTGGGAAAACGCGCCGATCTGGTGCTGTGGAATCCGGCCTTCTTCGGCGTCAAGCCGGAGATGGTGCTGGTCGGCGGCTCGATCGCGGCCGCCCCGATGGGCGACCCGAACGCCTCGATCCCGACGCCGCAGCCGATGCATTACCGGCCGATGTTCGGCGCCTATGGCAAAGCGCTCACCAACTCCTCAGTGACGTTCGTTTCCAGGGCTGCACTCGATGCCGGCCTGCAGGGCAAGCTGGGCGTCGACAAGGCGATGGTCGCGGTCGAGAACACGCGCGGCGGCATCGGCAAGCATTCCATGGTGCTCAACGACGCCACGCCGCATGTCGAGGTCGACCCCGAAACCTACGAAGTGCGGGCCGACGGCGAGCTGTTGACCTGCGAGCCCGCGACCGTGCTGCCGATGGCTCAGAGATATTTCCTGTTCTGATGCCAAATCGCAGGGGTTGGCATACCCGCGATTGGCTTGAGATGGAAAACAGCGCATTATGTGGTCATGAACAAGATCCAGATACAGCGCCGGCATAAGTCTGCATCCTACGAGACCGACTATGCTCAGTGGTGCGCCGAGCAGGGCGCACTATTGCGAGAAGGTCGTCTCTCCGACCTCGATCGCGAGAATCTTGCCGAGGAGATCGAGAGCTTGGGGCGGAGCGACAAGAGGGAAATTGCGAGCAGATTGGGCACCTTGCTCCAGCATTTGCTCAAATGGGAATTTCAGCCTGAAAAACGCAAAACCGGTTGGTTGGCGACGATCCACGAACAGCGATTTCGGATCGAAAATCTACTCGACGAGAGTCCTAGCCTGAAAACCTATCCGGGAAAACAGCTTGATCAGGAATTTAAAATAGCGAAGTTGAAAGCGGCCGACGAGACCGGTCTGAGGGAGCGGGATTTTCCCGTCGATTGCCCGTACACGATCAGCCAAATTCTCGATCATGATTTTTTCCCCGGCGTTCCCTGGTCAGCGGACAAACTTATTCGCGAATGAAACATCACTTTGCATTGGCCTGTTGGCTGGCCTCCCAACATCGAGAGCGCTGTCAGTAGGCCATGGCCACCGAAATCGCCTCTCCGCACGATATCTTCCCGCATATCCGCATCGTCATGGGCATGGTGATCGGCCTCGGCGTCACCCGGCTGCTCTCGGGCGTCGCCCGCATCGTCCAGCATCCCGGCCAATACCGTCTCTATGCGGTGCATCTCGCCTGGGTCGGCTCGGTGCTTTTGATGCTGGTGCATTTCTGGTGGTGGGAGTTCGGGCTCTACGCCATCCAATCCTGGACCTTCGGCAAATACCTTTTCATCATCTTCTACGCCATCACGCTGTTCCTGCTTTGCGCGTTGCTGTTTCCGGATTCGATGCTCGATTACACCTCCTATGAGGATTATTTCTACTCGCGCCGCGCCTGGTTCTTCGGCCTGCTGGCGGCGACCTATCTGCTCGACGTCATCGACACGCTGCTGAAAGGGCCGGAGCATTTTGCCCGCTTCGGCAACGAATACCTGTTCCGGACGCCGGTCTTCGTCGCGCTCTGCCTGGCGGCGATCCTGGTGCGCGACCGCCGCTTTCACATCGCCTTCGTCGCCGCCGCTCTTATCTATCAGGTCTCGTTCATCCTGCGGCTCTTCGACACCATCGTCTGAGCGAACGCTATGGTCTAGATTTCAGAAAATGCAGGATCCAACCATGTACAAGGCCGTCGGATCGCGCGGATCCCGAGTCAGCCGCGTGCTCTGGATGCTCGAGGAGCTCGGGCAGCCCTATGAGTTCGTCGAGGTGAAATTGCGCTCGCCGGAGGCCTACGCGCTCAACCCTTCCGGCAAGGTGCCGATCCTGATCGACGGCGACCTCAGGGTTACGGATTCAGCGGCCATCTGCGTCTATCTGGCGGACAAGCATGCCGATAAGGGCATTGGCGCCAATCCGGGCCTCGCCGGCCGTGCCGAAATGGATTCCTGGATGCATTTCGCCCAGAGCGAATTGGAAGCGCCGCTGTGGAACAAGCTGCGCCACCGCTTCCTTTTGCCCAAGGACGTGCGCGTCGATGTCGGCCCGGCCGCGGCCTATGATTTCGCATCCGAAATAAAGGCGCTGGACCGGCGGCTTGGCGACAAGCCCTTTGCGCTGGGCGACCGGTTCTCCGCCGTCGATGTCCTGCTCGGCGATATCGGCGGCTGGGCTCGTGCCGGCCGTTTTTCGATCGACTCCGAACGGGTGAATGCCTATTTCGACCGTGTGCTGTCGCGACCCGCTCGTGCCCGTGCCCAAGCCACCGCATCGGGCCGAAAATCGGAACCGATTTTCGGAAAGCACGATGCGTCGATTAAAAAGTGTTAGAGCGTCCTTTGCGCGTCCAAGAGGACGCGCGGCGCTCTAATGGCGGAGCCATGAAATGAAGCTCAACATCACCACCGATTTCACCAAATTCCCGCGCGCCGTCTCGGTGTTGCCAGCCGGCGAGGCTGGCTCGGCGCCGCCCTATGACAAGGCCGTGCTGCCGCATGACGAGCGGCATCTGCGCCGCCGCGCCATCGAGACCGCGGCCGGCGACAAGGTGCTGGTCGACCTGCCGGAGCCGATGGCGCTCGGCAATGGCGACCGGCTGGTGCTGGAGGACGGCCGCCAGCTCGAGATCATCGCAGCACCCGAGGAGGTCTACGACATCCGCGCCCGCGACGCGGTTCATCTCACCGAGCTTGCCTGGCACATCGGCAACCGCCATCTCGCGGCGGCGATCGAGGCGGACCGCATCCTTATCCTGCGCGACCATGTCATCAAGGCGATGCTCGAAGGCCTCGGCGCCACGGTGGATGAGGTTTCGCAGCCGTTCAGCCCCGTGCTCGGCGCTTATTCCGGACACGGGCACGACCACGGCCATTCGCATGATCACGATCATGACCACCATGACCATGATCATCACGATCACGAACACCACGGCCACCATCATCATCATGACTGAGCGGCTTTTCAGCGTCGCACTGCTGCGGCTGATGGCCTGGCTGTCGCCGTCCTTTCCGGTCGGCGGCTTCTCTTACAGCCACGGCCTTGAACGCGCCGTGCATGATGGGCTGATCGCCGATCGGAAAGATCTCGCCGGCTGGCTGGAGACGCTGGTCGAGATGGGCTCCGGCTGGAACGACGCCGTGCTGTTTGCCGAAAGCTGGCGCCGTGCGCGCGACGGTGGCGATCTGAGTGAGGTTGCCGCGCTGGCCGAAGCGCTTGCCGGGTCGCAGGAACGGCACATGGAAACCATGCTGCAGGGCGCGGCCTTTCTCCAGGCGGCGGCCGCCTGGTCGCCTCCGGTGTTGGGACGTCTGCCGGCCGACTGCCCCTATTGCGTTGCGGTCGGCGCTGTTGCCGGCAGCGGCGGCGTCGACCTTGCGCAGGCGCTGTCTGCCTTCCTGCAGGCTTTTTTCTCCAATCTCGTGCAGGCTGCAATCAGGCTGGGTGTTGTCGGTCAGGTCGATGCCGTCACGTTGTTAGCCGGCTTTGAAACATCGGCCATAGACACGGCCACCCACGCGGCTGCCTCGACGCTTGACGATCTGGGCGGCGCGGCCTTCATGTCCGACATAATGGCGATGCAGCATGAGACGCAATACTCCAGGCTGTTCCGCTCATGATCGTGCTCGCCGTCATCCTCTCCTTCGTCCTGCTCCTGATCACCACGCTGCATGTCTATTGGGGCATAGGCGGCATCTGGCCGGGCAGGGATCAGGCATCCTGCGCCCGTGCCGTCGTCGGCTTTCGCGGTGTCGACGAGATGCCCTCGACCTTCGCGAGCCTCGCGGTCGCCGCTTGCCTGGCGCTCGCGACGCTCTGGCCGCTGGCGCTGGCCGGCGTCTTTGCCACGCCTTTTCCAAGGGAAGGGCTGGCCGCCACGGCATTGATGATCGGCCTCGTCTTCCTCGGACGCGGCACCGCCGGCTTCACGCCCTGGTGGCGCAGGCTCGCGCCCGAACAGCCTTTCGCGCGGCTCGACCAGCGTCTCTATTCGCCGCTCTGCCTGTTGATCGGGCTGGGCTTCGCAGTCCTTGCCATCACGGAGTTTCCGGCATGACGTCGAAAAACGGTCCCCTTCGCATCGGCATCGGCGGCCCTGTCGGTTCCGGCAAGACCACGCTGACCGAAAAGCTCTGCAAGGCGCTGCGCGACGACTTCTCCATCGCCGTCGTCACCAACGACATCTACACCAAGGAGGATGCCATGATGCTGGCGCGCCTGCAGGCGCTGCCGGAAGAGCGCATCGTCGGCGTCGAGACCGGCGGCTGCCCGCACACCGCCATCCGCGAGGACGCCTCGATCAACTTGCGCGCCATTGCCGAGTTGAACAAGAAATTCCCGGACCTCGACATCATCTTCATCGAATCCGGCGGCGACAACCTCGCAGCCACCTTCTCGCCCGACCTTGCCGATCTGACGCTTTATGTCATCTCGGTCTGCCAGGGCGAGGAGATTCCGCGCAAGGGCGGTCCGGCCATCACCCGCTCGGATTTCCTGATCATCAACAAGAGCGACCTGGCGCCCTATGTGAGCGTCAACCTCGAAATCATGGAGTCCGATGCCGGCCGCATGCGCGGCAAGCGGCCTTTCGGCTTCACCGATCTGTCGCGCGGCAAGGGCTTGCAAGAAGTGGTCGATTTCATCGTCGCGCAGGGCGGGCTGCAGTCGGAGCGGTCAGCCGCGTAAGCCACTGACCTACCAGTTTGCGGTTGCTGGCAGCGGCTTCGCACGGCATTCTCACCCAAACAGGAGGATTTTCGATGAGCCTTGCCCGTCTGCACAAGGAGCCGCTGAGCAACCTGCCCTATTACGAGGAGCGGGTCGATCTCGCCGCCGCCTTTCGCTGGACCGCCCGGCTCAACATGCATGAAGCGGTGGCCAACCACTTCTCGCTGTCCGTCAACGACGACGGCACCAAATTCCTGATGAACCCCAACCAGGTGCATTTCTCGCGCATCAAGGCGAGCGACCTGCTGTTGATCGATGCCAACGATCCCGAAACGCTGTCCGGTCCCAACGCGCCGGATCCGACCGCCTGGGGCCTGCACGGCGCCATCCATCGCAATGTCCCGCATGCGCGCTGCGCCATGCATGTCCATTCGATCCATGCCACGGTGCTTGCCTCGCTGGCCGATTCGACGCTGCCGCCGGTCGACCAGAACTCCGCCATGTTCTTCAACCGCCATGTCGTCGACGCCAATTATGGCGGGCTGGCCTTCGAGGAGGAGGGCGAGCGCTGCTCGCAGCTTCTCACCGACCCCAAGGTCAAGGTGATGGTCATGGGCAATCACGGCGTCATGGTCATCGGCGACACCGTCGCCGACGCATTCAACCGCATGTTCTATTTCGAGCGCGCCGCCGAGACCTACATCAAGGCGCTGTGGACCGGCCGGCCGCTGCGCACGCTGTCGGACGAGATCGCCGAGAAGACCGCGCGCGAGATGGACGATTACCCGGGCCAGGCCGAGCGCCATCTGGCTGAGCTGAAGGCGATCCTCGACGAGGAAGAGCCGGTCTACCGGAATTGAAGCTTTTTTCCTTCTCCCCGTTCGCGGGGAGAAGGTGGTCCGAAGGACCGGATGAGGGGCGGCGCCTACTTTGGCGATTTTCTCACAGCCCCAACTGCGCCCGCAACTCCTCGGCGCTGTTGATGACGATGGCGCCGGCCGGACCTTCCATCGGCGCTTCCGGCCAGAAGATCGTCTTCATGCCGGCCGCCAGTCCGGCCATGGCGCCCGTGAGGCTGTCGTCGACGGCGAATGCGTCTGCCGGCTCGACGCCGGCCAGATAGGCGGCGCGCA
Organism: Mesorhizobium sp. B4-1-1; assembly: GCF_006439375.1. Taxonomy (NCBI): domain Bacteria; kingdom Pseudomonadati; phylum Pseudomonadota; class Alphaproteobacteria; order Hyphomicrobiales; family Phyllobacteriaceae; genus Mesorhizobium; species Mesorhizobium sp. B4-1-1. The sequence goes on from NZ_VFTH01000024.1 coordinate 71,388, forward strand.
GGAAGGGCTCGGGCAGCGGCTTGCCGTCGATCACGTCGTTGCGGCTGACCGTCAGCATACCGGGATAGACGAGGCCGACGGCGATAAGGTTGGCGTCGACTATCAGCCGGTCGGAATTGGACACCACCGCCTGCTCGACGCCGAGCGCGCGCAATTCGTTGAACACTTCGATCGCGCCGGGGCGTGGCTTCAGCGTTTCGGCCAGCGGCAGATAGTGATCATATTTGCGTACGATCCAGTCGTCGAAGGGCAGGTCGAGGCCGAACTCGTCGCGCAGCATCTCGTAGACCGGCCATGCGGCGATGCCGAGCACGCGCTGGTGCAGGTCGTGCGGCGGGGCGATGCCGACGCTGCGCAGGGCCGCCGCGAGTGCCGCCTCGTGCAGCGGCTCGCTGTCGACCAGCGTTCCGTCCATATCCCAGAAAACGGCTTTCGGCGTCATGCGCGGCTCCTTTCGCCGATCCCCTTAATCGGTTTCCCGGCGGAGATAAACCGTTCCCGCGGGGCAAATGGGCAGAAGCGCGTCGAATTGATCTTCGGTAACTCGACATTGGTCTAAGCAATTGCCCTTTCGATAGACAATTGCGCGCCGGCATATTCGCTGTAAGCTATGGCGCCCGTCTCAGCATGCGCGGGCTGGAGGCAGGACGTGAATTCGCGACAGGACACCGGCAGCACAAGGTTGGACGACGCCGCGCGCGCCGGCTGGCTCTATTATGTTGCTGGCAACACACAGGACCAGATCGCCGCCAAATTGGGCATTTCCAGGCAGACGGCGCAGCGGCTGGTATCGCTCGCCATGTCGGAAGGCCTGATCAAGGTGCGGGTCGATCACCCAATCGCCAACTGCCTCGACCTCGCCGCGCGGCTGAAGTCGCGCTTCGCGCTCGATCTTGTCGAAGTGGTGCCGAGCGACCCGGCTTCGAATTCGACGACGATCGGCATCGCCGAGGCGGCGGCGGCCGAGATCGAACGCCGGCTGCGCTCGGAGGCCCCCATCGTCATGGCGATCGGCACTGGGCGAACGCTGAAGGCGGCGATCGAGCAACTGCCGCCGATGGAATGCCCGCAGCACAAGGTCGTGTCATTGACCGGCAACATCTCGCCCGACGGCTCGGCCGCCTTCTACAACGTCATCTTCACCATGGCCGACCGCGTCAAGGCACGGTCCTTCCCGATGCCGCTGCCGGTCATTGCGTCCTCGCCGGAAGAGCGCGAGATGCTGCTCAACCAGCCGATGATCCAGCCTACATTGGCGCTGGCGGCCGAGGCCGATGTCACCTTCGTCGGCATCGGCGACCTCGGGCCTAAGGCCCCCCTCTACGAGGACGGCTTCATTTCGGAAAGCGAGTTGAAGGCGCTGCAGAAGGCCGGCGGCATCGCCGAAATCGTTGGCTGGGTGTACGACCGGGAGGGTCGCATGATCGAAGGCATCACCAACGACCGGGTCTCCTCCGCCGCGCTGCCGTCGCGGGAAAGGTCGCTGGTCATTGCTCTGGCGATGGGCGGCCGCAAGCTGCCGGGCATCCTGGCCGCCGTCAACCGCCGGCTGGTCAACGGCCTCATCACCGACGAACGGACGGCCGAAGCCTTGCTTGCCGGCTGATTGCCCATAAAAAGAGCCGGCTATTGCGAGGGGCCGCGCGGATCGTTGCCGTCCAGAAAACCCATATCGCGCTGCAGATGCTCGGATAGTTCCCTAACATCGATATAGCCGCGCCTGCGGCCCGAAAACCTTGCAAATTCCCGCGCGAGCGTGAGAAACCAACCGCGTGCCGGGGTGGAGACGAGTTTTGCCTGTACCGTGGTCATGATCGTCAGCCTTCGCTTGAGCAATTCCAGGAAAAGTGTGAGCGGCTTTCCGTCCGGAATTGCGTAAAATCATAGAGTTGGAGCGATTTGCGTTTCCGTGAAACGGCGAAGCGCTCTAGCGCTTGAACTGGATTGGTCGTCGACCCCAAATATCGGCCTGGCCGGTTCGTGCTTCCAATTAAACCTCGATCATGACCCATAAGGAGGCCTTATGCCCGATCTCAGCTCTCCGCAGCTTGCGCCGCTGCCGCCGCTGCAGGCGGTCCGGGTGTTCGAGGCGGTGGCCAGGCACCTGTCCTTCACCAAGGCCGCGCAGGAGCTGGGCATGACCCAGGCGGCTGCGAGCTACCAGATCAAGCTGCTCGAGGAGCGCATCGGCGCGCCGCTGTTTCTGCGCCGTCCACGGCAGATCGAGTTGACCGAGCCCGGCCAGCGCCTGGCGCCCGCCGTCAGCGAGGCCTTCGCCATCCTGGGCCAGGCCTATGCCGCGGCTCGCGGCGGCGCCGACGGCCTGCTGTGCGTCACCACCGTGCTGACCTTCGCCTCGAACTGGCTGGCGCAGCATCTGGGCTCGTTCCAACTTGCCCATCCAGCACTTGCCGTGCGGCTCGACACGTCGAGCCGCCTGACCGACTTCGCGCGCGAGGATGTCGATCTCGCCATCCGCTCGGGCGGCGGCAAGTGGCCGGGCCTCGAGGCGCATAAGCTGCTCGATGCCGATTTCACCCCGATGCTGAGCCCGAAGCTCGCGGCGAGCATCGGCGGCGTCAACGAGCCGGCGGACCTGCTGCGCCTGCCGATCCTCGATCCCGGCGACATCTGGTGGGCGCAATGGTTCGAGGCCGCCGGCGTGACCGGGCACGACCTCGCAAAACGGCCCGGCTCCAGCATGGGCGCGCAAGCCTATGAGGCGAACGCGGCCATGGCCGGCCATGGCGTGGCGATCCTGACCAGGGCCCTGTTCAAGAACGAGATCGCCAGCGGCCGCCTGGTGCAGCCCTTCGACCTGGTCGGCGACGACGGCCATGCCTATTGGCTGGTCTATCCGACGGCGCGCCGCAACGTGCCGAAGATCCGCGCCTTCCGCGACTGGATCCTGGCCGAGATCGCCCGCCCGTAATCCGCCTGCCCCTTAGTTTCCTCTCCCAACTTGCCGGTCGCATCGCTGGATCGGGGTCACGTAACGTCATTTCTGCTGCGTTGCAGCATAGATTCAGGGTTGACATAATTCACGCCAAGTGAGTAATTGCCCAAAGCCAAGGCAATTGCTCAACTTGGTTTATGGGAGGAATTTGATGAAACTTCGCACGCTCACCCTGGGCCTGTTGTCGGCCAGCGCTCTCGCTTTCGCCGCGCAAGCCGAATCCATCACCATAGCCACCGTCAACAATGGCGACATGGTCCGTATGCAAAAGCTGACGGACGACTTCACCAAGGCCAACCCCGACATTCAGCTTAACTGGGTCACGCTCGAAGAGAACGTGCTGCGCGAGCGCGTCACCACGGATATCGCCACCAAGGGCGGCCAGTACGACGTCATGACCATCGGCACCTATGAGGTTCCGATCTGGGCCAAGCAGAGCTGGCTCCTGCCGCTCGACAAGCTCGGCGATGACTACGACGTCAAGGACATCATCCCGGCCATTGCCGGCGGCCTTTCGGTAGACGGCAAGCTCTATGCCGCGCCCTTCTACGGCGAAAGCTCCTTCGTCATGTACCGCAAGGACCTGATGGAGAAGGCGGGCTTGAAGATGCCCGATGCCCCGACCTGGGACTTCATCAAGCAGGCCGCCGACAAGATGACCGACCGCGCCAACGGCGTGAACGGCGTGTGCCTGCGCGGCAAGGCCGGCTGGGGCGAGAACATGGCCTTCCTCACCGCCATGTCGAATTCCTTCGGCGCGCGTTGGTTCGACGAGAACTGGAAGCCGCAGTTCGATCAGCCCGAGTGGAAGAAGACACTGCAGTTCTATGTCGACCTGATGAAGGCCGACGGTCCGGAAGGCGCTTCGTCCAACGGCTTCAACGAGAACCTGGCGTTGTTCCAGCAGGGCAAGTGCGGGATGTGGATCGACGCCACCGTCGCCGCGTCCTTCGTCTCCGATCCGAAGGCCTCGCAGGTCGCCGACAAGGTCGGTTACGCGCTGGCGCCCGACAACGGCCTCGGCAAGCGCGGCAACTGGCTGTGGGCATGGTCGCTGGCGATCCCCGCCGGCACCCAGAAGGCCGATGCCGCCGAGAAGTTCGTCTCCTGGGCAACCAGCAAGCACTATGCCGAGCTGGTCGCCTCGAAGGAAGGCTGGGCCAACGTTCCTCCGGGCACGCGCTCCTCGCTCTACGCCAATGCGGAGTACCAGAAGGCGGCGCCCTTCGCGAAGATGACGCTGGACTCCATCAACGCCGCCGACCCGACGCATCCGACCGTCAAGCCGGTGCCCTATGTCGGCGTGCAGTTCGTCGCCATTCCTGAATTCCAGGGCCTCGGCACCACCGTCGGCCAGCTCTTCTCGGCCGCCCTTGCCGGCCAGTCGAGCGTCGACGATGCGCTGAAGCAGGCCCAGGACGCGGCCACCGCGGCGATGACCGAAGGCGGCTACATCAAGTAAGGCTCCTCCCGGTGCCGAATGCCGGTCGCGCATCATGACCGGCAGGTGGCCGCCCGAAACCCAGTTCGGGCGGCCACCCTTCAAAATCGGGAAAATTCTGGCACAACTCTGAAAATCCGGCTGACCTTGGGAGGGTGACCGTCATGGCTACTCAGCAAACCCGTTCGCTTGCGCGTTTCATGATGGCGCCATCGGTGATCCTGCTGTTCATCTGGATGATCGTGCCGCTCGCGTTCACGCTGTGGTTCTCGTTCCTGCAATACAATCCGCTGAACCCGATCCGCGACGGCTTTGTCGGTTTCTCCAACTACAGGCTGTTCTACGACAATCCGGCGTTCTTCGCCGCCATTCTCAACACGCTGACCATCGTCGTGGCGGTCCTGCTGATCACCATCATCGGCGGCATTCTTCTTGCGCTGCTGCTCGACCAGCCGATCTGGGGTCAGGGGATCGTGCGCATCCTGGTCATCTCGCCGTTCTTCGTCATGCCGCCGGTGGCCGCACTGGTCTGGAAGAACATGATCATGCACCCGCAATACGGCGTCTTCGCCGACATTGCGCGCTTCTTCGGCGCCCAGCCGATCGACTGGTTCGGCCAGCACCCGCTGACGGCGGTCATCATCATCGTCGCCTGGCAATGGTTGCCCTTCGCGACGCTGATCCTGCTCACCTCGCTGCAGTCGCTCGACGGCGAGCAGAAGGAGGCGGCCGAGATGGACGGCGCCGGCTTCCTCAGCCGCTTCTGGTATTTGACGCTGCCGCACATGTCGCGCGCCATCACCGTCGTCATCCTGATCCAGACCATCTTCCTGCTCTCGATCTATGCCGAGATCCTGGTCACCACCAATGGCGGCCCGGGCTATGCCTCCACCAACCTGCCCTTCCTCGTCTACCAGAAGGCGCTGCTGGAGTTCAAAATCGGCCAGGCGTCCGCCGGTGGCGTGATCGCCGTCATTCTCGCCAACATCGTTGCCTTCTTCGCCATGCGCGCCGTCGGCAAGAACCTCGACAAGTAAGGGAGGACAAGATGGCCCGCGCAGTCACCACCCAGCACAAGACCATCGCCACGGCCGCGGCCTGGATCGTCGCCCTGCTGATCTTCTTTCCGATCCTTTATACGATCATCACATCGTTCAAATCCGAGCAGGAGGCGATCCAGGGCTTCGCCCTGATCCCGTCCGGGACCTTCGAGAGCTATTCGGAGGTCCAGCAGCAGAGCGGCTACTTCAAGTTCTTCTTCAATTCGGTGCTGCTGTCGGTCGGCTCGACCATCCTGGCGCTGCTGATCGCGGTCCCCGCGGCATGGTCGATGGCGTTCTCGCCGACCAAGCGCACCAAGGACATCCTGATGTGGATGCTGTCCACCAAGATGATGCCGGCCGTCGCGGTGCTGTTCCCGATCTACCTGATCTTCCGTGACACCGGCCTGCTCGACAGCCGCATCGGCCTGATGGTCATGCTGATGCTGATCAACCTGCCGATCGTGGTGTGGATGCTCTACACCTATTTCCGCGAGATCCCGGGCGAGATCCTGGAAGCGGCGCGCATGGACGGCGCCTCGCTGTGGAACGAGATCATCTATGTGCTGACGCCGATGGCCGTTCCCGGCATCGCCTCGACCATGCTCTTGAACATCATCCTGGCCTGGAACGAAGCGTTCTGGACCATCCGGCTCACCACCACCAATGCCGCGCCGCTGACCGCCTTCATCAGTTCCTTCTCCAGTCCGCAAGGCCTGTTCTGGGCAAAGCTTTCCGCGGCCTCGACACTGGCCATCGCGCCGATCCTGATCATGGGCTGGTTCAGCCAGAAGCAGCTGGTGCGCGGGCTCACCTTTGGCGCCGTGAAGTAACAACGCCCAAGCGGCGGACGACGAAGACCATCCCCGGGAGGAAACCATGGGAAACATCGCGCTCAAGAACGTCTCCAAGTCCTTCGGGTCGACGGTGATCATTCCGGACATCGACCTCAACATCGAGGACGGCGAGTTCGTCGTGTTCGTCGGCCCATCGGGTTGCGGCAAGTCCACGCTGCTCAGGCTGATCGCCGGGCTCGAGGACACCAGCGGCGGCACCATCAGCATCGATGGCCGCGACGTCACCGGCGAGGCGCCGGCCAAGCGCAAGCTTGCCATGGTGTTCCAGTCCTACGCGCTCTATCCGCATATGACGGTCGCCAAGAACATCGCCTTCCCGCT
>NZ_VFTH01000025.1:0-74641 GCF_006439375.1 Mesorhizobium sp. B4-1-1
GGCTTGACCCGAGAATCCATGCCGTGACGCGGGTCATATAGTACAACGGAGCGGAATTCTGTAACCGCTGCAACGCCCCGACGTCACGGCATGGATTCCAGGGTCTGCGCGCGTCGCTTCGCTCCTTGCTCCGCCCTGGAATGACGAAGTTTGGAAGCTTACGGCTAATCGCGAACGTTGAGACTTGCATCCCGTTGGCAGTCGGGATGAATGGCGACCCCTTCGCTCTTGGAACTCCGGGATGGCCTGCCATCCGAAGCTCGAAGAGCGAAGGATCGGCTTCATGGCTCTTCATGCGTATAGCGTCGGCAGGCCAGCTTAAAACCAAACCGGTCGCCGGGTTTGGAGCGGCTTGTTCGGAGACGGACCGGAAGGGGAGATTGGAGCAACGGTCACATGTCGTCATTCTCGGGCTTGACCCGAGAATCCATGCCGTGACGCGGGTCATATAGTACAACGGAGCGGAATTCTGTAACCGCTGCAACGCCTCGACGTCACGGCATGGATTCCAGGGTCTGCGCGCGTCGCTTCGCTCCTTGCTCCGCCCTGGAATGACGAAGATCGGAAGCTTACGGCTGATCGCGAACGTTGAGACTTGCACCCCGTTGGCAGTCGGGATGAGATGGTGCCCAGAAGAGGACTCGAACCTCCACTCCTTGCGGAACACGGACCTGAACCGTGCGCGTCTACCAATTCCGCCATCTGGGCTGGTGCGGGCTCATGTAAGCGGGCAAACGATATGTGTCAACGCGCTTTTTTCGTTGCATGTCGCCCAAAAGTGCCAGCGGTTTTGGGATATCGACATGCAACAAAACAAAAATAGGCCGCCTTGGCTGGCCTAATGGCCTCACCCCTCCAGCACGTCCTTCGACGCCACGGTGGAATCGGCGTTGAGCTTGTAGATGACCGGCACGCCGGTGCCGAGCTCGAGCTTGACGATCTCCTCGCCTGACTTGCCGTCCAGCGCCATGATCAGCGCGCGCAGCGAGTTGCCGTGCGCGGCGACCAGCACTGTCTCGCCGCGCAGCACATGCGGCTGCACTTCGTGCAGGTAATAGGGCCACACGCGCGCGCCGGTGTCCTTCAGGCTTTCGCCGCCGGGCGGCGCGATGTCGTAGGAACGGCGCCAGATATGCACCTGCTCCTCGCCCCATTTCTTGCGCGCGTCGTCCTTGTTGAGGCCGGAGAGGTCGCCATAGTCGCGCTCGTTGAGCGCCTGGTCGCGGATCGTCTCCAGGTCGCTCTGGCCGACGATGTCGAGGATGTGCTGGCAGGTCACCTGCGCCCGCTTCAAGGCAGACGTGTAGGCGATGTCGAATTTCAGGCCGCGCGCCTTGAGCTTCTCGCCGGCGGCAAGCGCCTCGGCTGTGCCCTGCTCGGTCAGCCCGACGTCGCGCCAGCCGGTGAACAGGTTCTTCAGGTTCCATTCGCTCTGGCCGTGGCGCACGAGCACGAGAGTTCCCGACATGTCAGCTCCTATAGAGTGTTTGGATAGGGATCAGCTCAGGCCGAGCACGTCCCGCATGGAATAAAGTCCGGGCTTTTTCCCGCGCGCCCAGAGCGCTGCCTTGACGGCGCCGCGGGCGAAGATCGCCCGGTCCTCGGCGTGGTGGGAAAGCGTGATGCGCTCGCCGGTGCCGGCAAGGATCACGCTGTGGTCGCCGACGACGGAGCCGCCGCGCAGCGTGGCAAAGCCGATCGAGCCCGTCTTGCGCACTCCGGTATGGCCGTCGCGCACCCGCACGCTGTTGTCGGCAAGATCGATGCCGCGCCCTTTCGCCGCCGCTTCGCCGAGCAGCAGCGCCGTGCCGGACGGCGCGTCGACCTTGTGCCGGTGGTGCATCTCCAGGATCTCGATGTCGAAATCGTCGGCGTCGAGCGCCTTCGCCGCCTGCTCGACCAGCACCGCCAGAAGATTGACGCCGAGGCTCATATTGCCGGATTTGACGATCGTGGCATGGCGCGCCGCGGCGGCGATTCGGGCATTGTCGTCGGCCGAGCAGCCGGTGGTGCCGATGACATGGACGATGCGCGCCTGCGCGGCATAGCCGGCGAATTCGATGGTTGCCGCGGGCGCGGTGAAGTCGAGCACGCCATCGGCCTTGGCGAAGGCCGGCAGCGGATCGTCGACGATCGGCACGTTGATGATGCCGACGCCGGCGAGCTCGCCGGCATCCTTGCCGAGATGCGCCGAGTCCGGCCGCTCGATCGCGGCGGCGACGCGCGCGCCGGGCATGGTGTGGATGGCGCGGATCAGCGTCTGGCCCATGCGGCCGGCGGCGCCCACCACAACCAAGCCCATATCGCCGGCTTCGCTCATGCGCTTCTCCTGACGGTCTTCTTGGCGCGGCTGCGCGGCGCCGGAGTTTGGCCCGAAGTCTGGCTTGCCTTGACGTCGTCGACAAGCCCCAGCCCCTTCTTGCCCTGGATTCGGTGGAAACGGGCATAGATGCTGTGCGGGTCGGCCATCAGCGCCGCATGCGTGCCTTCCTCGACCAGCCGCCCCTCTTCCAGCACAATGATGTGGTCGGCATTGACTACGGTCGAAAGCCGGTGCGCGATCACGATCGTCGTGCGCCCTTCCATGACATGGGTCAGCGCTTCCTGCACGCGCGCCTCAGCCTCGTTGTCGAGCGCCGAGGTCGCCTCGTCGAGCAAAAGGATCGGCGCCTGGCGAACGATCGCGCGCGCGATCGACACGCGCTGGCGCTGGCCGCCGGAAAGGGTCGACCCGCCTTCGCCGACCGGCGTGTCGTAGCCTTCCGGCTGCTGGCGGATGAACTCGTCGGCCGCCGCTTGTTTCGCCGCCTGCTCGATCTCGGCGTCGGTGGCCGAGAGCCGGCCGTAGCGGATGTTGTCGCGGATCGTGCCTTCGAAGAGATAAGGCGCCTGCGCCACATAGGCGATCGATTGGCGCAGCGAATGCTTGGTCACCTTGGCAATATCCTGGCCGTCGACCTCGATCGAGCCCTCGTCGACGTCGTAGAAGCGCTGCAGCAGCGCCACCATCGTCGACTTGCCGGCGCCCGATGCGCCGACGACGGCCGTCACCTTGCCGGCCGCGGCGGTAAAGCTCAAATCCCTGAGCACCGGCATGTCGGCGTTGTAGCCGAATGTCACATGGTTGAAGCGCACCTCGCCGGTGGTGACCTTCGCCTCGACCGCGTCGGGGGCGTCACCCTGCTTCGGCTCGAGGTCGAGCAGTTCGTAGATCATGCGCGCGTTGACCAAGGCACGTTCCATGCCGACCTGTGTCCGGGCCAGGCGTCTTGCCGGGTCATAGGCCAGGATCAGCGCGGTGATGAAGGAAAACACGGCGCCCGGCGGCTGTCCGAGCACCAGCGCCCGATAGCCGGAATAGGCAAGCACGGCGGTAATGGCGAGGCCGCCCAGGATTTCGGAAATCGGCGACAGCCGCTCCGCGACGCGGGCGATCTTGTTGTTACGCTGCTCGGCCGTGTCGGCCATGATGCCGATGCGGCGCGCCAGCTCGTCCTCCAGGGTGAAGGCCTTGACGATGGCGATGCCTTGGGTGGCCTCCTGCACCGATCCGTTCAGCCGCGAGTTGATCAGCACGGATTCCCGGTTGATCTTGCGCAGGCGGCGGGTGATGTAGACGACGGCCCAGATCAACGGCGGCCCGATCAGCAGCGAGCTGAGCGACAGCACCGGATCCTGGTAGATCATCACGCCGAGGAGGGCGACGAGCGAGACCGCGTCGCGGCTGATGGAAGTTAGCGTCAGCGACAGCAGGTCTCGGATGCCGCCGACATTCTCGTTGACCTGTGCCGCCAGCCGGCCGGAACGGGTCTCGTTGAAGAAGTTGACGCCGAGCTTCATCAGATGGTCGAAGCTGCGCTTCTGGTAGCGGGCGACCAGATTGTTGCCGATCGTCGCCAGCGCCACTGCCTGGCCGTAGCCGGCGAAGCCGCGCAGCAGGGAGGCGCCCATGAAACCGGCGCAGATCCAGACGATCATGTCGCTGCGCCGTTCGTAGAAGATCTGGTTGATCATCGGGGCCATGATCCACGCCGTGAAGGCGGTGGTGCCGGAAACGATCAGCAGGCAGGCGACGGCGACGACATAGGTCCAGCGATATTCCTTGCCGTTTTCGGCCAGGATGCGGCGCAGCACCGCGCTGACCTCGGTGGGCTGGACTTTCAGTTTGAGGGAAGTTTGAACAGTCAAATCAGGGCGCTTCGTGGTTTTCCGCGTGTCGGATGGGCCGCATTTCGGCATCCTCTTAGCGCCCCGGCTACGGCTTGCCTATGGCGAAACTTCGTCGCGGCGGCCGATCGCCAACCCGAACGCTGGCGCGATCAAGCCCGCCAGTGCCGGCCCGCCGTCTGCACTCCGAACAGCGAAGGCGTCCTGGCATAGGCGGCGAGCCCGAGCAACGCCGCCAGCGGATGGGTGATGACATAGACCGGCATTTCGCGCATCAGCGCGCCGTGCGGCGCCTTGTCCTCGAACGCGGCGCGGAAATTGCCGGCTTTCAGCGCCGGCACGATCTTCTGCGCGATGCCGCCGGTCAGGAACACGCCGCCGCGGCCCATGAACACAAGCGCGAGATCCCCCGCTGTGCGGCCGAGACAGGTGACGAACAGCGCCAGCGCCTCCTCTGCCACCGGATCGGATTTGGCGAGCGCGGCCGCCGTGACCTCGGCCGGCGTCGTGAAAGGCGTCGGCTTGCCGTCCGTCCTGGCGACGGCGCGATAAACGTTGACCAGCCCGCGTCCGCACAGGATCTGCTCGCCGGAGATGCGGCCTTCGAGCTTGTCGATATGCGGGAACACCTCGAAGTCGCGCGGCGTGCGCGGGCCGATATCCATATGCCCGCCCTCGCCCGGCACCGGGATCCAGTGGTTGAGCGCATGGATCAGCCCGGCGACGCCAAGGCCGGTGCCGGGGCCAAGTACGACCCGGCTCGCATTGGGTTCCGGCGTGCCGCCGCCGATCTTTTCCATATGCTCTTCGCCGAGCGCCACCACGGCCAGTGCCTGCGCCTCGAAATCGTTGAGCACGACGACTTCGCTCAGGCCCAGATTGGCGAACATCTGCCGGGGCTTCACCACCCAGGGGCAGTTGGTGAGCGGGATCTCGTCGCCGTCGACCGGCCCGGCGATCGCCAGCACCGCCGAGTTCGGCTGGATGGACGAGCGGTCGAGCACCGCCGCCTGGATCGCCTGGTCGATGGTCTTGAAATTGGCCGTCTGGACGATCTGCGGCTCGGTGGCTTCCGAATTGGCATCGAGCACGATCGAGAAGCGCGCATTGGTGCCGCCAATATCGCCGATCAGGACCGGAAACCGCAGCCCTGTCTCGTTCTCGCCTGCCATTTTTTCGCGCGTCCCGTTCCTAGCCATCTGGCACTTGTCTGTTCGTTGAACTAGCGCATGGGCCCGCAAAGTGAAAGCGGCTTCGCGTCCGGCTTCCCCTCCCTTTCAGCGTCGGCGCTGCCCCTCACCTGCCTGCCCTCCGTAGCTGCAGCGGAGGATGGCAGGGCGATTGGGGGGTACTTACCTTGCCAGTGAGGCGCCTGGCTTCGACGTTGGAGCGGTTCGGCGTCTATGGAATCGCTGAACCACTCCAACTCTTTGTTTTTTCGCAATTCCGGGTGGAAAACCGCCGTGCATTTTTCCTGGAGTGCACTAGTTCCCCGGCCGTGGACGCGGCAGCGGGATGCCGATCTTGGGCGTCGGCGCGAAGGCGCTTGCCGCCGACGGAACCGAGGCGTTGCCGCTGGAGATCGTCTCCGCCGGCTCGGTCGGCTGCGGTTCGGCCACGGCGACCGCGGCGCCGCCGCCATGATAGGTCACTGCCTCCAGCGAAGGCGCGTCCGGCGCATTGACTACGTCCTGGCATTGCTTCGGCAGATTGGCCATCGTCATCATGTCGCGCGCCTTGGGCGCGTCCGGATTTTTGTTCGGCCGCCACGGCTCCTCGGTGAACCACCAGGCCAGCGGCTTGCCGCAGCCATCGTCCCCCGGCGTCGTCTCCTGCGCCTTGCAGAAAGGCGAGCCCGGCTGGCAGCCGATGCGCATGTGGAAATGATAGTCATGGCCCCAGAATGGCCGGACCTTGCGCAGCCAGGAGCGGTCGCCGGTGACGGTGTCGCAGAGCTTCTTCTTGATGCCGGCATTGACCAGGATGCGCTCGACCTCCGGATAGCTCGCCGCGCGCTTCAAAAGCCGCGTATGCGCCGGCGTCCACAGCGCGTCCTTCACCAGATGCGTCTTCTCGTCGACCATCAGCGTCGCGCTCATCGATTCGCGCTGCGCCATGGTCAGCGGCCGCCTTGGCATCGGCGTCAGCCATATGTCGGCGTCGAGACCGATCTGGTGCGAGGCATGACCGGTCATCATCGGTCCGCCGCGCGGTTGCGAGACGTCGCCGACCAGAAGCCCCGGCCAGCCATCGGCTACCGCGTCGCGCGAAAGCTTTTCGATCAGCGAAATCATCGCCGGATGGCCCCAGCGGCGGTTGCGCGAAGGGCGCATCACTTCCCAGGTCGGCCCGTCCATCGGCAGCGCCACGCCGCCGGTGAAGCAGCCCTTGGAATAGAAGCCGAAGGATTGCGCAGGCGCCACGGCCGGCAGTTTCCGGGCGCCGAACAGCTCCTTCGCGCGGGGTTCGGCCGAAATGGCGACAGCCGCCAGCGCGGCCAGCGTCACCAGCGCCAGCGCCGCGGTCAGGAACGGCTTGCGGTCAGGCAGCGATCGCAAATTCATCAGGCTGGGTCCCTCTCCAGTCTATCCATTTGCCGCGCGGTCAGGCGAACCCGATCAAGAACGAATCGTACCACGTCGCGCGTCCCGCATCGATCATGCGGCTCTGATCGGGCTGCGCGGCGCTCCGTCCCGCCAGTTGCCCTCGGCCCACATCCGCTCCAGCGCCACCCGATAGTTCGGAAACCGGAAGCGATAGCCGGCCGCCTTGATCGCCTGATTCGCGACGCGCTTGTTCTCGCCATAGAAAGACCGCGCCATGGGCGAAAGTTGGGCGGTCTCGAAGGGAATTTCCGGCGGCGGCGTGACGCCCATCAGCCTGGCGGCATAGGCGACGACATCCTGCGGCGGCGCCGGCTCGTCATCAGTGACGTTGAAGATGCCGCCGAGATTGTTTTCAGCCAGAAGCCAAAGCGCGCCGGCGATATCGTCGCAATGGATACGGTTGAACACCTGGTCCGGCTTGACCAGCCGCCGCGCCGTGCCGTCCTCGAGATTGGCCAGCGCGTTGCGGCCCGGTCCGTAGATGCCGGAAAGCCGAAGGATCGCCACCGGTTTGCCGATCTCCCGGCCAAGCGTCAGCCATTCCTGTTCGGCCGCCACCCGCATCACCGAGCGCCTCGACACCGGGCGGCAAGCGCTGGTCTCGTCCACCCAGGCGCCGCCATGGTCGCCATAGACGCCGACGGTCGAGAGATAGCCGATCCATTCGAGCGCCGGCATCTTTGTCCGGATCGTCTCGCCGGCGGCGTTGAGCACCGGATCGCCGGCGTCGTCGGGGCCGACCGAGACGATGAGATGCGTGGTCTGTGCAAGCGCATCGCTGAACTCGGGCGACAGCGCGCCGTCGAAGCGCAGCGGCTCGATGCCGGCCGACCGCAGCGCCTCGAACTTTTCCGGCGCCCGGGTCGTACCAAAGACCGGCGCGCGGTGCGCGTTGGCCAGCGCGAAAGCCTTGGCCGAATAGCCGGCGCCGAAGATGAAGAAGCGTCTTTCGCCCATCGATGAACCCCCTTCAATCGGCCTTCGCCGGATTCGCTGGCGCCGCCAGCCATTCCTCGCGGACCGTCGCCTCCGTTTCGGTCTTCGATGCCGTGGCGGCGAGGTCGCCAAATTCGCGATCCGACAGCAATCGCGACAGGGCCCAGATTGCCGCACCCCGCACCAGCGGCGAGGCATCGTCGAGCAGGCGGCGCACAATGGGCGTTAGCGATGCATCGCCCGAATTGCCGGCGGCGATCAGCACGTTGCGGATGAAACGGTCGCGGCCGATGCGCTTGACCGGCGAGCCCGAGAAGAATGACCGGAAGCCCGCGTCGTCGAGAAGCAACAGTTCCGACAGCTTCGGCTCGCGCAGATCGGCGCGCGCCGCAAGCTTCGCCTCCGAAGCCATGCTGGCGAATTTGTTCCACGGACAGGCGGCCAGGCAGTCGTCGCAGCCATAGATGCGGTTGCCGATCTTGTCGCGGAACTCGCGCGGGATCGGCCCCTTGTTCTCGATGGTCAGGTAGGAGATGCAGCGCCGCGCGTCGAGACGATAAGGCGCCGGGAACGCGTCGGTCGGGCAGGCGTCGAGGCAGGCGCGGCAGGAGCCGCAATGGTCTATCTCGGCCTGGTCCGGTTCAAGCTCTGCGGTGGTGAAGATGGTGCCGAGGAACAGCCACGAGCCATGCGCGCGGCTGACCAGATTGGTGTGCTTGCCCTGCCAGCCGAGCCCGGCGGCTTCCGCCAGCGGTTTTTCCATGACAGGCGCGGTATCGACGAACACTTTTACGTCGCCGCCAGCGCGCGCGACGATCTTGCCGGCGATCTCCTTCAGCCGGCCCTTCATCACATCGTGGTAGTCCCGGTTTTGCGCATAGACCGAGATCGCGCCGCGGTCGGACTTCGCGAGGATATCGCGCGGATCGCGGTCCGGGCCGTAATTCATCGCCAGCACGATGATCGAACGCACCTCCGGCCACAGCGTCGAGGGCTCGGCCCGCCGCTGAACCGTCTCGGCGATCCACTCCATCGAGCCGTGGAAACCGTCGGATACGAATTCGGCGAGTCTCGCCGGCGCCAGTGGGATCGCGTCCGGCCGGGTCACGGCGACTGCCTCGAAGCCGGCGCGGCGCGCCTCGGCGTCGATCAGCGCGCGCAGGTTCTCAGAAATCGAGGTCCGCATAATGCGACACCGGCGACAGGCCGCGCACCCGGTCGGAAAGCAGCGGCCGGAACGACGGCCGCGATTTCACCCGCGTGTACCATTCGCGCGCGGCGGCATGCTCGCGCCAGTCGATCTCACCGAGATAATCGAGCACCGAAAGCGTCGCCGCCGCCGCGAGGTCGGCATAGGTCACCTTGTTGCCGGCCAGCCAATGGCGCGTGCCGGCCAGCCAGTTGGTGTATTTCATGTGCTGGCGGATGTTGGCGCGCGCGGCGCGGATCGCCGCCGAGTCCGGCGAGCCGCCGCCGGCGGTCTCCGGCATGACCGGCTTCAGCACCCGCTCGCGCACCAGATGCCGCGTCACTTCGCTTTCGGCTTTGCTCAGATACCAGTCGGTCAGCCGGCGGATCTCGGCGCGCTGCATCGGGTCCTCGGCGAACAGCCGCTTGTCGCGCTTCAAGACGCCGCGCGTCTCGTCGAGATATTCGGCGATCACCATGGCGCCGACGATCGGCACGTCGCCTTCGGCAAGCAGGATCGGCAGCGTGCCGGCCGGGTTCAGCGCCAAAAACTCCTTGCGCCGCGTCCACGGCTTTTCCTCGATCAGCGCCAGTTCCTCGCCATACTCGCCGAAGGCGAGGCGCGCGAAGCGGCAGGTGGCGAACATGGGATGATGGAAAAGCGTCAGCATGGTTCCGCGATGAAAAGGCGCACTGGCAATTGGCCGGCCGCGCCGGTAAGTCTTGGCCGCCCGATTCCTGGGGCTGTCATGGGTGTTGCGACCTATAGGGACACTTCCGCCCCATGACAAGCAAGCCCTTCCCTTGGAGCATGATGTCGTCCGAAAACCGCTTCACACTTTTAGGCGTCGTGCTCTAGCCGTCATCCGAGATCAGAGGTTGCCATGGAAAGCCAGACCATCGTCGAAGCGCTGCTGCTCGGGCTTTTGGAGGGCCTGACCGAGTTCATTCCGGTTTCGTCGACCGGCCACATCCTGCTTGCCGGCCATTTCCTCGGCTTCCATTCCACCGGCAAGGCCTTCGAGATCCTGATCCAGCTCGGCGCGATCCTGGCGATCCTCAGCGTCTATTTCAGCAAGCTCTGGCAGATGCTGATCAAGCTGCCCACCGATCCGCAGACCAGGCATTTCGTCATCGGCATCCTGATCGCTTTCCTGCCGGCCGCGGTCATCGGCGCGCTGGCGCATGATTTCATCAAGACCATATTGTTCGAATCGCCCAGGCTGATCTGCATCATGCTGATCATCGGCGGCGTCGTGCTGCTCGTCGTCGACCGCATCAACTTCAAGCCGGTCCATCACGACGTCGAGCGCTTCCCGACCAGCCTTTATCTGAAGATCGGCCTGTTCCAGTGCCTGTCGCTGATCCCCGGCACTTCGCGCTCCGGCTCGACGATTGTCGGCGCGCTGCTGATGGGCGTCGACAAGCGCGCGGCGGCCGAATTCTCCTTCTTCCTCGCCATGCCTACCATGGTCGGCGCCTTCGCCTTCGACCTTTTCAAGAACCGCAACGTGCTGACCTCGGCCGACCTGCCGATCATCGCCGTCGGCTTCGTCGCCGCCTTCGTCACCGCTTTGTTCGTGGTGCGCTTCCTGCTCGATTATGTCTCGCGCAACGGCTATTCGCTGTTCGGCTGGTGGCGGCTTGTGGTGGGCGGGCTCGGCCTGGTTGCCCTGATGGCCTGGGGGTGATTACACTAAGGCGGCGCACCAAACGCCTTCGTCATCCACGGGCGGAGCAAGGAGCGAAGCGACGCGCGCAGGCCCGAGGACCGTGACGCGGACCGTAGAACGCTGCGGTCGCGAATAGCTTTCGTTAGACGCGACGCTCTTTGATCCAGATTCTGCACGGTGGCAGCGCGTCTAGGTCACGGCATGGATCCTAGGGTTTCCGCGACGTCGCTTCGCGACTGCTCCACCCTAGGATGACGAACGAAGGGGATCAACTCCGCCCATAGAACGCGTTCTGGACATGCACCGGCCAGCGCCAGGGCAGCACCGCCACCATGTCGAAACGCATCGAAAGTTTTCCGTAATCCGGTTGGCGCGACAGCCAAAGATCGGCAGCGCCCTCGATCCGCCGCTCCGATTCATGGCCGATCGCTTCCATCGCCTCGATCAGCGTGCGGCGCGCCTTGACCTCGACGAACAGCACAAGGTCGCCGCGCCTGGCGATCAGGTCGATCTCGCCGAGCCTGGTGCGGTGGCGGCGGGCAAGGATGCGGTAGCCTTTCAGCATCAGCGCCAGCGCCGCCAGCCATTCGCCGCGATGGCCGCGCCGATAGGCTTTTCGGCGATGACCGGCCGTGCGCTCAGGCATCTCTTTGTTTGACCATGATCTTTTCCAAAAACCGGGTTCCACTTTTTGGGATCATGGTCTGTCCCTCAGTTCCAGCAGCCGCCGGTAGAGCGCCTGCTTCTGCCCGCCGGTCATTTTCGCCGCTTCGGCCGCGGCCTTCGAGGCCGGCATTTCGGCGGCAAGCGAGAGCAGGAGCCGGTCGATGTCGGCCGGCTGGTCCACCGCCGCCTCCGGCGGGCCGACGCAGACGACGATCTCGCCCTTCGGCGTGTCGGCCGCGGCATAATGGTCGGCCAGCTCGGCCAGCGTGCCGGTGCGCATCTCCTCGAACGTCTTGGTCAGCTCGCGGCCGATGGCGGCTTTGCGTTCGCCGCCGAGCGCCTCGACCATGGCGCCAAGCGTCTCCGCCAGCCGCCGCGGCGATTCGAAGAAGATCAGCGTCGCCGGCACCGCCTTGAACGTTTCGAGCTTGGTCAGCCGTTGCCCGGTCTTCACCGGCAGGAAGCCGGCGAACAGGAAGGCATCGGATGGCAGGCCGGAAGCGGTCAGCGCGGCGAGTGCGGCCGAAGGTCCCGGGATCGGCACGACGCGTATGCCATGCTCCAGCGCCTCGCCGACCAGCCGGTAGCCCGGATCGGAGACCAGCGGCGTGCCGGCGTCGGAGATCAGCGCCACGCTCTGCCCGGCCGCCAGCGCCTCGATCAGCTTCGGCCCCGCCTCGCTCGCATTGTGCTCGTGATAGGCGGTGGTGCGGCGGCGGATGCCGTAACGTTCGAGCAGCACGCGCGAGACGCGCGTGTCCTCGCAGGCGACGATGTCGGCGGCGGCCAGCGTCTCCAGCGCGCGCAGCGTGATGTCGGCCAGATTGCCGATCGGCGTCGCCACCAGATAAAGCGCAGGCAGGAGCGGCCGCGCCGCGATCTCGCTTTGCCCGATCAGATAGCTGCGTTTGTCGCCGGTCACCGAATGCCCCTCCTGACCCGCCCTGTTTGGCATGGCTGGCGCCCCGTTGCAAAACGTGAGGTCGGCGTGAGGAAATCGCCATGCCTTTGCCACAGTGCGGAACGAAACCGGCAACGGCGAATTTAACCCCTGATTCCCCGGGAGGAGGCAGGACCGAACGATGCCCAATCGCTTCGACATCTTCATCAGCCGACTTGAAAGCAAAGCCGCCCGCGAGGGCATGCCTCCACATCCGATCGCCACCCAGTCCGGCGCCCGCCGCGACAAGGCCGACCAGAAGCCTGTCCGCCACGACGAGGCGCATGGCGAGAAGCACCGCGGCAAGCATCGCCAGAAGCACGACGCTTAAGGCAGTTCGCGACCTTCGCGATCTCGCGCCTCGTCATTCCAGGGCGAAGCAAGGAGCGAAGCGACGCGCGCAGACCCTGGAATCCATGCCGTTACTTCGACGCGCCGCCAGCGGTGCGGAATTCTGTTCCGCAGCGTCCTTCGGGTTGGTCACGGAATGGATTCTCGGGTCAAGCCCGAGAATGGCGAACGCGCTGCTCTACCGCGCCAGATCCGCCACCACCGCATCCAGCACGATCATGCCGGCGGTCGTGGCACGCAGCCGGGCGTTGCCGACCGGCGCCACCAGCCCCTCCTCCTGCAGCACCGAGAGCCGCGCGCTCGAAAGACCGCGCCCGGCGAGCGCCTCGTAGCGCTGCAGGTCGATGCCTTCGGCCAGTCGCAGGCCCATCAGCAGGAACTCGTCCGCCTCTTCGGAACGCGTCAAAATCTCGCCGCCGGTGACGCCGTGCCCTCTGGCCTCGACCAGATTGGCCCAGGTCTCCGGCATTCTTTCCGCTATCGTCACCGTGCGGCGGCCATTCTCGACGAAGCGGCCATGCGCGCCGGGGCCGACGCCGACATATTCGCCGTAGCGCCAATAGGTCAGATTGTGCCGACTTTCGGCGCCCGGCCGGGCGTGGTTGGAAATCTCATAGGCCGGCAGGCCACGCGCCGCCGTCACCTCCTGCGTCAGCGCATAGAGGTCGGCGGCGTGGTCGTTGTCGGGCAGCGTGAATTTCCGCGCAGCGTAGAGCGCGTGGAAGGGCGTGCCCTCCTCGATGGTCAGCTGGTACAGCGACAGGTGGTCGACGGCGTAGCCGATCGCCTGCTCCAGCTCCGCTCGCCACGCCTCGGGCGTCTGGCCGGGCCGCGCATAGATCAGGTCGAAGGACAGACGCGGAAAAATCTCACGCGCCAGGCCGATGGCATGCAGCGCCTCCTCGACATTGTGCAGCCGGCCAAGGAAGCGCAGATCCTTGTCGTTGAGCGCCTGCACGCCGAGCGACACGCGGTTGACGCCGGCGGCGCGGTAGCCGCGGAAGCGCTCGGCCTCGACCGAGGACGGGTTGGCTTCCAGGGTCACCTCGATGCCGGCTGGCATCGTCCAGTTCCTGGCCACCGCCTCCAGCACCGCCGCGACGGTTTCCGGCTTCATCAGCGACGGCGTGCCGCCGCCGAGAAAAATGCTGGTCACCTCGCGCGGGCCGGTGCGGTCGCGCATGGTCGCAAGCTCCGTCTCGAAGGCGCGGGCAAAGCGCTCCTGGTCGACCGGCTGGTGGCGGACATGGCTGTTGAAGTCGCAATAAGGGCACTTGGCCGCGCAGAACGGCCAGTGGATGTAGACGCCGAAGCCGGGGCTCCGGTCGAGCGGTATGGTGACCGCGCTCATGCCGATCCTGGTCGCGCCAGATCAAGGCGTGCTTGCGCGAATTTCTGGAAGGCGCGGGCGCGGTGCGAAAGCGCCGTGGCCTGGCCGGGCTTCCAGCCATGCTTTTCTTGCGCGCTCATCTCGCCGAAAGTCTTGTCGAAACCGTTGGGCAGGAACACCGGATCGTAGCCGAAGCCGAGCGTGCCGCGCGGCGGCCAAACAAGCGTGCCTTCCGCCTCGCCGCGATAATATTCGGCTTCGCCGTCCGGAAATGCCAGGCAGATGACGGCGACGAAGCGGCCGGTGCGCTGGACGGGCTCGGTCGCGCGGGCTTGCTGCAGCGCCGTTTCCGTCTTTCGCATGGCCATGCCGAAATCCCTGCTGCCATCGGGCTTCTCGGCCCAGTTGGCGGTGTAGACCCCCGGCGCGCCGTCGAGCGCGTCGACGCAGAGGCCTGAATCGTCCGACAGCGCCGGCAGGCCGGTGGCCTTGGCGGCTGCGTATGCCTTGATATAGGCATTCTCCTCGAAGGTGGTGCCGGTCTCGTCGGGTTCGGGCAGGCCGTATTCCTTGGCCGATTTCGCCTCGAAGCCGAACGGCGCCATCAGGTCGGCGAATTCGCGCAGCTTGCCTTCATTGTGGCTGGCGACGACGATCTTCTTTCCATTGAGGGAATGCATCAAAGACCCCAGATCCTTGGCTCGGCGAACTCGATCGAATTGCCCGACGGGTCGCGGATATAGATCGAATGCCCGCCCTGCGGCCACTCGAAATCGCTTTCGATGGCGATGTTCCTGGCCGCGAGATGCTTGCGCCATGCGGCGATCTGATCGGCGGTCGCGGCGAAGCAGAGGTGCCCTTCGCCGGCCGTGCCGTGCGGCGGCACCTTCAGCCTGGCGTCGGGCGCCGGCGGGATCTTCGTCGCCTCCGCGTTGAAGAGAAGCAATACGCCGTTGCCGCAGCGGAAAAAGACGTGGCGCCCTTCGACCTTGCCCAAGGCTTCGAGGCCGATGATGTCGCGGTAGAAGGCTTCGGCGGCGTGCAAGTCTGTGACGTAAAGCGCTGATTCCAAGATCGCCGAGGGTATCACGAGGCCCCCCTCTCTGCCCTGGCGGCCATCTCCCCCTCAAGGGGGGAGATTGGCAGCTTCGGCGAAGGCGCCATTCTTGCAACGCTGGCGATTGGCGAAAGCGGTCGCGACATCTGATCTCCCTCCTTGAGGGGGAGATGGCCGGCAGGCCAGAGAGGGGGGCCCAGGCTCGGCATTCGAAAACCTACGCCACCGCCATCTGCTGCAAGCTCACCAACCGCGAGATACCCTTCTTCGCCAGCCCCATCAGCGCCGCGAACTGCTCCTCGGAAAACGGCTCGCCTTCCGCCGTACCCTGGATCTCGACGATGCCGCCCTTGCCGGTCATGACGAAATTGGCGTCGGTGCCGGCCGAGGAATCCTCGAGGTAATCGAGATCGATGACCGGCTGGCCGTCATGGATGCCGCAGGAAATCGCCGCGACATGGTCCTTCAGCACCTTGGAAACGCTCACCATCTGGCGCGCTTCCATCCAGCGCAGGCAATCATAGAGCGCTACCCAGCCGCCGGTAATCGAGGCGGTGCGGGTGCCGCCATCGGCCTGGATGACGTCGCAATCGACGGTGATCTGCTGCTCGCCCAGCGCCTGCAGGTCGACCACGGCGCGCAAGCTCCGGCCGATCAGCCGCTGGATCTCCAGCGTGCGGCCGCCCTGCTTGCCGGCGGAGGCCTCGCGCCGCATGCGCTCGCCGGTCGAGCGCGGCAGCATGCCGTATTCGGCCGTCACCCAGCCCTTGCCGGAATTGCGCATCCATGCCGGCACTTTTTCCTCCAGGCTCGCCGTGCACAGCACATGCGTGTCGCCGAACTTCACCAGGCACGAGCCTTCGGCATGCTTGGAGACGCCGCGCTCGAAGGAGATGGCGCGCATTTCGTCGGCTTGGCGTTTGGAGGGGCGCATTCGGCCTTCTTTCTTGTCGTTTTGCGGAATCGTGGCCGGCTTGTAGACGCATGCGGGGCAAGTCGCAAAGGAAAAGGACGCCGCGCAGGAAAACGGGCCGGGCGACCGCAAACGCGGCGCCGTGACCGCAAACGCGGCACCGGGTTGCGCCGCTGTGGCTTAAGTCTATATCTTTCGGAAGGAGGTTTCTCGCCGGAATGAACAAACCAGTCGATCCGACGTCGCAGTCGCCGGTACTTCAATCACTCGACATGCGCTCGCGCGATATCTTCCGGCGGATTGTCGATTCCTATCTGCGCGACGGCGAGCCGGTCGGCTCGCGCAGCCTGTCGCGCATCCTGCCCTCCTCGCTGTCGCCCGCCACCATCCGCAACGTTATGAGCGACCTCGAGCATCTGGGCCTGATCTACGCGCCGCATATTTCCGCCGGCCGCCTGCCGACCCAGACCGGCCTGCGCTTCTTCGTCGATGCTTTCATGGAACTCGGCGACCTTTCCGACGACGAGCGCCGCGTCATCGAGGCGCAGGTGCGCGCCTCCGGCTCGGGCGCGACGCTGGAGCATATGCTGACCGAGGCCAGCCAAATGCTGTCCGGCATGTCGCGCGGCGCCGGCCTCGTGCTCGCCTCCAAGAACGAGGTGGCGCTGAAGCACATCGAATTCATCCAGCTCGAGCCCACCAAGGCGCTGGCCGTGCTGGTGTCGCAGAACGGCGATGTCGAGAACCGCGTCGTCGACCTGCCGGCCGGCATCACCGTCTCGCAGCTGCACGAGGCCTCGAACTTCCTCAACGCCCATATCAGGGGGCGCACGCTTGCCGAGGCGCGCATCGAGATCGCCCGCATCAAGGACGAGACCAGGACGGCGCTCGACACGCTGTCGCAGGATCTGGTCGAGAAGGGGCTGGCGGTCTGGGCCGGCGCCGAGAGCGGCCTGCCGGCGCGCCTCATCGTGCGCGGCCGCGCCAACCTCCTGGAAAACGTCACCGCCCAGGCCGATCTCGAGCTCCTGCGTCATCTGTTCGAGGATCTGGAGACGCAGGACGGGCTGCTGCAGCTGCTCGACCTCGCCGAGGAAGGACCTGGCGTGCGCATCTTCATCGGCTCGGAGAACAAGCTGTTTTCGCTGTCCGGCTCGTCGCTGGTGGTTGCGCCCTATCGGGACAAGGACGCCCGCGTCATCGGCGCGCTTGGCGTCATCGGCCCGACCCGTCTGAACTACGCCCGCATCGTGCCGATGGTCGATTACACCGCGCAGCTGATTTCACGAATGCTGCGCTAGGTGTATCGGTATACAGGGTGATGTCGGCCTGACCTGAATCTCGACACACCTGAGGGTGCAAAGGAGAAAAACATGGCGCTGGAATCGCTCAAGGCCCAGATCGGCCTGCTGCTTGAGGAGATGGTGAACCAGCCCGAGGACGAGCACGAGATCCAGGAGCAGCTGCGCGAGAAATTGCGGGAGATGCGCGCAATGGGTCTGCCCTTGCCGGCTGACCTCGTCGAGTTGGAAAAGCGCCTCGACGACGATCTGGATGCCGAAGAGGCCTGAGCCCGAGGCCCCTCAAATCCGCGTGCGCAAGCTTCTCTTTTCGATCGTTTGCCCAATATGTCCTGGCTCTGGGCGCCTGATCGATTGAGGCGCGCTGGCAGACGACGGAGGACAGCCATGATGCGGATCGCCGGCCTTGCGGGCCTCGCGCTGGTCTTTGCCACCGGCGCCTTTGCACAGCAGGCCGATCAACCTTTGCTCAGCGGTGAAAAGGCCTTCGGCGATTGGAAGGCCGACCGCCCGGGCGTGCGCCGGCTGCTGAAGCCAGAGGATTTGCCGAAGCCGGATGTGACGGAGTCCGCCTCGAACGGCGGCGGCGTCACCGAGCGCCCCGAGGACGCGAAGCCGAAACTTCCGCCCGGCTTCTCCGCCGAGATGGTCGCATCCGGCATCGATAGTCCGCGCGTCGTGCGCGTGGCTCCGAACGGCGACCTCTTCGTCGCCGACAGCCGGGCGAACCAGGTCCGTGTCTATCGCCTGGCGGAAGGCAGCGCCAAGCCCGCGCAAAAGTCGGTCTTCGCCAAGGGCCTGACCCGGCCCTACGGCATCGCCTTCTATCCGCCTGGCGACACGCCGCAATGGGTCTATGTCGCCAACAGCAACAGCGTCGTCCGCTTTGCCTATCGCGACGGCGACCTCAAGGCGTCCGGCAAGCCGCAGATCATCGTCGCAAAGATCCCCGCCAGCCATCACTGGACGCGCGACATCGCCTTCTCGCCCGACGGCAAGACGCTTTATCTGTCGGTCGGCTCGGGCTCCAACGTCGCCGAGGACATGGGCGCAAAGCCGAAGGGCGGTGTCGAGGCGTGGGCGAAATCGCAGCCGCTGGGCGAGGCCTGGGGTCCGGAACAGGGTCGCGCCGACGTGCTGGCCTTCGATCCGGACGGCAACAACCGCAGGACCGTCGCCACCGGCCTGCGCAACTGCTCCGGCATGACCGTGCAGCCGGCGACAGGCGCGCCCTGGTGCGTCGTCAACGAGCGCGACGAGCTTGGCGACAACATCCCCTTCGAATACGCGACCGCCGTGAAGGACGGCGCCTTCTACGGCTGGCCCTGGTATTACATCGGCGACAACGAGGACCCGCGCCACAAGGGCGCGCGCCCCGACCTCGCCGGCAAGGTCACGGTTCCGGATGTGCTGATCCAGGCGCATTCGGCGCCGCTCAACATCGCCTTCTACGACGGCGGCAATTTCCCGGCCGACTACAGGGGCGATGCCTTCGTCGCGCTGCACGGCTCGTGGAACCGCAACGTCCGCACCGGCTACAAGGTGGTGCGGCTGAGATTCAAGGACGGCAAGCCGACCGGCGAATACGAGGACTTCGCCACCGGCTTTGTCATTTCCGATGACGCGGTCTGGGGCCGGCCGGTCGGCGTCGCCGTTGCCAGGGACGGCGCGTTGATCCTCACCGAGGACGGCAACGGCACCATCTGGCGCGTTACGTATGGCGGGTAGCTCCCCCCAATCTCGTCATTCTAGGGCTGCGCGCGTCGCTCCGCTGCTTGCTCCGCCCTGGAATGACGACAGGACTGATCGTTTCGGCAATCTCCAAGGTATGCGGCGTCCCACAAAGGAACCAGCTCCCGGTCGAACTGGCGCAACGAATCGCATTGCGAGGGGAATTACCGTCGCACTGGCATCATGATAAAAGCCCGGCTCTCGACAGCGGTCCCCGCAGGACTGTACGCCAGGCCAGAACCATGACACTCACCGGATTCCTCGCCTACAGCGCCGCCCTCGGCATCGCCGCCGTCATTCCCGGCCCCGGCGTCACGGCGCTTGTCGCCCGCGCGCTCGGCTCCGGCTTCCGCTCGTCGCTCGCCATGTCGTTCGGCCTGATGCTCGGCGACCTCACCTATCTCACCGCCGTGGTGCTCGGGCTTGCTTTCGTCGCCCAGACCTTCGGCATGGTCTTCCTCGCCATCAAATGGGCCGGCGTCGCCTATCTCGCTTTCCTCGCCTGGCGCTTCTGGACCAGCGGCATCACGCCCGAAACCGTCGAGGCCCGGAAGGCCAAGGGAGGTCTGGTGTCGAGCTTCGCCGCCGGGCTGACCGTGACGCTCGGCAATCCGAAGACGATGATCTTCTATCTCGCCATCACGCCGACCATCGTCGACCTGAAGACGATCACGCTCGCCGACTACGCCATCCTTGCGATGCTCACCGTGGCGGTGCTGTTCGTGGTGCTGGTGCCTTACCTGGTTTTGGCCGCCAAGGCGCGCTGGTTCCTGAAATCGCCGCGGGCGCTGAAGGTCCTCAACCGCACCGCCGCCGGCTTCATGATGGGCGCGGCCGCGGCCATAGCGGCGCGCCAATAGGCGCCAATCTCAACCCGCGCCCGATTCGGCCAAACCATTCCCGAAACCCGCTGTGGCGGAAAATGCTTTTCCGGTCGTGGGCGCTTTTGAGCAACCGCCCCACTCGGATATTTTCGGTCGCCGGCCTATCTTGCGCGGCTGAAAGCCCTATTCTGTTTTTGCCTGTGCCATTGCCTTGGAGCGAACCATGAACAAGCCCGTCACCTCCGCGCGCGTGCCCGGCCGCGGCCGCGTCTTCAATTCGATCACGGAGACGATTGGCGACACGCCGCTGGTCAGGCTGGACAAGTTCGCCAGGGAGAAGGGCATCGTCGCCAATCTCATGGCCAAGCTCGAATTCTTCAACCCGATCGCTTCGGTCAAGGATCGCATCGGCGTCGCCATGATCGAAGCGCTGGAGGAGGCTGGCAAGATCGCGCCCGGCAAGACCACGCTGATCGAGCCGACCTCCGGCAACACCGGCATCGCGCTGGCCTTCGCCGCCGCCGCCAAGGGCTACAAGCTGATCCTCACCATGCCGGAGACCATGTCGGTCGAGCGCCGCAAGATGCTGGCGCTGCTCGGCGCGGAGCTGGTGCTGACCGAAGGCCCGAAAGGCATGAAGGGCGCCATCGCCAAGGCCGACGAGCTCGCCGCCACCCTGCCCAACGCCATCATCCCGCAGCAATTCGAGAATCCGGCCAATCCCGAAATCCACCGCCGCACCACGGCCGAGGAAATCTGGAACGACACCAATGGCGAGGTCGACATTTTCGTTTCCGCCATCGGCACCGGCGGCACCATCACCGGCGTCGGCCAGGTGCTGAAGAAGCGCAAGCCCTCGCTGCAGGTCGTGGCGGTCGAGCCGGAAGCGTCGCCGGTGCTGTCGGGCGGCCAGCCCGGCCCGCACAAGATCCAGGGCATCGGCGCCGGCTTCGCCCCGAAAATCCTCGACACGTCGATCTATGACGAGGTCGTCAGGGTTTCGAACGAGGATTCGGTCGCCAATGCGCGTCTCGTCGCCCGCCTCGAAGGCGTGCCGGTCGGCATCTCGTCGGGCGCAGCACTCCAGGCGGCCATCGTCGTCGGCTCGCGGCCGGAGAACAAGGGCAAGAACCTCGTCGTCGTCATCCCCTCTTTCGCCGAGCGCTATCTCTCGACCATCCTGTTCGACGGGCTGGGCGCTTAGGCATACCCCTCGTCATCCTCGGGCTTGACCCGACGATCCATGCCTTGACCGCGGCCGTGGAATGCCGCGGGAGTGTCTCGCTTAATCCCTGGACTGTTCAAAAAAGCATCCGTGGCAGGCGCTGCCCGGCTTGAGCAAGACCGGGCTTCCGGCTCATATCGCCGCCAGGCCTCATCGGCAGGCGGGAGGATTTCTCATGTACAAGCTCTATACGCGCCCGGGCAGCGGCGGCTTCGTCGTCGAGGCTGCGCTTGCCATGACCGGCCTGCCCTTCGAACAGATCGATGTGCCGAAGAAAGATCCGCCCGATCCGGCCTTCCTCGCCATCAGCCCGCTGAACCAGGTGCCCGCGCTGACGCTGCCCGACGGCCATTCGCTGACGGAGTCGGCGGCAATCTGCATTCTGCTCGCCGAGCGCCACCCGCAGGCCGGCCTTGCGCCGCAACCGGGCTCGCCCGGCCGCGCCGAATTCCTGCGCTGGATGGCCTTCATGTCGTCGGTGCTCTATCCGGCGATGCTGCGGCTCTATTACGCGCACCGCTACACCGCCGATGGCGAAGGCCTCCAGCCGGTGAAAGCGGCGGCGGTCGCCGAGATGGATCGCGGCTTTGCTATCCTCGACCAGGCGCTGGCCGGCCGCAACTGGCTGGCCGGCGAGACGCTCTCGCTGGCCGACATCTACCTGGTCATGCTGGTGGCTTGGCATCCCGACCTCGAGAAAGCGCGGGCCGCCTGGCCGAACATCGAGCGCCTGTGGGCGAAACTGCGCCGGCACGACCTCATGCGCAAGCTGAACGCATCGCACGAGATGTGGGCCGCTTAACTCCCAATAAGCTTCGCCTTCTCGCCCTGCAGGAAACGCCGCAGCGCGGGGTCGCGCTCGAGGCCGATCGCCCGGTCGTAGCACTGGGCCGCCTGCTTCGTGTTGCCGAGCCTGGCCAACAGCCCGGCGCGAGCGGCCCAATAGGGCTGGTAGTCCTGCAGCCGCTTGTCCTCGCCGAGCACGTAAAGTGCCGCCAGCCCAGCCGTTGCACCCTCGGTTTCGGCGATCGCCACCGCGCGGTTGATCGCCACCACCGGCGAGCCGGCCACGGCCTGCAGCGCGTCGTAAAGCTGGCGGATCGCCGTCCAGTCCGTGCCGCCGCCGCGCCGGCGCGCCGTATGGGCGGACTGCACGGCCGCCTCGAGCTGGTAGCGGCCGATGATGCTCCCTTGCGCGGCGCGCACCAGCAAGGCCTCCGCCTCGTCGATCAGGCCGTCGTCCCAGAGCGCGATATCCTGCTCGGCCAAAGGCACGAAATCGCCTTCTGGGCCGCGCCTCGCCGAGCGGCGCGCCTCGGCGAACAGCATCAGCGCCAGCAGCCCGAGCGCTTCCGGCTCGTCCGGCATCAGCGAGGCGACCAGCCGACCGAGCCAGATGCCTTCGGTGGCGAGGTTGCGCCGCCGGCTGTCGGTGCCGGTCGGGTCCGACCAGCCTTCGGCGAAGGTGGCGTAGATCGCCTCCAGCACCGCGCCCAGCCGGTCGCCCAGCTCCGCCTGCTCCGGCACGCGGAACGGAATCCCGGTTTCGCGGATGCGCGCCTTGGCCCGCACCAGCCGCTGTCCCATCGTCGCCGGCGAAACCAGGAAGGCCGAGGCGATCGTCGCGGCGTCGAAACCGAGGATCGTCTGCAGGATCAGCGGCGCGCGCACGCTGGCCTCGATCGCCGGATGGGCGCAGGCAAACATCAGCCGCAGCCGGTCGTCGGGCAGCTCCTCGCCGCGCATGCGCGCCTCCATTTCCTCGGCCATCAGCTGCAGATGATCGCGGGCCGCCTCGCCGGTCAGCCGCCGCCGCACCGCGTCCACGTCGCGCCGGCGCGCCACCGCGAGCAGCCAGGCTTCCGGCTCCGCCGGGACGCCGGTTCGCGGCCAGCGTTCGAGCGCGGCCGCGAAGGCATCGGCCAGCGCGTCCTCGGCGCCGGCGACGTCGCGCGTGCGCGCCGCGAGCCAGGCGACCAGCTTGCCGTAGCTGCGCCGGGCGGCCGCCTCGGCCGCCGCCCGCGCGATCTCCGAGCGATCATCCATCACAGGGTTCGCTATGCGGCGGCTATGTACTCGGCCATTTCCCAGATCGGCCGCACCTCGACCGTGCCGGTGCTGGACGCGGGACAGCGCGCGCCCCATTCGATGGCCGTATCGATGTCGGCCGCCTCGATCATGTAGAAACCCGCCAATTGCTCCTTGGTGTCGGCATAGGGGCCGTCGAGCACATTGGTCTTGCCGTTCGCCATCCGCACCGCGGTGGCCGCCTGGGTCGGGCGCAGCCGCTCGCCGGCGATGTACGCGCCGGATGTCTTCAGCGCCTCGGTATAGGCGCCATAGGCCGCGAGCACCTGTTGGGTCTGCTCCTTCGGAGCGTTCGCCATCGCGGCTTCGTCATTGTAGATCAAAAGCATGTATCGCATGGTCTTCTCCCGTTTTGTTGACGGCCGCTTTCGTCGCGTGCCGACCTATGTCGTGCGGCCGCGGCCGATTTCGACAGGCATCGGGAAAATCTTTCGTCCTCGTCCGGCGATTGCGCAAGCACCACGCTCTCCAGGCAGCCAGGGCCGATCGCGGCAACGCTGGAACAACTGGCAGCGGCGCCTCGCGGCGCTATCCTTTTTCTCCGGAGCGGCGGATCGCGCGAAAAGATGGGAGAAGACCATGGAACTTGTGACCCACAAGAAATTCAAGAACGGCCGGCTGATGCCGTGGGGAAAGGGAACGGTCGTCAGCGGGGCGAAGGGGACCGTCTATCTTTGCGGAAACACGGCCACATCGGATGACTACGATCCAATGGGCAAGAAGGGCGGCGGCTTCGTCGGCGATGCCGCGGCGCAATGGCGCGCGGTGCTCGGCAATATCAAGTCGGACCTGGAAGAGCTCGGCAGCGGTCTCGAACATCTCATCAGGCTCACCTTCTTCGTCAGGGGGCCGTTTCCCGACGGCGGCGTCCTCGGCTCGCCCAATTTTCGCCTGGACGTGCTGGACGCGTTCTTTGCCGAGCACTGTCCCAAGCATTGCAGCTACAACAACCCGCCGCCCTCGGAGGTGATCGGGGTCGCGGCGCTTGCTCAAGCCGATATCGTCATCGAAATCGTCGCGGTCGCGGCGCTGCCGGACTGAGGTCCGCCGCCGCAAGCCGCGCAGCGGCATCCGGTGCTTGCAGCGGCGTGCGGACAGAACGGATTTGAGCGGTTCTGCTGTCTTAACCGTTCGTCTAATGACTGCAATTGCGGGTTGGCATTTGCCGCTCGCTGTCTAAACTCTCCGCGAACTCGGGCCGGGAGGACGGCGCGGCCCGGATGTTTTCAGGGAGGAAATCGCGATGTTCAATTTCAGGACCAGGCTTGTTGCCGCCGGCGCGCTGGCGCTGTCGCTTGGCCTCGGCGCCGTGTCGGCCGGGGCGCAGGAATTCATCAATGTGCTCACCGGCGGCACGTCGGGCGTCTACTATCCGCTCGGGGTCGCGCTGTCGGAGATTTACGGCAAGGGCATCGAGGGCTCGCGCACCCAGGTTCAGGCGACCAAGGCTTCGGTCGAGAACCTCAACCTGCTGCAGCAGGGCAAGGGCGAGATCGCCTTTGCGCTCGGCGATTCCGTCAAGATGGCCGCCGAAGGCAACACGGAGGCCGGCTTCCCGGGCAAGCTCGACAAGTTGCGCGGCATCGCCGCGATCTATCCCAACTACATCCAGATCGTCGCCAGCCGGGACTCCGGCATCAAGACGCTCGCCGACCTCAAGGGCAAGAGTCTGTCGGTCGGCGCGCCTGCCTCCGGCACCGAGCTCAACGCGCGCGCCATCTTCGCCGCCGCCGGTCTCAAATACGAGGATCTCGGACGGGTCGAATATCTGCCCTTCGCCGAGTCGGTCGAGCTGATCAAGAACCGCCAGCTCGATGCCACCTTGCAGTCGGCCGGCCTCGGCGTCGCCTCCATCCGCGACCTCGCGACCTCGCTTCCCATCAACGTCGTCGCCGTGCCGGCCGAGGACGTCGCCAAGATCGGGGCGCCCTATCTTTCCGTGGTTATCCCGAAAGGCACCTATGAGGGACAGACGGAAGACGTCGCGACCGCCGCGGTCGGCAATTTCCTCATTACCCGCGCCGACGTCTCCGACGAGACCGCCTACCAGATGACCAAGCTGCTGTTCGAGCATCTCGACCAACTGGCTGCCGCGCATGCCGCCGCCAAGGCGATCGATCCGGCCAAGGCGCTGGACGGCATGCCCGTGGCGCTGCATCCCGGCGCGGAGAAATATTACAGGGAAAAAGGGTTGCTGAAGTAGGGCCCATCGA
The DNA here is from genome assembly GCF_006439375.1 of Mesorhizobium sp. B4-1-1. Taxonomy (NCBI): domain Bacteria; kingdom Pseudomonadati; phylum Pseudomonadota; class Alphaproteobacteria; order Hyphomicrobiales; family Phyllobacteriaceae; genus Mesorhizobium; species Mesorhizobium sp. B4-1-1. Next base: position 25,210 of record NZ_VFTH01000025.1, read on the forward strand.
GGAAAGGCTATCGCATAGCCCAGCGCCAGCCCCCTCATCCGGCCGCTTCGCGGCCACCTTCTCCCCGACGGAGAGAAGAGACCGGCGCCAACGCCGACCGCCTCCTCTCCCCTCGGGGAGAGGTCGGTCGAGCGAAGCGGAGGCTGGGTGAGGGGGAGCGCCATACGCGGTTTCCCTCCCCTCAACCGAGACGGTATTGCCCGCCAGGAATCCGCCAATGACCGATACCCCCACCGTTCTTTCCCCGATCGCCGAGGAACAAGTCGAAGGCCTCCCGCCCGGTTTTGGCGACGGCCTTGCCGGCAAGGTGGCCTTCCTCATCGCCGTCGCCTTCTCCGTCTTCCAGATTTACATCGCCGCCTATGGCAGCCTGCCCAGCCAGGTGGTGCGGGCCATGCATGTCGGCTTCCTGCTGCTGCTCGGTTTCGGCCTCATCGCCAACCTGCGCGCCAGGAGCGCAGCGGCGAAGCTTGGCTTCTGGGTGCTCGGCCTGCTCGGCTTCGGCACCGGCCTCTACAACTGGGTCTTCTACGCCGACCTCATCCGCCGCTCCGGCTTCCTCACCACGCCGGACCTGATCGTCGGCGCGTTGCTGGTGATGCTCGTCTTCGAAGCAGCCAGGCGGCTGATGGGCCTGCCGCTGGCCGTCATCGCCTTCATCTTCCTCGCCTATTGCTTCGTCGGCAACCACCTGCCGCCGCCCTTCACCCATCGCGGCTATGATTTCGCGCAGCTGGTCGACACCTTCGCCTATGGCACCGAAGGCATATACGGCACGCCGGTCTATGTTTCGGCTGCCTACATCTTCATCTTCGTCGTCTTTGCCGCTTTCCTCGAACGAGCCGGCATGATCGCCCTGTTCAACGATTTCGCGCTCGGCCTGGTCGGCTCGTGGCGCGGCGGCCCGGCCCAGGTCTGCGTGCTGTCCTCCGCGCTGATGGGCACAATCTCCGGTTCGGGCGTCGCCAATGTCGTCGCCAGCGGCCAGTTCACCATCCCGCTGATGAAGCGCTTCGGCTTCCGCTCCGCCTTTGCCGGCGCGGTCGAGGCGACCTCCTCGATGGGCGGCCAGATCATGCCGCCGGTGATGGGAGCCGTCGCCTTCATCATGGCCGAGACGCTGAACATCCCTTATGCCGAGGTGGTCAAGGCGGCGATCATCCCGGCGCTGCTCTATTTCGGCGCCTGCTTCTGGCAGGTGCATCTGGAGGCCGGCAAAGCCGGCCTGCACGGCATGGCCAAGGCGGATTTGCCCAATCCGTGGGAAGCGGTCAGAAAGCACTGGCCGCTGGTGCTGCCGCTTGCCGCGCTGATCTACCTGCTGTTTGCCGGCTACACGCCGATCTTCGCCGGCACGATGGGGCTCGCGCTGACCATCGTGCTCATCCTCGGCACGCCGCTGGCAGCCTTGATCGGGCCGCTCGCCTTCCGCTTCGTCTTCTGGCTGGCGCTCGGGCTGGCCGCGGCGTCTTTCATGCGCTTCGGCGTCAATGTGCTCAGCCTCGTCATCGCGGCGCTCGTCATCGCCTGCCTTGCCTTCAAGGGCGGGCGCGAGACGCTGCGCATCTGCGTCGATTCGCTTGCCGAAGGAGCGAAGAACGCCCTGCCCGTCGGCATCGCCTGCGCCATCGTCGGCATCGTCATCGGCACGCTGACGCTCACCGGCATCGCCTCCACTTTCATCGGCTGGATCATATCCATCGGCGAGAACAACCTGTTCCTGTCGCTGGTGTTGACCATGCTCACCTGCCTGGTTCTCGGCATGGGCATTCCGACCATCCCCAACTACATCATCACCTCCTCTCTCGCCGGCCCGGCGCTGCTGTCGCTCGGCGTGCCGCTGGTGGTCAGCCACATGTTCGTCTTCTATTTCGGCATCATGGCGGATCTCACCCCGCCGGTGGCGCTCGCCGCCTTTGCCGCGGCACCCATGGCCAAGGAAAGCGGCCTCAAGATCGGCATCCAGGCGTCCAAGCTCGCCATCGCCGGCTTCGTCGTGCCGTTCATGGCCGTCTACACGCCGGCGCTGATGCTGCAGGACGCGGGCCCGATCGCGGCTTCGTTCGGCTATCCCGTCGAGGTCGCCTACATCGTCGTCAAGGCCTGCATGGGCATCGTGCTGTGGGGGGCTGCCGCCGTCGGCTTCCTCGCCCGCCGCATGGCTTGGTGGGAGCGTCTCGTCGCGTTCTGCGCCGGCCTGCTCCTGGTGGCCGCATTGCCGCTCACCGACGAGACCGGCTGGGTGCTGGCGCTGGCGTGGATCGGCTGGCACTGCTGGCGCGCCCGCCGGCTGTCCGCCGCCGACACTCCATGAGCCTGTGTATCCTCGCCGCCGGCAAGACGGTGACGCTCGCCGTCGCCGCCTTCACGCTATCCTGGACACATTCGGTGGAACGGACGCGCTGGCAGGAGGACTGGACGGTGACGCCGGCCGGGCTGCGGGTCGTTGAGGCACGGGTCAAGGGCTCCGGCGCCGGCATGGAGCCGCCGGAGGGCTCGGTGCTGCGGGGCGGCTGGTGGGTCTATGCGCCCCGGATCGGACCCCAGCCGCGTCTGGTGCTCGCGGCATCCGGCGCCACCGGGGAAGGCTGGACGCTGTGCACGGCGGCCAACTGCCGGGAACTGGGCGGGACGGCCGGCGAACCCACCGTGCTCGAACCGTGCGACGGCTCGAGCCAGCCACGGTAGCGCACGATCAGCCCGGCGACCGGGTGCGATATCTCGACATGGAAGCGGAAGCGGTCGTCCTCGACTGTTTCGTACGCGTTCGACCGCGGGCAAAGCCACATCGGCAATGGCAGACCGAGAAAGCTCCAGCGGCGCAGCACGAGCGACAGGCGGTCCTCGCCGGCCACCAGCGCCATGGCGAAGGTGAGGGGGCCGAAGCGCTCGCAAAGCAGCCGATCCGAGCGGCCACGTCCGGCAAATTGCCGGCTCGAAAAACCGTGAGTTCCGAAAGACCGCGTCCAGGTCTCGCCTTGCCCGTCTGTGACGAAACGCACCTTGACGGGGACATCGGCTGCAGTAGGCGGAAAGCCGGCCATGCGCGCGGCAAGCCGGCTAAGAATACCGCCGCCGCGCTCCACGCTCGCACTTCCTTCCGCCATAGCCGCTCCCTCATGCATGGCGCGGATTTCAGCTGGCAGGCTTTTCCAGGCATCGCCGAGCACACCGGAATAGAGAGCCTTTCCCTTGTCGGTGTCGTTCCTGAGGCCGGTGTGGATCGTCTTGCCGGCAAACAGCGCTTCATAGTCCGCGAGATCGACGTCACGCACCGCCGCCCGGGCGCCCGGCAAGGGCATGCGGCCGTCGAGCGCCTTGCGGACGATCGCCTCGACCGCCATGGACGGGATCAGCGGCCCGTCATCGCCCTCGGCCAACAGGTGCCAGGACCGTTTGATCGGCTTGCCGGCCTCGTCCGCGCCTTCGACTTCGACGAACATGCCGCCGCGATGCTCGCCCCATGACAGCCGGTTGGTCGCCCAGTGCATCAGCGGCGCCAGCGGCGACAGCGATCGCGCCAGGCCGGCACGGACCAGCCAGGCCAGGCCGATCAGCGCGCGGTGCAGCACCTCGGGCACCGGCCCGGCGCCCATCCAGATCGTGCTCGCCTCCGGCCACAGCGCCTGCAGCGCGCGCAGGTCCGGCACGTCGACCAGCGAGAACAAGGTGTTCCTCACCGGTACACGCCCGGGCGGCGCGATCGTGTACCGCATCTGCTCGGTGAGCGGGTAACCCTCGGCCGGCCTGCCGCCGCGCTGCAGCCGCACCGCCCGGCCGGCATAGCTCGCGATGGCGCGGATGACGTTCTCGCCGACGCCGGCGAAAGGCGACGGCGCGATGCCGCCACGGATGGTGCCGACGCGCGCCATGCCGGCCGAAAGATGGCGCACCACGGCGGCCGTCAGCACCGGGAAGCTCGACACCCCGGACAGCACGACGACGCCGGCCGCCCTGGCTGCCGCGTCGAAAGCGGATACCCCGGCGACGAAGTCCGAACCGTCGGCAAGGTCGAGATAGTGGATGCGCGCGGCGATACAGGCCTCGACCAGCCGGTAGCGCCCCTCGCCATAGGCCTGAAACGGACCGCTGGCGTCGACGACGATGTCGGGCAGCATGCCGGCGAGTTGCGCGCCAAGGTCGCCGTCGCGGTCGAACGTCGCCGGCACCAGCCGAGCCTTGGTGTTGCCTCGATCCCCGCAATAGGCCGCTGCCTTGGCGAGCGACCGGCCGGCGATGATGAGCTCGAGGCGCGGCTCGTTCTCCAGCAATTGGACGATGCGTCCGCCGAAGGTGCCGTAGCCGCCGACGATGAGAAGCTTCATGCCATGCCCCCAAGCCAATCGCCGTCAGCCGATCAACCGCTCCCGCAACTCGGCCGAAGGAATATCGCAACTGTCCTTGCAGCCGAACAGCGCGTAGCGGTTCTTGGCGACGCGGTCGTAGAGCCAGTCGCGCAGCGGCCGCGGCAGCATGAGCAGCGCCTTTGCAATGCGCCATGGCCAGCCGAGCGCGGCCATGACGGCGATGAAGCTGTCGAGGCGCGTGAAGGCCGCGCCGTCGATGATGGCGAGGTTGCTGTCGTAATCGTCGGTCGGCAGGCCGTGCTCACGAAACAGTGCCTCGCCGAGCGGCGACTGCGCCGTGGCGAAGCGGAAGCGTTTTTTCCGGTCGAGCTTGAGGATGAGCTGGACGAAGCCCGAGCAGAACACGCAGACGCCGTCGAAGACGATCAGCGGCTGGCTGGCGTCATAGGCCTGGCGCGGCAAGGTGGGAGGTTCGGGCAGGTCGGTCATGGCGGCCCCGGCTGCTTGTGGCCCCCTTACGCTATGCCAAGGGGACACTGAGCTGGGGAGACACTAAGCCAGCCGGCGGCGGCGTCAAAGCCGCGGCGTTGTCGCACGCCATGTGGCGGCGAGCGCAAGGCGTTCGGCGCGATAGGTGGTAGTGCGCTGGTCGGCGGCCGGCCGGCAGATGCGGCTGTGGTGGGCGCGTTCGCGGGTCATGATCAGTTCGCGCTGACGCCCAGCGAGTTGCCGCGGCGCGCGCACGCAGGGCCTGGGCCGCGCATGTAATAGCGCTCGGGCCGATAGGTCGGCGCGACGAATTCGCGAATGGCTGCGGCGTAGCCGGCGATGTGATTCCAGAAGTTCATTTTTACTGTCCCTGTCCCGCTTTCGGATGTCCCGTCCGAATTGTTCGAGAGCATAGCGTCGAGGCGTGAATAGTCGGTGAACGTGATGTTAATTTCTGGTCCGAAACACGTTGCATCGTGGCCGGATTACGGCTGATTCGCGGTCTTTCGGTGCCTTTCGTCGCCTTTCCGCCCCGTGTGACTTTTGCATCACATATGTTTCGTTCCGATGTCGCTTGCGCGCGCATCTGTTTCACGTTTGCCCGGGGACAGGGAATTTCCTTTCGCGCGCCTGGGCGGGCAGGAACCTGTCACGGAAGACGACGTTGACCTCGCAAGGTCGGGCGAACCGGCCGGTTGACGGCTGTCCTGCCGGGCAACTTCCTCAAAACGCGAAACATGGAAAGGCAACCGCCATGGGCTTCTTTTCGAAAGACATCAAGACGCTGGACGACCTCTTCATCCACACGTTGCGCGACATCTATTATGCCGAGAAGCAGATCGAGAAATCGCTGCCGAAGATGATCGACAAGGCGACCGATCCGCAATTGAAGGCCGGCTTCGAGAAACATCTTGCGCAGACCAAGGGCCACATCGAGCGGGTCGAGCAGGTGTTCGAGCTGCACGGCGTCAAGGCCAAGACCGTCAACTGCCCGGCCATCGACGGCATCCTCGCGGAGGCCGACGAAGTCAGCGGCGATGTCGACGACAAGGAGGTTCTGGACGCTGCGCTGATCGCATCCGCCCAAGCCGTCGAGCACTACGAGATAACGCGCTACGGCACGCTGATCGCCTGGGCCAAGCAGCTCGGCCGCAGCGACTGCGCCAACGTGCTGGCCAAGAACCTCAAGGAAGAAGAGGCGACGGACCGCAAGCTAACCGAGATCGCGGAAAGCAAGGTCAACCTGCAGGCCGCCGAATAGCAGGCCGCGTGGCAGCCCTCCCGGAACCCAAGCGAACCCCTGTCCGTTGCGATTGAAACCGCATCGCGCAGGAGTTCGCAATGGCACCACGCCCGGCCTGGAAGGGCTATCTCAAACTGTCGCTGGTCACGTGCGCCATCGAGCTCACCAACGTCGTGACCCATGCCGAGAAGGTCTCTTTCCGCATCCTCAACCGCAAGACCGGCAACACCGTCAAACGCATCTATGTCGATGCCGGGACCGGCAAGCCGCTTGAGGAGGGGGACGAGATCAAGGGCTATGAGGTGAGCGACGGCGATTTCATCCATATCGAGGAGGACGAGATCGAAGCGGTGCAGATCGAATCCTCGCACACGATGAGCCTCGACGGCTTCGTCGAGAAATCCTCGATCGAGCAGATCTATCTCGATACGCCCTACTATGTCTCGCCGGCGGACAAGGTGTCGGAGGAGGCTTTCGCCGTCATCCGCGATGCGATGGCTGGCAAGAAGATGGCTGGCCTTGCGCGTATCGTGCTTTACAGCCGCGAGCGCCCGGTGGTGATCGAGCCGCTCGGCAAGGGCATGGTGCTGACGACGTTGCGCTACGACAACACTGTGCGCCAGCCCGACGCGGTGTTCGGCGAGATCAAGTCGGTGAAGACCGACCGGGAGATGACGGATCTCGCCGAGCTCATCATCGACAAGAAGCATGCCAAGTTCGATCCTTCGAAGTTCGATGACAAATACGAGGATGCGCTGCTCGAGCTGATCCGCGCCAAGAAGGCCGGCAAGAAGGCGCCCAAGGCCAAGGCGCCGCCGAAACCCTCCAATGTCGTCAACCTGTTCGACGCGCTGAAAAAGAGCTTGAATGCCGATGGTGGCGGCAAGGGCGGCAAATCCACCGCCAAGGCGCCGGCGAAACGAACCAAAGCCAAGCCCGCGCCGAAGCGCAAATCCGCATAGGAGCACAGCGTCATGGCTGGTCTCGAGCAATATCACGCCAAGCGCGATTTCAAGAAAACAGCCGAGCCTGCGGGCAAGGTCGCGCGCGGCAAGAAGGGCGGCGGCATTTTCGTCGTCCAGAAGCACGCCGCCACGCGGCTCCACTATGATTTCCGGCTGGAGCATGACGGCGTGCTGTGGAGCTGGGCGGTGACGCGCGGCCCGAGCCTCGATCCGCATGAGAAGCGGCTGGCCGTGCATGTCGAGGATCACCCGATCGACTACGCGTCCTTCGAAGGCACCATTCCGAAGGGCCAATATGGCGGCGGCTCAGTCATCGTCTGGGACGAAGGCAGGTGGACGCCGGATGGCGATCCGGCCAAGGGCATGAAGAAAGGCCATATCGACTTCGAGCTCGAGGGTCACAAGCTCAACGGCCGCTGGCATCTGGTCAGGCTGAGGCCCCGCCCGGGCGAGAAGCGCGACAATTGGCTGCTGATCAAGTCCGACGATGCCGCCGCCCGGCCCGGCGAGGATGTCCTCGAGGAGGAACCGAAATCGGTGAAGTCGGGCCTGACTATCGAGGAGGTGGGCGAAGGCAAGGCCGCCAGGGGGGAGAAGCCGAAAGTCTGGCAATCCAACAGGCCGGCTGCCGCCAAGGCCAAGGCCGGGCATGACAAGCGTCTCGACTTCATCGAGCCGCAGCTGGCGACGCTGGAGAAGGATGCGCCCGCCGGCGAGGACTGGCTGCATGAAGTCAAGTTCGACGGCTACCGCATGCAGGCGCAGATCGCCGGCAGCGAGGTCAGGCTGCTCACCCGCGCCGGTCTCGACTGGACGGACAAATTCGATGGTCCGGTCACCGCCGCGCTTGCCGGGCTGAAATGCCGCGACGCCATCATCGACGGCGAGATCGTGGTTTTGGCCGACAGCGGCGTGTCGTCCTTCCCCTTGCTGCAGGCGGATCTGTCGGCCCGACGCGCCGACCGCTTCGTCTATTATGTCTTCGACCTGATGCGGCTCGACGGCAAGGACCTGCGCCGCGAACCTTTGGTCGAACGCAAGCAGGCGCTGGCCGAACTGCTCGGCGAGCAGCCCGACCATTCGGGGCTGCGCTTCAGCGACCATTTCCACGAGCCGGGCAAGGTCATGCTGCAGCATGTTTGCCGCATGGGCTTGGAAGGCGTGGTGTCGAAACGTGCCGATGCGCCCTACCGCAGCGGACGTGGGCTCTCCTGGATCAAGTCGAAATGCACGCTCAGGCAGGAATTCGTCATCGGCGGCTATCTGCCCTCGGACAAGACCGGGCGCGGCCTGCGCTCGCTGCTGGTCGGCTTCAACGAAGGCGGCAAGCTGCACTATGCCGGCCGTGTCGGCACCGGCTTTTCCGGCAAGGTGATGACCGATTTGAAGAAGAAGCTAGACGGCCTCGAGGCGAAGGGCTCGCCGTTCTCGGCCGCCGTGCCCAAGGGCAAGGGCCTCACCTTCGTCAAGCCGGAGCTTGTCGGCGAAGTGGAGTTCCGCAGCTGGACTTCCGACCGTATAATCCGCCACGCCTCGTTCCAGGGGTTGCGCGAGGACAAGCCGGCGGAGGAAGTCGTGCAAGAACAGCCGAAGAAGGCCGAAAGCGAAGCAAAACCGAACGCAAAGACGGCGCCGAAGCCCTCGGCCGGAATGGCGAAGACCTCGGTAAAGCTCTCGCATCCCGACAAGCTGCTGTGGCCCGACGAAAAGGTCTCCAAGCAGGACCTGCTCGATCACTACGCGCTGGTCTGGCCGCGCATGGCAGAATTCGTCGTCAACCGGCCGCTGAGCCTGGTGCGCGCGCCGGACGGCATCAACGGCCAGCGCTTCTTCCAGAAACACGCCTCGCCCGGCATGAGCGACAAGATCGCCAGGATGAAGGATCCGACCGACGGCGAGGAGATCCTGTTCATCAGGGATTTCGACGGCCTGGCCGCACTCGTCCAGTACGGCGTGGTCGAGGTCCATATCTGGGGCTGCACCCTCGACGCGCTGGAGAAGCCGGACCAGATCATCTTCGACCTCGATCCGGACGAAGGCGTGGATGTCGGCAAAGTGCGCGAGGCGGCGCTCGACATCCACAAGCAGCTTGGCGAGCTGTCGCTGCCGAACCTTGTCAAGACCTCCGGCGGCAAGGGCTATCACGTGCTGGTGCCGCTGAAACCCTCGGCGGAGTGGGACGCGGTCAAGGACTTCGCCCATGATTTCGCCCGCGCGCTGGAGCAGGCCGCGCCCGACCGCTACACGGCGACGCTGTCGAAGAAGGCGCGTACCGGCAAGATCTTCGTCGACTATCTGCGCAACGGCAGGGGCTCGACCACGGTCGCGCCCTATTCCTCGCGCGCCAAGAAGGGCGCGACGATATCGATGCCGGTGACCTGGCCTGAGATCGAAAAGGGACTTGCGCCGAACGCCTTCCCGCTTGGCGATGCGACGACGCTGGAACAGTTGAAGAAGGCCGATCCGTGGAAGGAGTTCTTCAAGCTGGGGAAGTCGCTGAAGCGGGGATGAGCCTGGGCGAAGGAAGGCCACGTCGTGGTTCTGTCAGCATCGTGTGATTGTCCGCCTAGGAGAGAAACACCCGCTTGAATTCCTGCCTGCCCGTCGGCGAGAACACCACGGCGCGGCTGTCCTTTTCGCGCCGGGCCCATTTCTCGGCGATGATCCTGTCGAGGATGGCGGCGCCCAGAGTGCCGGCGAGATGCGAGCGCCGCACGCTCCAGTCGAGGCAGGCGCGGCACACCGGCCGCCGCGCCTTGGCATGGGTGTCGATGCCGAGCGCGGAAAAATGCGAGACGCCGGATGACGAGAGCCTGATCTCGTTGTCCTCGCGCAGCAAAAGTTTCCTGTCGAAGAGCCGGTCGAGCATCGCCACCGCCTGCTCGCCGGCGAGGTGATCGTAACAAACGCGCGCCACGCGCATGGCCGCGTCGCGCGGGCCGGGCCGTACACGCTTCGGGCCGACCGCCTCGGCGACGCCGATGATCGCTTCGATCATGACGGCCACCTGCGCGCTGGCCAGGCCATAATAGCGGTGGCGCCCCTGGCTGGCCAAGGTCAGCAGCCCGCCTTCCATCAGTTTCGACAGATGCGAGGAAGCGGTGGGCAGCGACACGCCGGCCTCGAGCGCCAGTTCCGACGCCGTCAGCGCCGTACCACCCATCAACGCGTTCAGCATGTTGGCGCGGGCCGGATCGCCGACCAGGCTGGCGATGCGGGCGATGTCCGGTCCTTCACGCATGGTTCGATCCTTATCGAAGCATTCCCGTCAGGGAAGCATTATTCTGGGGTCATCTCAAGCAGCGCGGCAAACCCTCCTGACAGGAATATGCCTAGCACAATGACGCAAGCGATGTTTCGACCGGGATCGAACCGTCGTCGAAAAACAACCATACGAGGACACCGACATGACCATCACCTGCTTCATCCGCTACGAGATCGATCCGTTCGGCAAGGCGGCGTTCGAGCAATATGCGCGCGTCTGGGGCCAGGCCATTCCGCGTTGCGGCGCCGACCTGATCGGCTACTACGCCCCGCACGAAGGCTCGGCCACCACGGCCTATGCCGTCTACAACATCGAGAGCCTCGCGGCCTATGAAGCCTATCGCGCCCGGCTTGCCGCCGACCCGGCCGGCAAGGCAAACTACGAATTCGCGCGGCGCGAGAAATTCATCCTCAAGGAGGACCGCGTCTTCCTGAAGCTGGTGTCCGGCCCGCATGGCCCGCGGCAGGTCTTTCGCACCGACGTGACGGTCAGGGAAGGGATGGAGGCATGATCGCAGTCATCTTCGAAGTGGAGCCGGCGGAAGGCAAGCGCGATGCCTATCTCGGCATCGCCGCGGAGCTTAAGCCCCTGCTCGACGGCATAGACGGTTTCATCTCGGTCGAGCGCTTCCAGAGCCTTGCCGATCCCAAGCGGGTGCTGTCGCTGTCCTTCTGGCGCGACGAGGACGCGGTGAAGGCCTGGCGCAACACCGAGGAGCACCGGCAGGCGCAGAAGGCGGGGCGGGGCGGAATCTTTGCCGGCTACCGTTTGCGCATCGCCCATGTCGTGCGCGACTACGGGATGACCGAAAGGGCGGAAGCGCCAAGGGATAGCCGCGCGGTGAATGGGTGAACCGCGCCTTCCCTTATCCCCTTGCGGGAGAAGGGAAAACCTAAGCGTTCCCGATCAGCACGCCCGCCCCGAACACCAGCGCGCCGCCCAGCACCACCTGGAAGGCGGCGCGCCAGAACGGGGTCTGCATGTAGCGGTTCTGGACGAAAGCGATCGCCCAGAGCTCGAAGAACACCACCACAGCCGCCACGGCGGTGGCCGTCCAGAAGTGCGGGATCAGATAGGGCAGCGCGTGGCCGAGGCCGCCCAGCGAAGTCATCAGGCCGACCGTCAGCCCGCGCTTGATCGGCGAGCCGCGCCCCGACAGCTTGCCGTCGTCGGAGGCGACCTCGGTGAAACCCATCGAAATGCCGGCGCCGATCGAGGCAGCGAGGCCGACCAGAAGCGTCTGCCAGGTGTCGTGCGTGGCGAATGCCGCGGCGAAGATCGGCGCCAGCGTCGACACCGAACCGTCCATCAGCCCGGCCAGCCCCGGCTGCACATAGGTGAGGATGAACTGGCGCTGCTCGGCGCTCGCCTCCTCGACCTTGACCGTGCCCGGCACATGCTCCTGCTCCAATTCATGCGCCGAGCTCTCATGGCCCTGCTCGGCCACGGCGAGATCGTCGAGCAGCTTTCGCGTCGAAGCGTCGGTGGTGCGCTTGGCCGCCTCCACATAGAAGCGATAGGCCTGCTGCTCCATGGCCTCCGCCTGGCGCCGCACATGCTCGATGCCGAGCGGCTTCACCAGCCAGTCGGGCTTGCGCTCGAAATAGCCTTTCACATGTTCGCGCCGGATCAGCGGGATGCGCTCGCCGAAGCGCTTGCGGTAAAGCTCGATGAGCGAATCGCGATGGCCGTCCTCTTCCTCGGCCATCGCCTCGAACACTTTCGCCGATTGCGGAAAGTCCTGCGCCAGGCCATCGGCATAAGCGCGGTAGATGCGTCCGTCATCCTCCTCGGAAGAGATCGCCAGCGCCAGGATCTCCTGCTCCGACAGTGAATCGAACGAGCGGCGGCCGAAGCCGAAAACACGGGAAAGCATGATGGGATCACTCTAGTTTAGAATTGTTCTAAACTAGGATTTTGATTGCCGGACGTCAATTGCGAACGGCACGGGCTGCGGGCGCGAATGGGTGATCCAGCGGAACCCGGCCAACTCTTCATTATTGCCGAATGTTTGCCTATATAGCTCACAACCGCCAAAATTGAAGGAACCCCGGCATGACGAACAAAAAGCCCCCACACGCATTTGACGGCAAACCGGTTCTCGATCTCATCGCCAGCATCGAGGCCGACCTGCAGCGCCTGAAGGGTCTTGTCGAAGAACAGCTCGAGAAATTCGACCCGGCCAACCCGCACAACAAGACGCCGGATGGCAAGCTGACCGAGGAGGGCGCCGAGTGCTGCTACCGCATGTTCGACGAAGGCAAGTCGCGTTACACCGTCGCCCAGCAGATGAAGATTTCGTTCGCCGCCGCGACACACCGCTTCAACAACTGGCGCAAGCTGGGCGGCAGCAAAAGGACGAGGACGCTGCTGGGGTGAGGCGCGCCGGGCGCCACTCTCCCAACCTTGTAACCATCACATTTTTTCGTTGGCGTGCCGCCGCATTTTCCGTGCAGCATGGCCGAACCCATCCTTCGCGAGAGCAACGCCCATGACCACCGAGCCCGGCATCGCCGATATCCACGCCGCTTCGGCCCGGCTTTCCGGCCTGATCGTCGAAACGCCGCTGATCGAGTCGCCCGAGCTCAACAAGCGCTATGGCGGCCGCATCCTGTTCAAGCCCGAGACGCTGCAGCGCACCGGCTCCTTCAAGTTCCGTGGCGCCTACAACAAGCTGTCCTCGCTGAGCGAGGAAGAGCGCAGCCGCGGCGTCGTCGCGTACTCCTCCGGCAACCACGCGCAAGGGGTCGCGGCGTCGGCCGCGATGTTCGGCGTCAAGGCCGTCATCGTCATGCCCGCCGATGCGCCGGCCATCAAGATCGACAATGTCCGCAAGCTGGGCGCCGAGGTGGTGCCCTATGATCGCTTTCGCGAAGACCGCACCGTCGTGGTCCGGCCCTATGTCGAAAGCGGCATGGTGCTGGTGCCGCCTTATGACGACCCGGCCATCATCGCCGGCCAGGGCACGATTGGCGTCGAACTGGTCGCCCAGGCGAAGGCGCTCGGCGTCAGCCTCGATGCCGTCGTCATCCCTTGCGGCGGCGGTGGGTTGAGCAGCGGCATTTCGATCGCCGTCAAGGATGCTTCGCCGGCCACATCGGTCTGGATAGCCGAGCCCGAGCATTTCGACGACACCAGCCGTTCGCTGGCCAAGGGCGCCCGGCTTGGCAACGAGCCCGGCCATGCCTCGATCTGCGATGCGCTGCTCGTCGCCGAACCGGGCACGCTCACCTTCGAGATCAACCGCAGGAACCTGGCCGGCGGCATCGCCGTGTCCGAAGACGCGGTCAGGCAGGCGATGCGCGACGCCATGGCCCATCTCAAGCTGGTGGTCGAGCCGGGCGGCTCGGTCGGCCTGGCGGCGGTCTCGTCGGGCAGGATCGACCTTGCCGGCAAATGCGTCGCCGTCGTGCTCTCCGGCGGCAATGTCGATCTGGGCACCTATGCCGGGATCATGGCGGCTGCATAAAGCGGCGCGCCGCGGTCATCCGGTTACCAGCGCCTGTTCCAGATAGTCGGTGAAGGCACGCGCCTTCCGCGAAGGACGCCGTCCGGCGGGAAAGACCACATAAGCCGTCATCGGTTCGAGCCTGTAATCGGCCAGGATTTCGACCAGTGCGCCGGAAGCAAGCTCGCTCGCGCACATCCATGTCGAGGCGATGCCGATACCGAGGCCCGCGCTCGCACAGGCGACGACACCGATGGCCGAACGGGTCTGCACGCGCGGAATAACTGGCTGAATCTCGGTCACGCCATCGTGCTGCGCCGTCCAGGTCTGGTCGCCTCCGTCGCCGGGCCCGCCGATCAGGTGGTGCTGGCCGAGGTCGGCGAGGCATTTCGGCGTGCCGCGGCGGGCAAGGTAGGCCGGTCCCGCAACGAACAGGCGCCGGGTCGTTGCGAGCTTGCGCGTCACGAAGCTTGAATCCGGCTGGTTGCCGAGACGAAGCGCCATGTCGGCGCCTTCGGTGATCAAATTCTCGTACCGGTCGGACATCATCAAATCGATCTTGAGCAGCGGATGCCGTTCGAGGAAGGCAGGCAGCAACGGCACGATCTGTTTGACGCTATAGGTCGTAGGCAACGCCACGCGCAGCGTGCCGGACAGCCGGTCCGCGCCGCGCGCCGCGTTCTCTGCCTCCTCGATGCCGGCAAGCGCCTCGCGCGCCCGCGAAAGCAGCGCCTCGCCGGCATCGGTCATGGACAGCTGGCGCGTGGTCCTGGTGAGCAGCTTGACGCCGAGCCGCTCCTCGAGCGCCGCGATCGTGCGCGAGACGGAAGGCTGCGTCAGCCCGAACTCGCGGGCCACCTTCGAGAAATTGCCGGTCTCGACGGTGCGGACGAAGATCGCAAGTTGCTGGAGCCGGTCATTCATACGGCCTACGTATATATCATATGAGGTTCACCGGGCTACTGGGCCTGCTGCGCATGATTTACCTCTTCGGCAACGCCGCGATTGGTGGCGTTTCGCAGAATTGAAGGAGAAAAATCATGGACGAGCTGAAAGGCAAGGTGGCGATCGTCACGGGCGCTTCGAAGGGCATCGGCGCGGCAATCGCGCGGCAGTTGGCAAAAGCGGGCGCCGCGGTGGTGGTAAATTACGGTTCGAGCAAGGAAGACGCGGACAAGGTGGTCGGCGACATCCTGCGCGACGAGGGCAAGGCGGTGGCGATCCAGGCGGATGTCAGCAAGGGCGCCGACGTGAAGCGGCTCTTCGCCGAGACGAAGGCTGCCTTCGGCACGCCCAGCATCCTCGTCAACAACGCCGGCGTATACCGTTTCGGGCCGCTGGAGGAGGTGACGGAAGCCGAGTTCCATCGTCAGTTCAACACCAACGTGCTGAGCACGATCCTGACGACACAGGAAGCGGCAAAAGCATTTGACGGCCACGGCGGCAGTATCATCAACCTCAGCACCATTTCGAGCACCAATCCCGTGCCGAACTCCGTCGTCTATTCGGCCTCCAAGAGCGCGGTGGATACCATCACCAGGGCGCTCGCCAACGAACTCGCCACCCGCAAGATCAGGGTCAATGCGATCGCCCCGGGCATGACGGAAACCGAGGGCCTCGCGGTCGCCGGCATCGAAGGCGAAACCGCCAGGACCATCGGCGCGTCCTTGCCGATGGGCCGGATGGGAGTGCCGGACGATATCGCCCGCGTCGCCGTCTTCCTGGCGTCCGACCAGTCAGCCTGGCTGACCGGCGAACGCATCACCGCTTCCGGCGGGCAGCGCTGACTGCCGGACCCAAAAGTCTTGCAGCAGCCAGATGGACACATCCGCCTGCTGCAAGATGTGTCATTATTGTTTTTGGAATGCAGCGGAGAAAGCTCATGCCCCAATCAGAGCATTTTGATTTCGTGATCCTCGGCAGCGGCCAGGGTGGCAAGGCGCTTGCATGGCATCTGGGCCGATCCGGCCAGCGCGTCGCCGTCGTCGAGCGCCGCTGGGTCGGCGGCTCCTGTCCCGCCGTCGCCTGCATGCCCAGCAAGAACGAGGTTTGGAGCGCAAGGGTCGCGTACCTGGCCCACAACGCCGGCCAGTTCGGCACGTCGACCGGTCCCGTCTCGACCGACATGGCGAAGGTCCGGCGGCGAAAGCAGGAGATGATCGACCGCGAGATCGCCTTTCACCTCGATGCCTACAAGAGCAGCGGCGCGGACTTGATCATGGGCAGTGGCCGCTTCATTGGCGAAAAGACAATCGAAGTTGCGCTGAACGAAGGCGGCACGCGGGTGCTCACCGGTGACAAGGTCGTCATCAATGTAGGCACGCACGCGGCGATCCCAGGCATTCCCGGTCTCCAGCAAGCTCAGCCGCTCACCCATATCAGCGCGCTCGAGCTCGACATCCTGCCGTCGCATCTCCTCGTGCTCGGCGGCGGTTATGTCGGGCTGGAACTGGCGCAGGCCTATCGACGCTTCGGCAGCCGGGTGACGGTGATCGAAGCCGGGCCTCAGCTTGTCGGCCGCGAGGACCGCGACGTCGCCGACGAGATGCGGAAACTCCTCGAGGGCGAAGGCATCGAATTCTTTGTCGGCGCCGAGCCGCTTGGCGTGCATGGCCGTTCAGGCGAACAGGTCGGCGTGACCATACGCACGGCTTCCGGCGAGCTGACGATCGAGGGAAGCCATCTGCTCGCCGCCGTGGGCCGCGTGCCGAACACCGCCGGCATTGGCCTCGAAGAGGCCGGCGTGGCGCTCGACGGCCGTGGTTTCATCCGCGTCAACGAGCGGCTGGAAACAAGCGCGCCCGATGTCTGGGCGCTCGGCGAAGGCGCCGGCAGCCCGCAATTCACGCATGTCTCGGTCGACGACTTCCGCATCGTCAGGGACAATCTGGCCGGCGGCCATCGCACGACGCGCGACCGGCTTGTGCCCTACACCATGTTCACCGATCCGCCGCTTGCCCGCGTCGGCTTGAGCGAAGGCGAGGCGCAGCGCCAGGGCGTCATTGTCCGTGTCGCCAGGTTGCCGATGAGCGCGGTGCTGCGCACGGAAGCGACGGACGAAAAGCAGGGCTTCATGAAGGTGGTCGTGGCCGGCGATGACGACCGTATCCTCGGCTTCACCATGATAGGCTCCGAGGCAGGCGAGGTGCTGGCGGCGGTGCAGACGGCAATGCTGGCGAACCTGCCTTATCCGAAGCTGCGCGATGCCGTCATCACGCATTTGACGATCGCGGAGGGACTTGGCCCCCTGCTGGCGAACGTGCCGCCGAGGTCCGGGCAATAAATCGGAAGCTTTGTGTCGGCGTCGGCTTTCAGACAGCTGAACCATCCAAATGACCGGGGAAAAATATCATGAAGGCTATCGTGGTGACGGACCAGGCCGCGGGAACGGCCGGGATGACGCTGATGGAGCGCCCCGAGCCGCAGGCAGCGATAAACGACGTCATCGTTCAGGTTCATGCGTCGGGATTCGTCACGACCGAGCTGGCGTGGCCCTCGACCTGGACCGATCGCCGCGGTGGTGACCGAACACCGTCGATCCCCGGCCACGAGCTGGCCGGCGTGGTCACCGCTCTCGGCTACGGCACGACGGGATTGTCAGTAGGACAGCGGGTGTTCGGCCTCGCCGACTGGTATCGCGACGGCACCCTGGCGGAATATATCGCCATCGAGGCCCGCAACCTCGCGCCGCTGCCTGGCGACGTCGACTTCACGGTGGGCGCGAGCCTGCCGATCTCGGGCCTGACGGCGTGGCAGGGACTGTTCGAGCACGGCCGCCTTCGGGCCAGGCAGAGCGTCCTTGCGCATGGCGCAGCCGGCGCGGTCGGGTCGATGGTAACGCAACTCGCGCGAGAGGCCGGCGCCTACGTCGTCGGCACCGGACGCGCCGCCGACCGTCAGGCGGTGCTCGACTTCGGCGCCAAGGAGTTCGTCGACCTCGACAACGACGCCCTGGAAGACGCCGGCAAAGTCGATCTGGTGTTCGACGTCGTCGGCGGCGACATCGGCAAGCGGTCCGCGGGCATGGTTCGGCCCGGAGGAACGCTGGTGTCCGTCGTCGGGCCGGTCGAGGCGCGGCCCGCCGACGGCCTGGCGGTCGACTTCGTCGTCGAGTCCGATCGCGCCCAGCTGAGCGAGGTCGTCCAGCGGGTGCGGGACGGTCGACTGCGGACGAACATCGGCAACGTCTCGACCCTCGACGATGCCGTCGCCGCCTTCAGCCCCACCGAGCGACGCAAGGGGAAGACGATCATCCGCGTTCGTCCGTGAGGACTTGGGGACGGCGAATGGTCTCTGCCCTCCTCGTGGATAGAACGTGCCGTTCCTCGATGTCCGGTTCTGGCCACAACAAGGCCGTTCGAGCCACTCTCGCTCGCCCCTTGCAATTGTCCTTCGCCCCCAATCCAGCGGCGGTGAGGGGCTTTCAAGTTGCCGCGCGGTTGGACCCGCTTTGGGCCGAGAGAAGACTGGCGGGTTTCGGGCTGCGAATCTGCGAGAGCTGACATTCAGGTTAGGTCGGCATCGTTCGAGACATGACCCGACGCCGAAACATGGAAGCACGCGACGCAATCGAGTGCAGCCTTGCGGGTACCTCAATCGAGGAAGGGATTGGGCATTCACGCAGCCTCCTGAAATCACACGTCGCCGAGCAAGGCCGCACTCGTGCGCTGCTTGGCTTGCGGGTTGACGATATCGGCTTGTCCTTCGCCGCTCATCATCGCCCACAGGTTCTTGGCCGCATGCCAGCCGATGGCTTGAGTTCCTTCAGTCGTCCAGGCGGCGACATGCGGCGTGCACAAGACGTTGGGCCGCGAAAACAGCGGATCGTCGGTCTTCGGCGGCTCCTGGTCGAACACGTCGAGTGCTGCACCCGCGATTTGGCCATTGGCCAGCGCTGCTCGCAGGGCCGCGTAGTCGATCAGCGATCCGCGCCCGGTGTTAACGACAATGGCTGAGGGTTTCATCTTCGCAAACGCGGCGGCGTTCAGGATGTGATGGTTATCCGGGCTCGGCGTTGCGTGCAGCGTCAAGAAGTCGGATTGCTTCACCAGAGTGAAGAAGTCTACGAGTTCGATACCCGGAGGCGCTTCCTTAAGGAAGGGATCATAGGCCAGGATGCGAGCCTCCCAGCCCGACAGCCGTTGCGCCACGCCACGGCCGATGCGGCCGAGGCCGAGGATGCCGACGGTGGCGCCGCGCAGCGTAGCGCCATGTGTCAGGCCGCGCCACCCGCCACGCCGCATGAATTCGGGCGTCCACGTGCCGAGTTGCTTGGCAACAGCCAACATTAGGGCGACCGCGTGCTCGCTGACCGTAAAGATTTGAAAGTCGTTCGGCGTGCTGGAAACCAGAATGCCGTGCTCTGTTGCGGCGTCGATATCAATGCTGTCAACGCCAATGCCATATTTCGAGATATAGCGCAGATCCGGAAGCGCCTGTAAGACGCTCCGGGTGATGCGGGTGCCGCTTGCCCCCATCAAGGCGACACAGCCCTGTGCCTTGGCAATCAGCTCATCCTCGGTGAAGCGCTTGAACGGCATTTCCCAGAGCGCATTGCCGAAAATGACGTTGACCCCACGCTCGCGCAACCAGTCCAGCGAGGCGTCAGTCGGGTCGTAGCGTTCAAATGCGAGAACGCTGGGCAAGTCTTGAGCGCTCATGATGGTGCGATCTCCTCAGATACCTTCGAATTGTCCCGACGGAACAGTTCTTGTCGATTCAATCCGCGTCGCAGATGCGCTGGCAGGTATTGGACGGCTGCGCGCGCCTTGCCCCGCTTTGGCTTGGCAGCGGCTTGAGCGCTCAACCGCGATCGCTGGCAACGCATCTTCAGCATTCTTGTTTCCAGCACACAGCCCAAGCCTCGCACACGACCTTCCAAAAAAATAGTGCAGCATAGGTCCTGCATCTGATACGCGTCAGCAATGACGGCTTTTGGGAAACAGCTGCATCACCCGAAACGTCTGAACGGAGGCGCAAAGCAGCCATTGCCTGGCTCGGGGCCTGATCCGGCTTAGAACATGCCGTTCATCGATGTCCGGTTCTGACGACAACAAAGGACCGTCTCGACCCACTCCCGCTCGCCCCGCGTTGTCCTCCGCCCCTAATCCAGCGTCCGCCTGAACCGCACCAGGGCCACGCCGGCAAACAGCGCCACGAACACCACCAGCCAGCCGATCTCGGTCGCCACCGCCGGCAGTTGCGCGCCCTTCAGCATCACCGCGCGGGTGATGCGCAGAAAATGTGTCAGCGGGAAGATCTCGCCAAAAGTCTGCGCCCAGCCCGGCATGCCGCGATAGGGGAACATGAAGCCCGACAGCATGATCGAGGGCAGGAAGAAGAAGAAGGTGAGCTGCAGCGCCTGCATCTGCGTGCGGGCGATGGTCGAGATCGTGTAGCCGAGCAGCACCAGCGACAGCACGAACACCAGCACCGCCGACAACAACAGAGAGAGCGAGCCGGTGAAGGGGATGGCAAACAGAAGCTTCGCCGCGGCCAGCACCACCACCACTTGCACCGCGCCCACAACCAGATAAGGCAGCACCTTGCCGAGCATGATTTCCAGCGGGCTCGACGGCATGGCCAGAAGGTTTTCCATCGTGCCGCGCTCGGTCTCGCGCGTCAGCGCGATCGAGGTCATCATCACCATCGTCATCTGCAGGATGACGCCGAGCAGGCCGGGCACGATGTTGTATTGCGAGATGCCCTCGGGATTGTAGCGCCGGTGCACGACGACATCGAGCTGGCCCCGCGCCGCCTCCTTGGCGGTCTCCTGCGTGCCTTGCGCCCTCAGCAGCGCCTGGCCGGCCACGGTGCTCAGCGTCGAGATCGCGCCGCTGGCCACCGCCGGATCGGTGGCGTCGGCCTCGATCAGGATCTGCGGATTGTCGCCGCGCTCCACCCGTCGGGCGAAATCGGCGGGAATGGTGACGACGAAGGAGACATCGCCGCGCGACATCAGGAATTCGGCTTCCTCGGCACTTTGCGCGACATGGTCGAAGCGGTAGTAGCCCGTCGTCTGCAGCGCCGAGACCATGGCGCGCGTATAGGGATCGCTGCTGGTCGCCACAAGAGCTGCCGGCAGGCTCTTCGGGTCGTTGTTGATCGCATAGCCGAACAGCACCAGCTGGATCAGCGGCACGCCCAGCATCATGGCGAAGGTGATGCGGTCGCGCCGCATCTGGATGAATTCCTTGATGAGCAGCGCGCCGAGCCTGGCGAAGGAGAAGACCGCGTTCATGCCATGTTGTCCTTCGAGCCCGACATGAACTGGATGAACACATCCTCGAGGCTTGTCTCGCCGGGCTTCACCGTGACGCCCTTATGCTCCTTCTCGACATCGGCGAGCGCCTTTTCCAGCGCCGCCTTGTCGGAACCGACGACATGCAGCGTCGCGCCGAACGGCGCCACCTGGTCGACGCCGGGACGGCCCTGCAGCGCCTCGGCCACCTGGTCGAGCCGCGGTCCCTGCAGCACGAAGGTGGTCAGCCCGGCATTCTTCACCACCTCTTCCACTGTACCGGTGGCGAGCATCTTGCCGTAGGAGATGTAGCTGATGCGGTGGCAGCGTTCGGCCTCGTCCATGTAGTGGGTGGAGACGAGCACGGTCAGCCCGCCGCCGGCCAGCCGATGGATCTCGTCCCAGAACTCGCGCCGCGCCTTCGGGTCGACGCCGGCGGTCGGCTCGTCGAGCAGGAGCAGCTTCGGCTTGTGCATGATGCAGGCGGCCAGCGCCAGCCGCTGCTTCCAGCCGCCGGAAAGCGTGCCGGCCAGCTGGTCGCGACGGCTCGTCAGGCCGAGCTCCTGAAGCGTGCGCGCGACATATTCCTCCACCGGCCTCAGCCGGTAGAGCCGCGCCACGAATTCGAGGTTCTCGCCGATCGTCAAATCCTCGTAGAACGAAAACTTCTGCGTCATGTAGCCGACTTCGCGCTTGATCTTGAGCGCGTCGCTGCGGATGTCGAAGCCCAGCACCGTGCCGTCGCCTTCGTCCGGCGTGAGCAGCCCGCACATCATGCGGATGGTCGTCGTCTTGCCCGAGCCGTTCGGCCCGAGGAAGCCGACGATCTCGCCCTCGGCGACCGTCATCGTCACATGGTCGACGACGGTCTTGTCGCCGAAGCGCTTGACCAGGCCGCGAACGTCGATTGCGTTCATTGCCCGAGATCCGCGAGATCGACATCGACGATCTGGCCGGGCTGCAAGGGCCCGGCATTGCCGTCCGGCCGCGCCTCGACCAGATAGACCAGCTTCTGCCGGTTCTCGAGCGAATAGATCACCGGCGGAGTGAATTCGGGATCGGGCGAGACATAGCTGACGCGTGCCTTGAGTCCCGTCCCGCAGCCGTCGCAATGGACGTTGAGCTCGGTGCCGACCTTGACCGACGAGAAGGCGCTTTCCGGCACATAGACGCTGAGCTTCACGGCGCCGTCCGGCAGCACCGAGATTACCGGCGCGGTCGGCCCGGCTGTGTCGCCGGGATTGCGGATGACGTCGTTGACGCGGCCGGGCGAGGGCGCCGTCAGCACCCGCTTCGACAGCCGCCACTCGGCCTGCTCCAGGGTCGACTGCGCCTGCTTGACCTGGTTGTCGGCGGCCTTGATGGTCTCGGCCCGCGCCGGCAGGTTGCCGACGGCGAGATTGGCTTCCGCCTGGCCGACCTGGGCCGTGGCCGTCTCCAGCGAAGCCGAGGCGGTGTCGTAGTCGGCCTGGGTGCCGGTGCCGCGCTTGTAGAGATCGCTCGCCCGGTCGTATTTGCGTTTGGCGTCGGCCGCCTGGGCTTTTGCCATGTCGACCTCGGCCTTGAGCACCGCGATTTCCTCGGGGCGCTTGCCGACCTGCAGGTCGGCAAGCTGGGCCTGCGCCTGCGCCAACGCGGCCTGCGCTTGCGTGACCTCGATCTTGGCGTCGGCGTCCTCGAGCGTCGCCACCGGCGTGCCGCTCTCGACGCGGTCGCCGCGCCTGACCGTCACCGTCGCCACCTGGGCCACTTCGATCGGTGCCATCAGCACATATTCGCCTTCGACATAGCCGACGGCCAAGGGCGCCGCCGGCGCGCAGGCGCCGAACAATTGGGCCGCGAGCGGCAGCGAACAGAGAAAGCTCATGATTTGCCCTTCTTGCCGGCGGCCGGCCCGCGCGCCGCCAGCATTGCCCTGAGGTTGTCGGTTGCGACCGCCGCCACCTTGGCGGCCTCTTCATTGCCGATCTCGCGCCAGCCCATCCGTCGCATCACCGCTTCGCGGCCGATGCGGAAATAGATGACCTGGCCGATCATGGTGAAGACGGTGAGTTTGGTCGCCTCGCTCTCGGCCGGCTCGCCGGTCGCCTGTTCCCAGATATGGCACAGCCGCCGGTGCGTCGGCTCGAACACGCCCGCATAGATGCGATCGAGCGCGGCGGTCGGATGCGAGAGCTCGCGAAGTACGAATTGTACGATCTCGCCGGCCTGCGGACTGGCCACGACGAAGCCCACCATCCGCTCGAGCGCTGCGAAAAGCTGGGCGCGGGCGGCTTCGGGCTCCAGTGGCGCGGCGGCCTGGGCGCCGCCCAGCGCCTGGCCGGCGATCCTCTGGATGGTGTCGACGATAAAATCGGCGGCGGCGGCGCGCAGGCCTTCCTTGCCGCCGAAATGATAGGCGATCGAGCCGATATTGGCCTTGGCCTCGGCCGCGATCTCGCGCGTCGAGGTGCCGTCGAAACCTTGCCGCCCGAACAGCTTGAGCGCCGCGTGCACCAGTGCCGTTCGCGTTTGCTCTGCGGTGGTGGACTCGCGCGGCTGCCTTTTTATGCCTGGTTGCCTGTTCATACTCCGATTTTGATCAATCGATTGATTAAAGTCAAGTTTGACTCCGAGTCGGCTTGCCTTCCCGGCCCTCACAGGCTTTAGTGCCCGGCCATGGGCAAGGAAGTCGAGCGTAAGTTCCTGGTCTCCAGTCCGGCTTGGCGCGACAGGGTCGAGGCGGAAATCCGCATTCGCCAGTTCTATGTCGCCGCGCAGCCCGGCCGCACGGTGCGCGTGCGCATCTCAGACGGGCGCTCCGCCAGGCTGACGCTGAAGTTCGGCGACAGGGCGCGCGAGCGCGACGAGTTCGAATATTCGATCCCGCTTGCCGAGGCCGAGGAGTTGATGGCGTTTGCCGTCGGACGTGTCATCGAGAAGACACGCCACCATGTTAGACACCGCGGCTATCTCTATGAAGTCGATGTTTTCGGCGGAAAGCTCGCGGGGTTGGTGATCGCGGAGCTGGAGACGCCGGAGGACGTATCCGACGAAATGCTGCCCGACTGGCTCGGTCGCGAGGTCACCGGCGAGTCGAGATTTTACAACGCGTCGCTGGCCCTTGGGGGGATTCCGGAGATCGTCGCATGAGCTTCCGCATCGATCCGCGCTTGCCGCTGACCGGCGAGGTCAGGCGCATATTGGCCGACGAGATCGGGAAGGCAATCGCCCATCTCGAGATGGCGCGCGAGAAGCCGGAGCAGGGGCTGCACAAATGCCGCAAGCGGCTGAAGAGCGTGCGCGCCTTGCTGCGCCTGGTTCGTTCCGGCGACGAACCGTTCTGCCAGACCGAGAACGAATGTTATAAGCAGGTATCGGCGCTGCTGGCCGGGCCGCGCGAGGCAACCGCCTTGATCGAAACCGTCGATCGCCTGGCCGATGCCTTTCCGGAGCAATCCGCCGGCGGCGGCCTCGATCCGGTGCGCGAGCGGCTGGTGCTGCGCCAGCATGAGCTCCATGCCGGCCCCGGCCTCGATGCCGCCATCAATGCGGCCGTAGCCGCCTGCCGTGAGGGCCTGGAGCGCATCGACAGGCTGGCCATGCCCGATCAGCCGGAACAGGCCGCCGACATCCTCGCCGACGGCGCCCGCGCCACCTTGCGGCGGGCCAAGAAAGCGCTCGACAAGGCGGAGTCGCGCGGCGAGAACGAGGATTTTCACGACCTGCGCAAGGCGGCCAAGACGCATTCCATGCATCTGTCGCTGCTCGGCCGCCTGTGGCCGACGCCGATCAAGGCGCGGCGCAAGGCGGTCGACAAGCTCGGCGAGCAGCTCGGCGAATTGCACGACGTCTTTGTCATGCGCGCGCTGCTCGACGCCGATGGCGAGCCGCTCGGCCCCGCCGATGACACGAAGCTTCTGCGCAAGCTCTTGAAGCGCTCCGAAAAGAGCCTGACCAAGGCCTGCCTCGCCGATGCCGCTGACCTGTTCGGCGACAGTCCGAAACGCTCGGCCAAAAAACTCGCCCGCAAGGCGCGCGACGATCTCGCCGCGCCGCAGGAAGAAGCGAAAGCGGCGTGAAGCCCTTTCCTTCTCCCCTTGTGGGAGAAGGAGGATCGGCGCGTAGCGCCGAGACGGATGAGGGGTGCTCCAGCTTGGCCAACGCGCTCGTCTAAAGCCGCAATCGCCAACGTCTCATTCCCTGGAACACCCCTCATCCGTCGCCTTTCTCCTGCAAGGGGAGAAGAGGGAGAGCTACGCCGGCAGCGCCCGTTTCTCCTTCGCCGCTCGCGCTCCCGCATCGCGCGGATGCGGCCCGATCGGCATGATCGCCGGAAAGGGCGTCGCGCCGAAAGCAAAGGTCCATTTGTAGCCGGTGAGCTGGTCCTCCGGCGTGGTGTGCTGGTCGTGGTGGGCAAGCAGCCTGGCGCGTTCGGCGAGCTCCTCGGCCTCGCGCCGCAGCATCTCCGCCGTTTGCGGCCGCATCCGCCTGGAAAAGCTGATGAAGGTCGCGCCCTGCTCCATATGGCCGAGCGCCCAGCCGACGAAATTCTTGTTGGTCATCTCGAAATGCGGCTTCAGCGGTCCCTCGAAATCCCACTGGATCGGCGTGTCGACGAGCAGCCTTGCCGACAGGCCGCGCCCCAGCGCCACCAACCCGAGCTCCTCGAGATCGCGCAGGTAGAGGAACATCGAAGCTTCGCTCAGGCCCTGCGAGCGCATGATGCCTTCGGCCGTGAATTTCTCCGACAGCATGATGAAGACGAAGAGCAGCGCCGGCCGTGCCGCCAGGCGGCGCTCGATCTCCGGCCCGACGCGGTTGGCCGGGCCCGGTCCCCGGTTCATCGCGCCGAGCACGTTCTCCAGCTCGACATCGGCGGCCGCGCAGATCTCCATCAGCCGGTCGAGCTTGCAGTTCCGCTCGTGGAAGATGCGCTTCACCGTCGGCTCGGAAATGCCCATGCGTTCGGCCAGCGTCCGGTAGGTCAGGCCCTTGGCCCTCAGCGTCCGTTTCAGCGCCTCGAAGATCGGACCGTTCATGGAATGCGCCTCGTTCATCCGATTTGGTATCGAAAAACGATACTAGTCTTGTTCCGACTTCCAGGAAAGTATCGAAAATCCTAGCTCTCCGTCGTCATTACAGGAGAGCACCCATGAAACGTCTCATCGCCTCAACCATCGTCGCAACGATCGCCGTGTCCGCCGCGCAGGCCGGCGAACTCTGGCGCGCCACCGGCTTCCAGCAGCCGGAATCCGCGCTTGTCGATGCCGCCCACAACCGCATCGTCGTCTCCAACATCGCCGGCAATCCCGGCGACGCGGACGGCAATGGCTACCTGTCGCTTCTGTCGATGGACGGCAAGGTCATCGCTCGCCACTGGGTGGACGGCATGGACGCGCCCAAGGGCATGGCGATCGCCAGTGGCAGGCTCTACGCCGCCGACATCACCAAGGTGCGCGTCGTCGACCTCGCCAGCGGCAAACTGGTCGAGACAATCGACGTGCCGGGCGCCGTGTTCCTCAACGACATGACGCAGGACAGCGCCGGCAAGGTCTATGTCAGCGACATGCTGGCCGACACGATCTATCGCATCGACGGCGACAGGCCGGAATTGTTCGTCAAGGACGCGCTGCTCGCCTCGCCCAATGGCGTATTCGCCGATGGCGGCAGGCTGATCGTCGCGTCCTGGGGCAAGGGCATCGACAAGACCGATTTCAGCACCGCCGAGCCGGGCGGCCTGCTGTCGGTCGACCTCGCCACGAAGAAGGTCACGCCGCTGGCGGGCGCTCAAGAATTCGCCGACCTCGACGGTGTCATCGCCATTGGCGACACCATCTACGCCACGGCCTACATGACCGGCACGCTTTACAGCTACAAAACAGGCGGCGCGCCGGAAGCGGTGGCGCACTTCAAGCCCGGCAGCGCCGACATCGGCACCGACGGCAAAAAGATCTTCGTGCCGCTGATGGGCGAAGGCGAGGTCGTGGCGCAGTCACTGGATTGAGCACGTCGCGGCGGAGAAGCCTTGAACCGCCGGCGGGACAGCGTTTCGCATCTCGGCACTCAGCGGCGAGGCGATTTTTCGCCTCGCCAATCGCGATTGGACCGCCATGTCGGTGGCGGCTGCCATCTGGTTTCGCCGCTTGCTCCGCACTATCCGGCTCCCATCCGTCATCTGAGCGAAGCCGTGAAGACATCCAGCCCGACCGGCGCCGTTTCGCCGATGATCCCCGTGTTCATATGCGCTCTGGCGATCTTCCTGCTCTCCGGCATGGATGCGGCCATGAAGTCCCTGGCCCTCGCGGTCGGCGTCTACAACACGCTGCTGTGGCGCAGCCTGGTCGCCACGTTGGTCGCGGGCGCCGCCTGGTCGGCAGGGTCGCGCTCGAAGCCGACCCTTCCGGTGCTGGGCCTGCATGCCTTGCGCGCCGCGATTGTCGGTATCGTCCTGGTCTTGTTCTTCTGGGGTCTGGCGAGGCTGCCGCTCGCCGAGGCGATCGGGCTCAGCTTCGTCGCGCCGCTGTTTGCGCTTTTCCTCGCGGCATTGTTGCTGGGCGAACGCATAAGGCGGCAGGCGGTCTGGGCGTCGCTGGCCGGCATGGCGGGCGTCGCGATCATGCTGGCCGGCAAATTCGGGGCGGCAAGCCATTCGCAAGATGCCCTGCTTGGCACGGCCGCGGTGCTCGTATCGACGGTGTTCTACGCCTACAATCTGATCCTCTCCCGGCAACAGGCGCTGCTGGCCAGGCCGGTCGAGATCATGCTGTTCCAGAACCTGTTCGTCGCGATCATCCTCGGTCTCGCAGCACCCTGGCTCGCGGTTGCGCTGCCGAGCGATCTCTGGCTTCCTTTGGGCGCGGTGGCGCTGCTGTCGCTCGCCGGGCAATTTTTGATGAGCTGGTCCTACGCCCGTGCCGAGGCGCAATATCTGATCCCGACCGAATACTCGGCCTTCATCTGGGCGATCGCGCTTGGCTGGTTCTTCTTCGGCGAGACGGTGGCCTGGACCACGCTGACAGGGGCATGCCTCATCGTCGCCGGCTGCCTGATCGCCGCGCGCGCCAATCCGAAGCTTGCCGAGCCGATCGAAGCGACCGTTTGAGCAAGGGGCCTACGCCGTCGCCGCTTTTCCGCCCAGTTGCGCCCGCGCGTCACGGATCGAGGCGGCATAGGTCACCAGCGGTCGCTTGACGCCATGGCTTATCAGCGTGCGCCTGACTTGCGACGAGGCGCCCGCGATAATGAAGCGTCCTCCGGCGCGCCTGGCCTTGCGCACGGTGCTTTCGATGACGTTTGCCGCGGTCGAATCGAGGAAGGGCACCGCCGTGCAATCGAGGATGAAGTTCCTGCGCTGGTCGGCGATACGGTCCAGCACCGCGGCAACCGTTGCCGCAGCGCCGAAGAAGAAGGCGCCGGAGATGCGGTAGATGACGGTGTCCGGATCGGTGGCGGCGGCGAGGTCATAGGCAACGCGCCCGCCATTTGCGTCGTCGGCGCGGTCGTCCGTCACCGACGGGACGTGCGCCTCCACCTCGACCGAACGTGCCATCCGCCCGATGAACAGCAGCGCGCCCAGCGCGAAGCCGATCACGATGCCGGTGGTGAGGTCGCGGAAGATGACAAGTCCGAAGGTGACCAGAAGCACCAGGGCGTCGCCCCAGGACGATCGGATCAGCGCCAGGAAGGCTGGCTTCTCCACCATGTTCCAGGCCACCGTGGCCAGCACCCCGGCAAGCGCCGCCAGCGGGATATAGCTGGCAAGCGGCGCAGCCACCAGCATGAACAGCAGCAGGAAGGCGGAATGGAATATTCCCGACAACGGTCCATGCGCGCCGGCGCGGATGTTGGTTGCCGTGCGCGCGATCAGTCCGGTCACGCAGATCCCGCCGAAGAGCGCCGAGCCGATATTGGCGATGCCCTGTGCTACCAGTTCGCAGTTGGAGCGGTGCCGTCGGCCGGTCATACCGTCCGCGACCACGGCGGAAAGCAGCGACTCGATCGCTCCCAGCAGGGCGAAGGAAATTGCATCGGGTACCACGGAGATGAGCTTCTGCGCATCGAGCGGCGGTAGAGTCGGGTCCGGCAACATCCGCGGAATGCCGCCGAATTGCGTGCCGATCG
Organism: Mesorhizobium sp. B4-1-1; assembly: GCF_006439375.1. Taxonomy (NCBI): domain Bacteria; kingdom Pseudomonadati; phylum Pseudomonadota; class Alphaproteobacteria; order Hyphomicrobiales; family Phyllobacteriaceae; genus Mesorhizobium; species Mesorhizobium sp. B4-1-1. The sequence goes on from NZ_VFTH01000025.1 coordinate 54,270, forward strand.
TCTCCACGGGAAGACCAAGAGCCGTCGCGGCCAGCGACGCCGCGGCGACCGCGATCAGTAGGCCCGGCCAGGAGGGCCGCCAGCGCTTCAAGGCCACGATGATCCCTATCGTCAGCGCGGCGACGGCAATGGCCGCCGGATTTGCTGTCCCGGCAGCCTTGCCGAGCGCGATAAGCCGCGGCAGCGGGTCGCCTGGCTCCTTGCCCGGCAGCGTCAGGCCGAACAGGTCGTGCAACTGGCTGGACAGGATGATGACGGCGATGCCGGCTGTGAAGCCGACCGTTACCGGATAGGGGATGAACTTCACATAAGCGCCGAGCCTCAGATACCCGGCCGCGATCAGCAAGACACCGGCCATGAGCATCGCCAGGATCAGTCCGTCGACGCCGTGCCGGTCGACCGTCGAGGCCACGACCACGATGAAGGCGCCGGCGGGCCCGCCGATCTGGAACCGGCTGCCGCCAAGCGCGCCGACGATGAAGCCGCCGATGATCGCCGTGAACAAACCGCGCTCCGGCCCGACATGCGAGGCGATCGCGATCGCCATCGACAGCGGCAGAGCCACGATGGCGACCGTCAGGCCGGCGATTACATCGGCCCTCAGCTGCCTGAGGTGGTAGCCCTCGCGCAGCACGGTCACCAGCTTTGGCGTGAACAGCTCGGCGAACGTCGGCCGCGCCTGATGGTGAATTGCCCGCCGCGCCCGATCCATGAACTGCTTCCGCTCCACAGGGCGGCGGGATCGTCGGCTGCATGTCGGCGGTCGCCGTCGCGATAACCGTTGCGACGCTGCATCGCGCTGCCCGAAACCGGCTACGGTTTCCGGGGGCGGATGCAGTTGCGGCTCAGCCCTGCGGGTTCTGCGCCACGATGGCCTTGAGGCGTACGCCCCTGCCGCCGCGTTCGCTGGTCTGGTTCTCGCCGATCAATTCCACCCCGACCTCATCGAGGGCCTGGATGACCTTCATCAGCGTGTCGACGACGCCTCGCACGACGCCCTCGCTCGCCTCCATACGCTGTATCGTCGGAAGCGAAACTCCGGCGCGCTCGGCGAGCGTTCGCTGGTCGATACCGGCCAACGCTCTTGCGGCGCGCATCTGCGCAGCAGTGATCATCGGCCAGAACCTATGTCTGAGTCTGCGGTGTCAATGGATAATATAAACATCCTGATGTTTCAACCCTCATTTGGCATAGATGAAACATTGGTTATTCGCTATCCGTAACAACCTTGCGTCGCTGCACCAGGCGTGCCGCAAGCCAGCACAGCATGGCCCATGCGAAGCCCGCGCACCAGCCGGCAAGCACGTCGGACGGCCAGTGCACGCCAAGATAGACGCGGCTGGCGCCGATCAGCACCGTGGTGAGCACGGCAAGGCCAAGCACGAAGACTTTCGTCCTGCGGTCCGGCAGGAAGCGGGCGGCCAGCGAGCCGAGGGTCAGATAGGTCACCGCCGACAGCATCGCGTGGCCGCTGGGGAACGAGAGCGAAGTCTCGGTGACGAGATGCGAGACGAGATCGGGGCGCGGCCGGTCGACCTCGAATTTGAGCAGGCTGGAAAGCACTTGCCCACCCGCCACGGCCGCGAACATGAACAGAGCGGTCAAGGGTCTGCGGATCAAGAGCAGATAGACGATCGTCGCCGTCGTGATCAGCACCAGCACAGCGGTGCTGCCCAGCGCGGTGACGTCGCGCACCGCGCCTTCGAGCCAGGGTGGACCGATTGGACTGTCCGGCTGCCCGGCATGGCGGAAGGCAAGCAGGATTTCCGTGTCGAAGGCATGTGGCGTGGTGGCGCGCGCCACCTCAATGAGCTCCACCAGGCCCCATAGACCGCCGGCAATCACCAGCCCGGCCAGCAGCACCGGGAATTCCATTTTGTTAAGCAGCGCGTTGGCGGTCGATTTCATTCGGGCCTTGGGTCCAGCTACAGCCGTTGGATATAGGGCCCAAGCGTGATCAGCGCGACGGCGGCGATCGCCAGCACCATGCCGGTCGCTTGCAAACCGTTGAGCCGCTCGCCGAAGAAGGCGAGCGCCACGACATTGACCGCGACAAGCTGGATCACCGCTGACAGGCTGAACGACACCGACATGCCGAATTCGCGCACCAGCCGCAGCATGATCAGATTGCCAGCCGTGTAGAGCGCCAGGGTCAAAAAGAGCTTGGCCAGGCTCGGCGCCATCCCCCAATGCTTGGCCGCCATCGCCGCCAGCAGGAACATCACCGTCGAAATGCCGAGCTGCCCCAGTCCCCAGAAACTCACCTGTCGTCCCCTTCTTGAAGCGCCGTCGCCACGCCGGCCGCAGCCCTTGTTTCCGAAGCGGGCGAGACCGTCAAGCCGGGTGATGGAGGATAGGGCGAAAGCCGCGGGCCGACATCGACGACTTCGCCAATCACCGAGGGGTACGTCGAAGCCATGTCACGAAAATGTGATCGGCGCGCTTTAGGGGTCGAAAGGTCAAAATCCCAGCCACCTCAAGAAGCCGAGGAATCCCATGACCGTGACCCCTGAGACCCGCTTCCGCACCAGCCAGCTCGAGGAAAATGACGGCCCGCCCGTCAACCCGACCGACAACCGCACCATGGGCGAGATCATCGCCGCGCGTTTCTCGCGCCGCGGCTTTCTCATGGGCTCGCTGGCCGTCTCGGCCATTGCCGCCACCGTCAGCCCGCTGGCGCTGATCGCCGCCGACGAGGCGCGCGCCGCAGAGGCTTCGGCTTTCAAGTTCGACGAGCTCGAGGCCGGCATCGACGACAAGCACCATGTCGCGCCGGGCTATGACGCCGACGTGCTGTTGCGCTGGGGCGATCCGCTGTTCGCCGACTCGCCGGAGTTCGATCCGGCAAAACAATCGGCCGAAGCCCAGGCCAGGCAGTTCGGCTACAACAACGACTATGTCGGCTATATCCCGATCGATGGCTCCGCCGAGCACGGCTTGCTGGTCGTCAATCACGAATACACCAACCCGCATCTGATGTTCCCCGGCATCGTCTCGATCGTCGAGAAGGACGGCAAGAAGGCCGCCGAGGTGGCGCCGCTCTCGAAGGAGCAGGTCGATGTCGAGATGGCCGCACATGGCGGCACAATCGTCGAAATCCGCAAGCAAGGCGGCAAGTGGCAGGTCGTGCGCGACGGCAAGCTCAACCGCCGCATCATGTCCACCACCGAGATGGCGCTGTCCGGCCCGGTCGCCGGCCACGATCGCGTCAAGACCAATGCCGACCCGTCCGGCGCGAAGGTCATCGGTACCGTCAACAACTGCGCCGGCGGCGTCACGCCCTGGGGCACCTATGTGATGGCCGAGGAGAACATCCACGGCTATTTCTCGGGCGAATTGCCGGAAGGCCACAGGGAGGCCGCCAACTACAAGCGCCTTGGCATTCCGGAAGGCGCCTATGAGTGGGGCGCGCATTACGACCGCTTCAACCTCGCCAAGGAGCCGAACGAGCCCAATCGGTTCGGCTGGATCGTCGAGGTCGACGTCAACGATCCGGCGTCGGTGCCGAGGAAGCGCACCGCCATGGGCCGCTTCAAGCATGAGGGCGCCGAGTCGATCGTCGCCAGGGACGGCCGCGTCGTCTTCTATCTCGGCGACGACGAACGCTTCGACTATGTCTACAAATTCGTCACCGCCGGTAAGTTCAATCCCGATGACCGCGCGGCCAACATGGACCTGCTCGACGACGGCACGCTGCATGTGGCGAAGTTCGCCGAGGACGGTTCGGTCGAATGGATCCCGATCGTTTTCGGTGAAGGCCCGCTGACGGCGGAGAACGGTTTTGCTTCCCAGGCCGACGTTCTCATCGAGACGCGGCGCGCCGCCGACCTGCTCGGCGCCACCAAGATGGACCGGCCGGAGGACATCCAGCCCAATGCCGGCAACGGCAAGGTCTACGTCATGCTGACCAACAACACCAAGCGCAAGGCCGAGCAGGTCGACGCCGCCAATCCGCGCGCTGGCAACGCCTTCGGCCACATCATCGAGATCGTCGAGGAAGGCGGCGATTTCGCCGCGACCAAGGGCAAATGGGAGGTGCTGTTGAAATGTGGCGATCCGTCGGTGGCCGATGTCGGCGCCACCTTCTCCACCGCGACCACCGCCCATGGCTGGTTCGGCATGCCGGACAATTGCGCCGTCGATTCCGCCGGGCGCCTGTGGGTCGCCACCGACGGCCAGGGTCCGAAGGCCACCGGCCGCACCGACGGCCTGTGGGCGGTCGATACCGAGGGTGACGCGCGGGCAACGTCGAAACTGTTCTTCCGCGTGCCGATCGGCGCCGAGATGTGCGGCCCGCTGTTCGCGCCTGACGACCAGACGGCTTTCGTCGCCGTCCAGCATCCGGGCGACGGCGGCGAGGACTGGGAAGGCTTTGGCCGTCCGTCCCATTACGAAGACCCGTCGACCCGCTGGCCGGACTTCAAGCCGGACATGCCGGTAAGGCCGTCGGTCGTCGCGATTACGAAGCAGGGCGGCGGCAAGATCGCGGTGTGACCTCGAGAGGGAGGATTTCGATCGATCCGAAATCCTCCCCCTTCCGTCATCCGGCGCATTGAAGCATTGCCATGTTCATCCTGTTCCTCGGGCGGAAGCCGATCGACTCGTAAAGCCGATCGTCGCCGCATCGCTGTCATAGGCGTGCAGGTAGGCAACCTCGCCGCGCGCCGAAGGGGCCGGGCTTGGTGAGAGACGCGAGCAAGCAGCGCCACGCTACGCGTCACGCCCGGTTGCGCGACGCCGAGGATTGCGCCAAAACCGACGCGCGCATGGCGCGTTTCGCGCGGTCGATGGACGATACTGGACGCTTTCGGACGTTTGCCCTTCATTCGCCGCCAATTGCATCCTATATCGCGCTGGCGCGACGTGGCCGGCAGCGGTCGCCAGCGATTCGCGACCTGAGGGCGGCAGGTCATCCATTCTTGGCATGCGGAGCTCATGGCGCCCCTGCGCATCTATTTCGACAGGCTTCTCGACGCCGTGGCGCCCAAGGTTCCGCGGCGCGAGTTGACGGATGCCGAACGCCTGGCGCTGGTGCGCCGCCATGGCGATTTCTCGCTCGCCTACTCCACGGCCGTGCAGCAGAAACTGTCCTATTTCAGCGATGGCGACGGCTACATAGCGTTCGGCACCAAGATGAGCCGCCATTTCGCGCTGGGCGATCCGGTGGCCGACCCGGCCGACCGCCCGGCCTATATCAAGCGCTTCGTCGAGGCCGCCGGCGGCCCGTGGTTCGTCCAGGTCGGCGCCGACACCGCCAAGGTGCTGGCCGGCCTCGGCTACCAGGTCAATCGCCTCGGCATCGACACCAGGCTGCTTTTGCCGGCGCATGATTTTTCCGGCAAGCGCAACGAAACCGTGCGCTATTCCGAGCGCTGGCTGACCAAGAAGGGTTTTACCCTCGCCGAGGACAAGGGCGACAGGCTGCTCGAGGAGATCAAACAGCTTTCCGCCGACTGGCGCAAGGAGCGCATCATCAAGCGCTGGGAGATGGGTTTCCTCAACCGCCGCTTTTCCGAAGAGCTCGGCGCCGACATGCGCCGCTTCCTCCTGCACAGCCCCGAAGGCCGGCTTCTCGCCATTCTCGATTTCGACCCGCTGTTCCGCGACGGCAAGGTGGTCGGCTACACCACTTCCTTCAAGCGCAAGCAGGTCGACGCGACGCCGCATGCCGAAATCGGCTTGACCAAATTCGCCGTCGACCGCTTTCGCGAGGAAGGCATCTCCGAGGTGACGCTCGGTCTCTCGCCGCTGCTCGACATCGAGCCGAGCGGTTTCGCCGAATCGAGCTTCTGGCGCGGGGCCTTCCAGCGCGCCTACAACTCGCCCTGGGTCAACCGCTCGCGCTTCAACCTGCAGGGCCAGGCCGCGTTCAAACGCCGTTTCCACGGCGTCGAGGAGCCGACCTATATCGCGTTCCGCAAAGGAACTTTCGTGGAAATGCTGGGGCTGCTGCGCCTGCTGAAGGCGATTTGAAGGAGGCTGTATTTTCCTCGCCGCCGCTTCGTGGGGCGAGGAACTGAAAGTCCGTCAGTTCCTCAACCGGTAGCCCGTCTTGAAGATCCACGCCACGATCGCGATGCAGATGGCCAGGAACATCAGCGTCATGCCGAGGCTGACGCCGACCGAGACATCAGCCTTGCCGTAAAAACTCCAGCGGAACCCGCTGATCAGGTAGACGACCGGATTGAACAGCGTGATCGTCTTCCAGATGCCCGGCAGCATGTGGATCGAATAGAAGCTGCCGCCGAGGAAGGTGAGCGGCGTGACGATCAGCAGCGGCACCAGCTGCAGTTGCTCGAAGGTCTTTGCCCAGATGCCGATGATGAAGCCGAACAGGCTGAAGGTCACCGCCGTCAGCACCAGGAAGGCGATCATCCAGAATGGATGCTCGATCCTGAGCGGCACGAACAGTGCCGCGGTGGCCAGGATGATCAGGCCGAGGATGATCGACTTGGTCGCGGCGCCCCCGACATAGGCGATGATGATCTCCAGATAGGAGACCGGGGCCGACAAAAGCTCGTAGATCGAGCCGACGAATTTCGGGAAATAGATGGCGAAGGAGGCGTTGGAGATCGATTGCGTCAGCAGCGACAGCATCATCAGGCCCGGCACGATGAAGGCGCCGTAGGCGATGCCGTCGATCTCGTTGATGCGCGAGCCGATCGCCGAGCCGAAGACGACGAAATAGAGCGATGTCGAGATGACCGGCGAGATGATGCTCTGCAGCACCGTGCGGAAGGCGCGCGCCATCTCCACCCGGTAGATCGCCCATACCGCACGAAAATTAGGGGCAGCGCGCAGGTTCATGGCTCTTGCCTCAGAAGATTGACGAAGATCTCTTCGAGCGAGCTGTTCTTGGTGTCGAGATCGCGGAACTGGATGCCGGCCGCCTCGAGGTCGCGGATCAGCGAGGCGACGCCCGGACGGTCGCTCTGGTTGTCATAGGTGTAGGTGAGCTGGTTGCCGTCGTCCGACAGCTCCAATGAATAGTGGGAAAGCCCGTCCGGAACGGCGGCAAGCGGCGCGCGCAGTTCCAGTTTCATCTGCTTGCGACCGAGCTTGCGCATCAGTTCGGCCTTGCCTTCGACCAGGATGATCTCGCCCTTGTTGATGACGCCGACGCGGTCGGCCATCGCTTCGGCCTCTTCGATGTAATGCGTGGTGAGGATGATGGTGACGCCGTCTTCGCGCAGGCGCCGCACCATCGCCCACATGTCCTGGCGCAGTTCGACGTCGACGCCCGCGGTCGGCTCGTCGAGGAACAGCACGCGCGGCTCGTGCGACAGCGCCTTGGCGATCATCAACCGGCGCTTCATGCCGCCCGACAGAGTGATCGCTTTCGAGTCCTTCTTGTCCCACAGCGAGAGGTCGCGCAGCACTTTTTCGACGAAGGCCGCGTTGGGCGCCTTGCCGAACAGGCCGCGGCTGTAGTTCACCGTCGCCCAGACCGTCTCGAAGGCGTCGATGGTCAGCTCCTGCGGCACCAGCCCGATCAGGCTGCGCGCCGCGCGATAATCCTTGCCGATGTCGTGGCCGTCGACGCTGACGCTGCCGGAGGAACGGTTGACGATGCCGCAGACGATCGAGATCAGCGTCGTCTTGCCGGCGCCATTCGGCCCGAGCAGCGCGAAGATCTCGCCGCGCTCGATGTCGAGATTGATTTCCTTCAGCGCCTTGAAGCCGGTGGCATAGGTTTTCGTGACACCGGAGATCGAGATGATGGATGACATGCTGAAATATGGCCGGCTGGAAAAGGTCACCTGATATAGGTCGGATGCCGCCCGGTGCAACCATGAATCGACGCCGTTGCTGACAGTTCTGGACAGGGAGGAGGTTCTTTCTCCCCGTTTACGGCGAGAAATGCAAGGCAGGGGCAATGAGGGGCGGCGCTGACCTTGTCAGGCAAAGCGATGGGGCGCCAAATTCCTACGCCGGTGCTGCCCCTCATCCGCCCTTCGGGCACCTTCTCCCCGTAAACGGGGCGAAGGAAATCAGGTCTGCGCCGTCCAGAACGCGATCTCCTGCGCCTTGGTCCTGAGCTCGGTCTTCAGCCATTGATCGTCGTCGTCGAGGTAGCTCCACGGCGTCCTGCCCAGCGCCCGCATCTCACGGATGTAGGACCGGTAGCGGTAGTGGCTGTAGACCGACATTGCGTATGTGGCATAGGCGGCGGCAAGCTTCCTGTGGCCGCGCACGATCACCAGGTTCTCGTCGTTCTTCTCGCTCGCCGGCGCCGAGAAATTGTGGCTGCCGGTCACCACCACGCAGTCGTTTGAATGCGGGTCGGTCACCAGGATCTTCGAATGCACGATGGCGTGGCCGATCTGCGACAGGAAGGTCCGCCGGTTGACCTCGGCGATCCATGGCCCGAGCGGCGCGTCGAGGCCTTGCGGCTGCGCCACCGCGTAGCGGTCGGGCGTGAATTTCCGGTCGCTGCTCACCAGGTCGATGTCGAGGAAATTCTGTTCGGTGCCGCCCTCGTTCGCGCTCAGCGTCGAGACCACGCCACGCACATACATGCCCTTTTCCCTGGCGCGCTGGCCGGCCAGCATATGCAGCCCCTGCTTGCCCGGCGTGAACATCAGGAACAGCACGGCCTGCCTGGCCGATGTGATCACATCGCGCAGCGCCGCCATGTCGGCTCCGTCGGAGGTGCGGGTGAACCAGACGGTCGCCTTGGCGGTACCGACCGTGAAGGTTTTCGGCGCGTTGTTGTCCGTCATCAGCGCCGGCGTGAAATTGGCCGGGTCGGTCTTCGGCGGCGAGGCATCCTTGAGCAGGTCCCAATGCTTGCGGAAATGCTCCGCCACCGCCGCGTCCTCGATCAGCAGGCCGTTGTTGACCTGCGTGCAGAGGCCGGTCGTGCTCCAGTTGGTGCTGCCCGTCCACACCTGCTTCGGCTCGCCGTCTTGCGACACCACGACGAACTTGTTGTGGCCGAGGCCTTTCGATTTCAGCATCCGGTCGATGGTCGCGATGCCGTGGTCGTTGAGGTTCTTGCGCGCGTCCTTGTTGCCGTCGCCGCTTTTGTCGGAGCCGTTGGCGAGGATGAGATGGAGCCGCGGCCCGAGCCCGATCAGCGCGGTCTCCAGCGTCGCGTCGCCGAGTTCGTAGAGTGCCGCATGCAGTTCGTCGCCGGCGCCTTGCGTCAGCCCGACCATGCGCAGCCCCAGATCGCCTTCCAGGAAAGCGCGGAACTTTGCGTCGCCATTGGTCTGCAGGCTCTTCTTGAAGGCCGCCGGCGAGAGCTTGTTCTTGGCCATGTAGCGGGCGACGAATTGCGACAGCACCAGGCCGCGGTTGAAGTAGCAGGAAAAGCCGCCGCCGGCGTCGGTGGCGAGCGTATGCCAGTCCGTCCAGTCGCTCGACACGCCCTTGGTCAGCGGCTTGCCGGGGCCGGCGCTCATCATCGCGGTCACCCGGTAGCGCACCACATTGCCGACATCGGCCGCATGGTCGGTCCAGTTGAAGCGCTGGAACGGCCACACGTCCGACGGCCGGTGGTCGCCCGATTTCGGCTTGTCCTTGGTGAAGCCGACGCGGTTCTCGACGGGCTCGATCTTCTCGGTCGCGCCGGCCTTGCGGCCGCGCTCCAGAAGGAAGCCCCGACATCCGGCGATGAAGTCGCTGGGCGCCCAGGCGACGAAGGCGTCGTCGCCATTGGTGTAGACGGAGACTTTTATGTCGATGGCCATCTGTCGTTCCTCCCCATCTGTTGTTGTTCCCAAAGCGCGCGGCCGGCATGTCCGCTCATCAAGGCAGCCAACAAGAATCCGCCCCGGAAACAGGGTCCCGGATCAGTTGAAACAGAATGTTCGAAAGGTGACGGCGATGATTATGGGACGGCAGAAGATCGGATGTCAATGTTCTGCAGTGTCAAGTATAATTCTATGAACTGCTTCACACTATGTTCTGTTTGCCAGCAAAACAAAGGGCGGATGGTTTTCGCGGATCCATCAAGACCGGCCTGGAGCAATTCCAGGAAAGTGCGAGCAGCGAGGTTGCCATCGGGGCCTCACCGTTCCTTTCCGTGAAGTCGGCACAAACGCTGGGGATTGGCGGAAGCCTCCCAGCCTCGTCATTCCAGGGCGGAGCAGCCGCGAAGCGGCGTCGCGCAGACCCTGGAATCCATTCCGTGACTTTGATCGAAGAGCGCAGCGGAGCAGAATTCTGCACCGTAGCAGCGCTCGGACGTCACGGAATGGATCCTCGGGTCTGCGCGCGTCGCTTCGCTCCTTGCTCCGCCCGTGGATGACGATCGCGATGGGCGTTTCGGCCAATCGCCAAGGCATGCCATCCGCCCCACGCGGACATTTACCCGACGATCGAAATCCCTGCGCTACGGAACCCGGCCGGCGTTTCGTCAGCTCTTGCTGGAGGCCAGCACGAGCACAGGCTTCTCGCTGAAAAGCTGCGGGAACAGCGACTTCAAATTCTCGATCTTGGGCAGGTCGTTGTAGACGATATAGGGATAGGTCGGGTTCAGCGTCAGGAAGTCCTGATGGTAATCCTCGGCCGGGTAGAAGGTCTTGCCGGTTTCGAGCGTGGTGACGATCGGCTTGCCGAACACCTTGGCCTTGTCGAGCTGGTCGATGTAGCTCTCGGCGACCTTCTTCTGCTCGTCATTCTCGGCGAAGATCGTCGAACGGTACTGCGTGCCTGAATCCGGACCCTGGTAGTTGAGCTGCGTCGGATTGTGCGCGACCGAGAAATACACCTGCAAAAGCTGGCCGTAGGTGACTTTCGCCGGGTCGTAGGTGATCTCGACGGATTCGGCGTGGCCCGTGCGGCCGGTGCCGACGACTTCATAGACGGCGTTTTCGGCGCTGCCGCCGGTATAGCCGGAAACGGCCTTGCTCACGCCCTTGACGTGCTGGAACACGCCCTGCACGCCCCAGAAGCAGCCGCCGGCGAAGATCGCCTTCTCGGTGCCGCTCGCCGCCTTCTCATCCATCGCCGGCGGCGGGATCACCACCGCGTCCTCGGCCGAGCGGGCCGGGCTCTGCCAGAAGACGGCCGCCGCGACTGCCGCAAGGCCAAGCGCTGCAACCGCGCCGCGTGCGAAAAATGGCGATCGCCGCGCGGCCCTTGTCTCGATGCCGTTCATGTCCTGATCTCCTTGCTGTTGCCCCAGTATATACGAACGAAGCCGCCGGGAGGTTCTCACTTTGCCGTGCGGCGGCTTACGGCCGACGGCGCCCCCCCGCTCCGTCTCGGAGCGGGGCTGCGCTATCCTACGCGGCTTACTGTGCCGGCTTCATCGCATCCGCCGGCTTCATGGCATCCGTGGCCGGTTTCATCGCGTCGGTGGTAGCCGGCTTCATCGCCTCGGTGCTCATCGCGTCGGGCTTCATGGCATCGGCCGGCTTCATGGCATCCGTCGCCGGCTTCATGGCGTCGGTCGCCATCGCATTGGTCGTGTCGTCGGCGCGGGCGCCGGCGACGAAGACGGCAGCGGAAAGCGCGAAGGCGAGTGCCGGCAGGGTCAGATATTTGGTCATGATAGTCTCCTTGGGTTTTGGCGCGCGGAAGCGGGCCGGGTTATGCGTTGCCGCTGTCATGCGGCCCCGCGCGTAGGGAAAAAGAGATCAGTTGGCGGCCGCGGCCAGGATCGGTCCGCCGCCTGGCGCCTGCACCAGCACCGCGGTGTTCAAGCCGCCGGTGGCGGCCGGCAGCGGCAGCGTGGTGGCCTCGCCGTTCCAGCTGCCGAGCTTCGTCAGCACATGCACGACATTGGCGTGCGGCAGGGTGCGGCCGGTGTTCTCGCCGCGCGCCACCGGCACCTCGACGACGCCTCTCGTGTAACGCACCAGCCAGATGTCGGCGCCGCCGCCCGGCGCCTTGCCGGCGCCGATGCTGACCTTGGCCTTGTCGAGCGAAAGCTCCGGACCCTGGGTGTGGCCGCCCTTGGCAATCAGGCTCTGGATCTCGCCGGGCGCCGCGCCCACGCCGTCGCGCCTGCCGTTCACCACCACTTGCGGCGTGAACGGTCCGTCCCGGCCGAGCGACGGCTCGTAGGTCACCTGGCGATCGGTGAACTCCTTGCGGCCGAACGTATCCTTCCAGCCGAGATAGTCCCAGTAGGTGACGTTGAACGACAGCGCCAGCACGCCCGGCTGGTCCTTGACCTTGATCAGGTTGGCGTTGGCCGGCGGGCAGGACGAGCAGCCCTGGCTGGTGAACAGCTCGACCACGGTGAGCGGCTGCGCCGAAGCGGCGCCGAGCGTGGCGGCGAGCATCACCCCGGCGAGCAGGGCGGTCCTTGTTGTCGATCCGGTCATGGGAAGCAGTCTCCGTTACGGCGGGTCATGCTCCCATTTCGCCGGGGTGGAGAGGTTCGTTACAGCTTCACCGGTTTGTGATTGGGGCGCTTCCCTTCTCCCCGCGAACGGGAGAAGGAAAAAGTCCCACCGCTTGCCCCTCAACCCTGCCCCTGCTAAAGCGCGCCGCATGACGACGCCCCTCGACCACATCCGCAATTTCTCCATCGTCGCCCACATCGACCATGGCAAATCCACTCTTGCCGACCGGCTGATCCAGCTCACCGGTGGGCTGGAGGCGCGCGACATGAAGGAACAGGTGCTCGATAGCATGGACATCGAGCGCGAGCGCGGCATCACCATCAAGGCGCAGACGGTGCGGCTGAAATACCGCGCCAACAATGGCGAGGACTATATCCTCAACCTCATCGACACGCCCGGCCATGTAGACTTCGCCTATGAGGTGTCGCGTTCGCTCGCCGCCTGCGAGGGCTCGCTGCTGGTGGTCGACGCCAGCCAGGGCGTCGAGGCGCAGACGCTGGCCAATGTCTACCAGGCCATCGACAACAACCACGAGATCGTCGTGGTGCTGAACAAGGTCGACCTGCCGGCGGCCGAGCCCGAGCGCATCCGCGAGCAGGTCGAGGAGGTGATCGGCCTCGACGCCTCCAACGCGGTGCTGATCTCGGCCAAGACCGGGCTTGGCGTGCCGGACGTGCTGGAGGCGATCGTCCACCAGCTGCCGCCGCCGCGCGAGGGCGACATCAACGCCCCGCTGAAGGCCATGCTGGTCGACAGCTGGTACGACGCCTATCTCGGCGTCATCGTTCTGGTGCGCATCATCGACGGCGTGCTCAAGAAGGGCCAGACCATCCGCATGATGGGCACCGGCGCCAAATATCTCGTCGAGCGCACCGGCGTCTTCACGCCGGCCCGTATCAATGTCGATGAGCTCGGCCCCGGCGAGTTCGGCTTCTTCACCGGCTCGATCAAGGAAGTGGCCGATACCCGCGTCGGCGACACCATCACCGAGGACAAGCGCCAGACCGCGCATGCGCTGCCTGGCTTCAAGCCGGCGCAGCCGGTGGTGTTCTGCGGCCTGTTCCCGGTCGACGCCGCCGATTTCGAGGATCTGCGCGCCGCCGTCGGCAAATTGCGTCTCAACGATGCGAGCTTTTCCTACGAGATGGAAACCAGCGCCGCGCTCGGCTTCGGCTATCGCTGCGGCTTCCTTGGCCTGCTGCATCTGGAGATCATCCAGGAGCGGCTGGAGCGCGAGTTCAACCTCGACCTCATCGCCACGGCGCCGAGCGTCGTCTACCGCCTGAACCTCAATGACGGTTCGGTGAAGGAACTGCACAACCCGGCCGACATGCCCGACGTGGTCAAGATCGCCTCGATCGAGGAGCCGTGGATCCGCGCCACAATCCTCACCCCCGACGACTATCTCGGCGGCATCCTGAAGCTCTGCCAGGACAGGCGCGGCATCCAGGCCGATCTCTCCTATGTCGGAAAACGCGCCATGCTGACCTACGATTTGCCGCTCAACGAAGTGGTCTTCGATTTCTACGACCGGCTGAAGTCGATCTCCAAGGGCTACGCCTCCTTCGACTATCACCTGACCGACTATCGCGAGGGCGACCTGGTCAAGATGTCGATCCTGGTCAACGAGGAGCCGGTCGACGCGCTGTCGATGCTGGTGCACCGCACGGCGGCGGAAAAGCGCGGCCGCGCCATGTGCGAGAAGCTGAAGGAGCTGATCCCGCACCATCTGTTCAAGATCCCGATCCAGGCGGCAATCGGCGGCAAGGTCATCGCCCGCGAGACCATCTCGGCGCTGCGCAAGGACGTCACCGCCAAATGCTATGGCGGCGACGTGACCCGCAAGCGCAAGCTGCTCGACAAGCAGAAAGAGGGCAAGAAGCGGATGCGCCAGTTCGGCAAGGTGGATATCCCGCAGGAGGCGTTTATCCAGGCCTTGAAGATGGGGGATTGAGAAGCCGGTCGGCGCGCGCAGCGCGCCAAGCCATCGATCCGGTGAATCGATGGCAGGCTTCGAAAGCGGGGGAGCTGCCGGCAGGCAGCGGCCCCCGCCAGCGCGACGCTGAAGCTGCGCGGTAGAGATTACTCTCCGGGCGGCGGTGTCGGACGATCTTCCGAGGCAGGCCGAGGGCCTTCGCGTGTCGCGGCGATATCCCGAAAAATACTGTCTATGTTTGCGAAGATTAGTTGACCTAGCCCTGCAACATCCGAGGCATCGCCAAGACGGATGGGCCTCATAGTGCGCAAGCACAGAACTGCGATATCGTCCGGTGAGCTAGCCGTGGCCCGATAGGCAGGTTGGAATGACGATAGAATCGCTCGAACCAATCGCTCTTCGAGACGTGGCTTTACCGTGTTCCAAACATGTATTGCGACAAAACTGTCTGCAATCCGAAGGCCAAAATTTGGAGTGAAGGTGACGGAAAACCGCGCCTCAGGGCTTTGCACAGTTACGGGGGCAATGTCCAAGATAGCACCTGGATTTTGAGCTCTCCAAGTTGCGAGCCGCCGCAGACCGAGCTGAGCCGACTGTCTCTCAGGCGGCTGCACAATTGTCATGGCAGCCGCTAAAACATTCTCTAATGACTCCCCGGACATTAGCAGCTGAGAAAGTCGACGAAGGCTATTGTGAAAATCATACCCGCCTTTTTTCGGCGTTGATCTTCGATACAATTCAGTTAGCTGTGGCCGCGCATTCATGTGGACGATGCGCAAAAACGCAGAGATACCGAATGCTGGCATGGAGGCGCCCTCCTTGTTTCGATTCGCACCTTCTAATATATACAGAATTCTTGATTTGTTCTCAAATTTTGACGCGAGTGGGGAGCTTTTGGACGAGCCGAGGCGTGCAGAACCGGATGCGTCAGTTCGGCAAGGCGGATATTCCACAGGTGGCGTTCATCCAGGCGTTGAAGAGGCGGGATTGAGGGGAAGGTGGTGCGGGGCGCGCCAAGGAATCCGCCCGGCAAGTGCTCGACCGTAACTTCTGCCAGTTAATTATTGACCTATATAGATCGCAACTATGAAATGAGTTGCAGGAAAGATCATTTTGATATCGACTGCTGGCGTCGAAAATCGAGTCTACTAAATGGAAACACGCGAATTTGAAATACGCGACCCCATTCACGGGATGATTCCGTTTTCCAGTCTTGAGCGTGACTTAATAAACTCGAACGAGTTTCAAAGGCTTAGACGAATTCGGCAGCTGTCTTGGACAGACTATGTTTATCCTGGCGCAATGCATACAAGATTTCAACATACACTTGGAGTCATGCACACTGCTTCAAGAGCTTTTGATGCGCTGGTAACTGATAAAAGCAGCAAGGACATATTGCAAAGTGCGTTCGGCTTGACTGACGGTGTCGCCGAACGGCAGCGGATCATTATTCGATTGGCCGCGCTGGTCCATGATTTAGGCCATTCGCCTTTTTCCCACGCGGGAGAGGGCCTCTTCCCCGTTAAAAGGTCTGCGAAGGGAGGCGACAAAGCGGTCCTGTTTCAGCATGAAGAGTATTCGTCCAAAATATTTGAATATCTAATTTTCCCACTCATAAAAAATCACAAGGATATTGCATCTCGAAGCATTACTCTCCCTGAAATCACAGGCCTTATAGAGAAGTCTCCCCCAAATCCGATGGGAGCGCTTTGCAAGGATATTATTTCGGGTCGCATGGATGCTGACCGTATGGATTATCTACTGAGAGACTCCTACTATTGTGGAGTAAGATATGGGCATTATGAATTTGATCGTTTACTTAATACAATATGCATTTGCGAAGATCCTGAAGATGGGTCTCTTTCGGTCGGGATTAAGGAAGATGGCTTGCACTCAGTGGAGGGGCTTCTGATCGCAAGATACATGATGTTTCATAATGTTTATTTCCATAAAACACGAGTTATATATGATTTCCACTATCAAAACGCTTTAGCGGAGATGCTTAGCAAGAAAGGTTGTTTTCCAAGACCAACGTCGCAGGCGGATATTCAAAAGTATGTAAAATGGGATGACTGGAAGGTGCAGGGCCTTTTGTCGAATGGGGGTGGCGGCGAGCATGGAGAAATGCTTCGTACTCGTAACCACTACCGTCTTGTGTATCACACCAGCGAATCGTTCGAAAATGAGGAGTTAGCCGCGAAAGCATTTGATCGTTTTGATAGGGTCCGGGCGGAAGTCGATAGCACGCGGAGTTATGTCTGGGAGGAAAACAAGTCCTTCGCAGCTGATATCCCCGTTCGGGTCGAAAACGGTGGACTTGTGACCACAAGACCTCTCCTCGAGTTATCGGGCGTGGTAAAATCTTTAAGGCCCCTTAACCAAAAGCGGCTTTATGTGGCATCATCCGCAGCCGAATCGCTAAGAGCCAAAATTCCGTCTATCGTTTTGCAAGGATGACATTGTGGGAACTTCCCGGCAGTACGCGCTGATCGCTTATTTAGCAGAACGGCAGGGGAGAAGCGGACGTTTGGGGAAAAAGGCAGTCCAGAAATTTGTACACATACTTTCGTCTGTTTCGGGTAAGACATTCGGTTATCGTTTCTCGTTCTATACCTATGGACCGTTTTCCAGCACGCTAGCGGCGGATTTGGATATAGCTAATGCTCTGGGATTGGTGAAAGTATCCTACAATTCTCAGGAAAATAGTTACTCTGTTACGGAAACGGGGCGAACGGAAGCATTTGTCGCAGCAAATTTACCTCTGGTTGAGCGGAGGTCTATTGATAAAGTTTGGGATCGATTTTCTGGGAAGAGCGCTAAAGAACTGGAGCTCATTTCAACGATACTTTTTTTATATGATGAAGAGGGTCTATCCGGCGAGAGTGCAGAAATGCGACAACGGGTTCTTGAGCTCAAGCCAAAATATACCTCTTCTGAAGTAAAGCGTGCTCAGAGCGAATTGAGCGATTTGTACGATATAAATTAGGCCACAGGAAAATTTTCATCCCGTGAATGCGCCTACGCAAGACGTCAGCTAATTCCTAACCGACCTTTGCGAGTGCCGCACCTTGGCGTATCCTTCCCCTGGCTCGGGGAAACCTATCACATGCGCGCCACTCTCGATCTTGTCGCCGCGATCGGCCTCGCCATCGGCGGCGCTTTTGGCATGGCGGGCACGTTCGTTGCGAGCGACGCGCTGCGCGAAACGGTCTGGACGATCGACGGCGTCGGCATCGTCGTCGCGAGTGCGCTGCTCACGATGAAATACCAGCGGCTCGGCAATGACCTCGTCGCAGCCGGTTTCCTGACTTTCCTTGTCGGCGAAAGCCTGCTTCTGGCCGGCAACGCGGCGGGCCTGCAGGCCAGCGTGCCTTCCTATGCCGGCGGCATTGCGCTCTGGGCGGCGGGGCTGGTCATGGTCAGCGCGCAGGCCAATTTCGCGCTGTGGATGCGGCTCACGGCTTTCGTCGCCGCTCTGCTCTTCGCCGTCTCGGTCCTCATGATCCTGTGGGGCGCGCCGCTCTTGCCCACCTCCGCGCCTCTGCCGGCGCTCGGCTACCCGTTCCTGGTGCTGACCTTCATCGGCTGGATCTGGACTTTGCTGAAAGCGGAGCGTTGAATCGCGAGGCAATGGCCGCGCCGCTGGAAATCCGCAACAGCCCGTCGGGAAAGATCCTGCCCGCGGTCGGGCCGTTCCTGCTTGGCGGCATCTTCTGCTTCGGCGCGCTGCAGGGCGTGGCCTCCGGCGCGGATGGCGGGCATGTGCTGTGGATCACGCTGCTCGGCGCCGCCTGCCTGGGGCTGGGCGTATTCATCGCGCGCGGCGCCTTCGACACTTCGGTCAAGGTGGTGCTGGATAGCCAGGGTTTCCGCGATGCCCGCGCCGGCGACGTGCTGGTGCCGTGGAGCAAGGTGCGGAGCGTGCGCCTTGCCGCCGGCGGCAAGGGCGCGGCGATGCTCAATTTCGAGCTCACCGAGGAGCCGCCCGACGCAATCCGATATTCCTCCGCCAACGCCTTCGGGATCATGCCCTTCGGCCGGAACATCGTGCATATGGAAATCTCCTCGCTCGACGTGCGCGGCGAGATGATGGTGGATGCCGTGAAGACATTCGCGCCGCATGTGGTGGTGAGGAGGTAGGGCGCGGCCTCGCGCATTGCCAACGTTGCAGAACGGGCGGGGTGCGCAAGCTGCTGATCTCCCCCCTTGCGGGGGAGATGTCCGGCAGGACAGAGGGGGGCGCTGTCCCGCCGGCGTCTCAAAGCTTGGGTACCTCTCCGCACTTCGTGGGACGAGAACTTTATCTGGTGGCGCTGTGATCCTTCGCGCCCCCCTCTGCCCTGCCGGGCATCTCCCCCGCAAGGGGGGAGATTACGCAACCCACCCGTGCTCTACTCCCATCGGGGACCTCGCCATGATTCGCGCTCTGCTCGCCTTCCTCCTTCTCGCCACCCCGGCTTTCGCCGCCGACATGTCGGTGTTCGTGCGCAACCAGCGTTCGGATGGCGTCGCGGTGGAACTGTTCAGCCGTGACAGCCAGAAAGTCTGGCCGGGCGACGACAAGGTGTTCCTCATCCGGCCGAAGGCGCGGAAATCCGTGCCGATCTCCTGCGAGCCCGGCGAGCACATCTGCTGGGGCGCCTGGGTGAACGGCGACGATTCCGTCACCGCCGGCGTCGGCCCCGACAACGACCAGCCCTGCGACACCTGCTGCTTCATCTGCACCGAGCATTCCACCGAGACGGTCGATCTGGCGGAGTAGCGGGGCGCCGCATCTGCCGACTTCTCATGCTTGGTTCCCCAGCTTCGTGGGCGAGGAACCTTGTCGTCCAAGGCTGTGCACTTGCCCCGCTTGACGCCCCTCTCGCCCCCGCCCTAGCCTCGCCTCAACCCAACAGGAGACCCCACCCAGATGGCAGGCACGGTCGAAGGCGAGAAGATCGACGTTTCTTTCAGCGGCAAGCGCTGCATCCATTCGCGCAATTGCGTGCTCGGCAACCCGCATGTCTTCGTGCCCAACGCGCCGGGCGAGTGGATCCACCCGGAGGCGGCGAGCGTCGAGCAGGTCGTGGCGCTGGCGCAGAACTGCCCGTCCGGCGCCATCACCTACACCAGAAAGGATGGCGGACCGCAGGAGAAGCCGCCGGTGGTCAACACCGTGCGGTTGAGGGAAAACGGCCCGCTGGCGGTGCATGCCGAGATCGTGCTGGGCGACGAAACCGTCTTCCGCGCCACGCTTTGCCGCTGCGGCCTGTCGCAGAACAAGCCGTTCTGCGACAACAGCCACATCAAGGCCGGCTTCACCGCCACCGGCGAGCCGCCGCTGAAGGAAGCGCAGGTGTTGGAGGCGCGGGATGGCCCGCTGGCGGTGACGCCCACGGTCAACGGCCCGCTCAAGGTCGAGGGGAATGCCGAGATCGTCACCGGGACAGGACATACGATCGCGCGCACGACCAAGGTGTTCCTCTGCCGTTGCGGGCACTCGGCGAACAAGCCGTTTTGTGACGGGAGCCATAAAAGGGTGGGGTTTGTGGGGTAGGCGTCGAAGCTGCCAATCTCCCCCCTCGTGGGGGAGATGTCCGGGCAGGACAGAGGGGGGCGCCGTAGAGCGCGAACCTTAACAATCACCGAGCGATGCAAATGCCCCATACGCCGCTGCCGCCAAAACACCGCGCCAACGCCAGATCAATGCGCAAGGTGACGACAGTAGCCGAATTGAAGCTTTGGAACGAGCTTCGCGCCCATCGGTTGATGGGCCTAGGCTTCCGGCGCCAGTTTCCGATCGCCGGATATATCGTAGATTTCGCTTGCCCGCAGAAGAAGCTCGTCGTCGAGGTCGACGGGTCTCAGCACGGAGAAGCCGATGCCGTCGCAGGCGATGAGGCACGGACTGCGCGGCTGGAGAAAGGTGGCTGGACCGTTCTGCGGTTCTGGAACGAAGATGTTATTCGCGACATCGATAATGTTTGCCAGCATATCGGCACCGTGACCGGGCTTGGAAGTCCATCCGAATAACGCGGTCAGGTCAGCGGGACAGCGCCCCCCTCTGGCCTGCCGGCCATCTCCCCCACAAGGGGGGAGATCAGCTCCACCCCCTGGCCCACCCCTCCCGCCTTTATCGGCCAGCCCGTATC
>NZ_VFTH01000026.1:0-74361 GCF_006439375.1 Mesorhizobium sp. B4-1-1
TCGACCTGCGCCATCAGCTCGCGGATGGCGTCCTCGCCGATGGTCTTGTTGGAGTCTTCCAACGCAGCCAGAGCCGAGCCCTTGACGATCGGAATGTCGTCGCCGGGGAACTCGTTCTTCGACAGAAGCTCGCGAACCTCGAGCTCGACCAGTTCCAGCAGCTCGGCGTCGTCGACCTGGTCAACCTTGTTCAGGAACACCACGATCGAGGGAACGCCGACCTGGCGGGCAAGCAGGATGTGCTCGCGGGTCTGCGGCATCGGGCCGTCGGCGGCCGAAACGACCAGGATCGCGCCGTCCATCTGCGCCGCACCGGTGATCATGTTCTTCACATAGTCGGCGTGGCCGGGGCAGTCGACGTGGGCATAATGACGGTTGGCCGTCTCATACTCGACATGCGCCGTCGAAATCGTGATGCCGCGCGCCTTCTCTTCAGGTGCCGCGTCGATCTGGTCATAGCGCTTGTATTCGCCAAAATACTTCGTGATCGCCGCCGTCAGCGACGTCTTGCCATGATCGACGTGACCGATCGTGCCAATGTTCACATGCGGCTTGGTGCGCTCGAATTTACCTTTTGCCATGTGATCTCTCCATTCCTGCCTGCCCGTGCGGGCCTTGAATTAAGGTCTCGTGCAACCCGCTCGAGTTACGCGTATTTTTTCTGAACTTCCTGGGCGACCGCGGTCGGAACCGGCTCGTAGTGGTCGAACTGCATCGTGTACTGGGCGCGGCCCTGCGACATCGAACGCAGATTGTCGACGTACTTGAACATGTTCGCGAGCGGCACCATCGCGTTGATGACGACGGCAACGCCGCGCGCTTCCTGACCCTGGATCTGGCCACGACGGCCGTTGAGGTCGCCGATGACGCCACCGACGTAATCTTCCGGCGTCACGACCTCGACCTTCATGATCGGCTCCAGAAGCTGCACGCCGAGGCGCGGAGCCGCTTCCTTGAAGCAGGCGCGGGAGGCGATTTCGAACGCCAGAACCGAGGAGTCGACGTCGTGGAAGGCGCCGTCGATCAGGGTGGCCTTGACACCGATCATCGGGAAGCCGGCGAACGGACCGGAACCCATGACGCTGTTGATGCCCTTCTCGACGCCCGGGATGTATTCCTTCGGAACCGCACCGCCGACGATCTTGGACTCGAACACGAACTCTTCGCTCTCGGTGTTCGGCTCGAATATGATCTTGACGCGGGCGAACTGGCCGGTACCGCCGGTCTGCTTCTTGTGCGTGTAGTCCTGCTCGTGGGTGCGGGTGATCGTCTCGCGATAAGCCACCTGCGGCGCGCCGACATTGGCTTCGACCTTGAACTCGCGGCGCATGCGGTCGACGATGATGTCAAGATGCAGCTCGCCCATGCCGGCGATGATGGTCTGGCCGCTTTCCTCGTCGGTCTTGACGCGGAAGGACGGATCCTCGGCCGCCAGGCGATGCAGCGCGAGGCCCATCTTTTCCTGGTCGTTCTTGGTCTTCGGCTCGATGGCGATCTGGATGACCGGATCGGGGAATTCCATGCGCTCGAGGATGACCGGGTGCAGCGGATCGCAGAGCGTGTCGCCGGTGGTCGTGTCCTTGAGGCCAGCCAGGGCGACGATGTCGCCTGCGTAAGCTTCTTCGACGTCGGCGCGCGAATTCGCATGCATCTGCAGCATGCGGCCGATGCGCTCCTTCTTGCCCTTTACGGTGTTGTCGACCGAGGTTCCCTTGGCGAGCTTGCCCGAATAGATGCGGGCAAAGGTCAGCGAACCGACAAACGGGTCGTTCATGATCTTGAACGCCAGCATCGACAGCGGCTCGTTGTCATCGGCATGACGCTCGATCTCGGCGTCGGTCTTGGCGTCGACACCCTTGATGGCCGGCACGTCGATCGGCGACGGCAGGTATTCGACAACGGCGTCGAGCAGCGGCTGCACGCCCTTGTTCTTGAAGGCCGAGCCACAGAACATCGGGTAGAACTTGACCGCGATGGTGCCCTTGCGGATCAGCGCGCGGATCTCGTCGTTCGACGGCATCTTGCCTTCGAGGTAGTTCTCGAGCGCGGTCTCGTCCATCTCGACGGCGGCTTCGATCATCTTCTCGCGGTACTGCTCGGCCTTCTCCTTGAGATCGGCCGGGATCTCGACGACGTCCCAGGCAGCGCCAAGGGTCTCGTCGCGCCAAACGAGCGCGTTCATCTCGACGAGGTCGACAACGCCCTTGAACTCGGTCTCGGCACCGATCGGCAGCTGCATGACGACGGCCTGCGCACCGAGGCGCGAGGCGATCATTTCCTCGGAGCGGTAGAAGTCGGCGCCGATTTTGTCCATCTTGTTGCAGAAGATCATGCGCGGCACATGGTACTTGTCAGCCTGGCGCCACACGGTCTCGGTCTGTGGCTCCACGCCGGCGTTGGCGTCGAGCAGCGCGATGGCGCCGTCGAGCACGCGCAGCGAACGCTCGACCTCGATGGTGAAGTCGACGTGTCCGGGGGTGTCGATGATGTTGAAGCGGCGCATCTTGCCGTCACGACCCTTCCAGAAGGTCGTGGTCGCGGCCGACGTGATGGTGATGCCGCGTTCCTGCTCCTGCTCCATCCAGTCCATGGTGGCAGCGCCGTCATGGACTTCGCCGATCTTGTGCGACTTGCCCGTGTAGTAGAGGACGCGCTCGGTCGTCGTCGTCTTGCCGGCGTCGATATGCGCCATGATACCGAAATTGCGGTAGTCTTCGATTTTGTATTCGCGGGCCATGGGAGGTGCCTCTCAGTCTCTTTCGCGTTACCAGCGGTAATGCGCGAAGGCGCGGTTGGCTTCCGCCATCTTGTGGGTGTCTTCACGCTTCTTGACGGCCGTGCCGCGGTTGTTGGCCGCGTCCATCAGCTCGCCCGAAAGGCGGTCGACCATGGTGGTCTCGTTGCGGTTGCGGGCCGCGGCGATCAGCCAGCGGATGGCCAGCGCCTGACGGCGCTCGGGGCGCACGTCGACCGGAACCTGGTAGGTGGCGCCGCCGACGCGACGCGAGCGCACTTCCACATGCGGCGCGACATTGTCGAGCGCCTGATGGAAGACTGTGACCGGCTCCTGCTTGGTCTTGGCCTGGACTTGGTCCAGCGCGCCATAGACGATGGTCTCGGCAACCGACTTCTTGCCGTCATACATGACGGCGTTCATGAACTTGGTGACGATCAGATCGCCGAACTTGGGGTCCGGATTGATCTCACGCTTTTCTGCACTGTGACGACGGGACATGGGAAACCCTTACTTCGGACGCTTGGCGCCGTATTTCGAACGACGCTGCTTGCGGTTCTTCACACCCTGCGTGTCGAGCACGCCGCGGATGATGTGGTAGCGGACGCCCGGCAGATCCTTGACGCGACCGCCGCGGATCATGACCACCGAGTGCTCCTGAAGGTTGTGGCCTTCGCCGGGGATGTAGCCGATCACTTCAAAACCGTTGGTCAGGCGAATCTTGGCCACCTTGCGCAGCGCCGAGTTCGGCTTCTTCGGCGTCGTGGTGTAGACGCGCGTGCAGACGCCCCGCTTCTGCGGGTTCTGCTGCATGGCCGGGACCTTGTTGCGCTTCACCGGCGCCAGGCGCGGCTTGCGGATCAGCTGGTTGACGGTAGGCATTAAACCCTCTTGTCTCTCAATTCCGTGTCTGCCCTGTCAGGGCCGCTCAAAGCGTCATTTCCATACGCAAATTCGGGCAACACACCGCGCCTCGCGGTCCTGCCCGAACAAATTGCAGAGGAAGCGGGAGCCGCTTCATGCGCGCCGGAAATGTCTTTTTCGCTCGTAAAACGAACCCTGTTTGAGGCAAACTCCAAAGCGTGTCGCTTCGGACAGGAGAGCCTCACATCGGTTCTGACGTCGCGGCTTCTACCCGCAACCCCAGGGTCCGTCAACCCCGGCGCGACAAATATTGCGCCCAACCCGAGGCTGGGCAGCCATGCGAGAAACGCATGTAATTTTCTTGCGTCTTTTTCCAAGAGCGAGGAAGAAAGTGACCGGCTTTGCGCTGTCCTGTGCCCTTGCTTCGTGCCAAAAGGCGGCTTGCCCCGGACAATCTCCGGGAAAACGAGGAATCAGCCCGTGAACGACAATGAAGAACGGCCGGTCACGATCATCACCGGGCGGGTCTGGAAGAAGAAAGGCGGCAAGCCGGAGGGCGTGCATGTGATGCTGGTGGCGCCCGACGATGATTCTGCCGTGCGCCGCGCGCTCGAATCGCTCGCTGCGGAAGGTTACGCCGAGGCCGAACTCGACCAGATCGGCGACATGGAAGGCGAGCCCGACGAGGAGCCGCATCTGTCGGCCTATCAGGGCGCGCTCGAAGGCGAAGTTTCGATCGTCACCTTTGAAGAGCCGATCTGAAAAGCGCGTCCAGCCTTCATATTTCCCAGAACCCGCCGGACAAACCTGCCCCGCCTAGGCACCCTTTCATTCCTTGGAGTTTCCATGACCAGCAGTCCCATCAAGCTCGGCATCGTCGGTGTGGGCAAGATCGTGCGCGACCAGCATTTGCCGGCGGTCGCCAAGGATGGGGATTTTCAGCTCGCCGCCGCGGCCAGCCGCCACGGCAAAGTCGACGGGATCCCAAACTATCCAACGATCGAAACCATGCTTGCGGCCGAACCCGGCATCGAGGCGGTCTCGCTCTGCATGCCGCCGCAGTTCCGTTACGACGCCGCGCGCACCGCGCTGGAGGCGAAAAAACATGTGTTCCTCGAAAAGCCGCCGGGCGCCACGGTCAGCGAAGTCGAACACCTCAAGGCGCTTGCCGAGAGGAACGGTGTCTCGCTCTTCGCCAGCTGGCATTCGCGCTATGCGCCGGCGGTGGAGGCCGCGCGCGCGTTCCTTGCCTCGGCCAGACTGACTTCGGCCGCCATCAATTGGAAGGAAGATGTGCGCCGCTGGCACCCGAACCAGGAATGGATCTGGGAACCCGGCGGCTTCGGCGTGTTCGATCCCGGCATCAACGCGCTGTCGATCGCCACGCACATCCTGCCTGCTATGTTCATCACCTCGGCCGTGCTCGATTTTCCGGAGAACCGCGCGGCACCGGTCGCGGCCCATGTCGCCTTCCGCACGCCCAACGGCCTGCCGGTGATGATGGAGCTCGACTGGCTTCAGACCGGCCCTCAGAGCTGGGACATCGTCGCCGAGACCGACAAGGGCAAGATGGTGCTGTCGGGCGGCGGCGCCAAGCTCGCCGTCGACGGCAAGATCGTCCACGACGAGCCCGAGGCCGAATATCCGATGCTTTACATGCGTTTCGCCGAGATCGTTCGCGCAGGGACTTCCGATGTCGACCTCGCGCCGCTGCAGCACGTCGCCGATGCCTTCATGCTCGGCAAGCGCAACGTGGTCGAGGCGTTCTTCGACTGAGCCGGCGGCAAAGCGCCGAGGCCAACGGCATCCTCACTCGACGATCGCGATGGCGAAGCCATCATAGCCCTTGGCGCCTACGGTCTGGATGGCGGTGCCGTCCAGCCGCTTTTCGCCTCCGATGAACGAAAACGCGGCGCGAGCGCCTTCGACATTGGCGTCGCCGCTGCTCTTTTTCACGACCGCGCCGTCGCGGATGACATTGTCGCAGACGATGACGGTGCCTGGGCGCGACAGCTTCATGGCCCGGGTCAGATAGTTCGGGTTGTTCGGCTTGTCGGCATCGATGAAGATGAGGTCGAACGGTCCGGCACCTTCGTCCGCCAGCTTGCCAAGCGACTGCAGCGCAGGCCCCACGCGCAGGTCGACCCTGTCGGAAACCCCTGCCCGCTCGAAATTCGAGCACGCGACCTTGGCGTGGTGCGGATCGAGTTCCAGCGTCACGACCTTGCCGTCCGCCGGCAATCCTCTCGCCATCCAGATGGTCGAGTAGCCGCCAAGCGTGCCGACCTCCAGCACCTTCTTCGCGCCGCGGATGCGCACCAGCAGCGACAGCAGCTTGCCCTGCGCGGCCGACACGTCGATCGCGGGCAGGCCCTGATCGCGGTTGGCCTTAAGCACCGCATCCAGGACGGGATCCGCTTCGAAAAGAGAGGAAACGATGTAGTCGTCGACAGCCGTCCAAGTCTTGCTGCTCATGGTTCTTCCTCGTTCGTGAAGCCAGATCAGGATGACGGCTAATAGAACCGTCATACTGATCTGGTCTCTTTATTCGATCATGATCTCTTCCGAAAACCGGTGTCCGCTTTTCGGGATCAGCTCTTGAAATGCAAGAAGGGGCCACGTGGGCCCCTTCTCATCGTTTCTCATGTCAAGCCGCTCACTGCGCGGCGTTGACCATGTCGGTCAGCATCGGGTCGGCGACCTCGGCACCGGAGGCCTTGCGGCGCTCGTCGATGATGAGTTCGTCGCGCGAGGTGGCGATGCGCCGGATTTGGCTCATCGTACCGCCCGTGCCGGCCGGGATCAGACGGCCGACGATGACGTTTTCCTTCAGGCCCTGCAGCATGTCGGTCTTGCCGGCAACCGCGGCCTCGGTGAGCACCCTGGTCGTCTCCTGGAAGGAAGCGGCCGAGATGAAGGACGGCGTCTGCAGCGAGGCCTTGGTGATGCCGAGCAGCACCGGCTGACCTTCGGCCGGCTTCTTGCCGTCCTCGATCAGGCGCTCGTTGACCTCTTCCAGTTCGATCACGTCGACGTGGTCGCCCGGGATGTAGGTCGAGTCGCCCTGCGTGGTGATCTCGACCTTCTGCAGCATCTGGCGAACGATCACCTCGATGTGCTTGTCGTTGATCGACACGCCCTGCAGGCGGTAGACCTCCTGGATCTCGTTGACGAGGTAGGAGGCAAGCGCCTCTACGCCCTTGATCGCCAGGATGTCGTGCGGCGCCGGGTTGCCGTCGAGGATGTAGTCGCCCTTCTCGATGACGTCGCCGTCCTGGAGATGGAACGGCTTGCCCTTCGGGATCAGGTACTCCACCGGCTCGAGCGTCGAGTCATGCGGCTCGATGATGATGCGGCGCTTGTTCTTGTAGTCGCGGCCGAAGCGGATCGTGCCATCGATCTCGGCGATGATGGCGTGATCCTTCGGACGGCGGGCCTCGAACAATTCCGCAACACGCGGCAGACCGCCGGTGATGTCCTTGGTCTTGGCGCTTTCCATCGGGATACGCGCAAGCACGTCGCCCGGACGGACATGCGCGCCCGGCTCGACCGAGAGGATGGCCTCGACCGAGAGCAGGAAGCGTGCATCGCCGCCCTTCGACAGCTTGCCGACCTTGCCCTTGGCGTCCTGGATGACGATCGCGGGCTTCAGGTCGCTGCCCCGCGGCGTCGAACGCCAGTCGATGACCTCACGCTTGGTGATGCCGGTCGACTCGTCGGCCGTTTCCTGCACGGAGATGCCGTCGACCAGATCCTCGAACGCCACCCTGCCCTCGATTTCGGTGAGGATCGGGCGGGTATAGGGATCCCACTCGGCGATACGCTGGCCGCGCTTCACCTTGTCGCCATCGTCCACGAAGATACGCGAACCATAGGCGACGCGGTGCGTGGCGCGCTCCTTGCCGGTCTCATCGAGGATAAGCACCGCCATGTTGCGGCCCATGACCATCTGCTGGCCTTCCGAGTTGCGAACCACGTTGCGGTTGCGGATCTGCACCTTGCCCTCGTAGGAGGCTTCAAGGAACGAGCTATCCACCACCTGCGCCGTGCCGCCCATGTGGAAGGTACGCATGGTGAGCTGGGTGCCCGGCTCGCCGATCGACTGCGCCGCGATGACGCCGACAGCCTCGCCCTGGTTGACAGGGGTACCGCGGGCAAGGTCGCGACCGTAGCAGACAGCGCACACGCCGGTCCTGACCTCGCAGGTCAGCGCCGAACGGATGCGGATCGACTGCACGCCGGCCTTTTCGATCTGCTCCACGTCGCGCTCATCCATCAGCGTTCCGGCCTTGACCAGCAATTCGCCGGAGACCGGATGGTTGATGTCGTCGAGCGCGGTGCGGCCCAGCACGCGCTGGCCGACCGAAGCGACGACCTGACCGGCATCGACGATCGGCTGCATGGTGAGGCCCTTGTCGGTGCCGCAATCCACGGAGTTGACGATGCAGTCCTGCGCCACGTCGACGAGACGGCGGGTGAGGTAACCCGAATTCGCCGTCTTCAAGGCGGTGTCGGCCAGACCCTTGCGGGCGCCGTGGGTCGAGTTGAAATACTCGAGCACGGTAAGGCCTTCCTTGAAGTTCGAGATGATCGGCGTCTCGATGATTTCACCCGAGGGCTTGGCCATCAGGCCACGCATGCCGGCGAGCTGACGCATCTGGGTGGGCGAACCGCGCGCACCCGAATGCGACATCATGTAGATCGAGTTCATCGGCTTCTGACGGCCGTTGTCCTCGAACTCCACCGCCTTGATGCGGGCCATCATCTCGTCGGCGACCTTTTCCGAGCACTTGGCCCAAGCGTCGACGACCTTGTTGTACTTCTCGCCCTGGGTGATCAGGCCGTCATTGTACTGCTGCTCGTATTCCTTGGCCAAAGCCTCGGTCTCGGAGACCAGCTTGATCTTGGAATCCGGGATCAGCATGTCGTCCTTGCCGAACGAGATGCCGGCGCGGCAGGCATGCGCGAAGCCGAGCGCCATGATGCGATCGCAGAAAATGACCGTCTCCTTCTGACCGCAGTGGCGGTAGACGGTGTCGATCATCTTGGAGATGTTCTTCTTGGTCATCTCCTGGTTGGCGGTCTCATACGGCACGTTGACGTTCTTCGGCAGCAGTTCGCCGATGATCATGCGGCCAGGCGTGGTGTCGTAGATCTTCGACACCATCTTGCCTTCGGCGTCGACGGTGCGGAAGCGGCCCTTGATCTTGGCGTGCAGCGTCACGGCCTTGGTCTCCAGCGCATGCTGGAGCTCGCCCATGTCGGCAAACACCATGCCTTCGCCCGGCTCGTTCTGGTTGACGATCGAGAGATAGTAGAGACCGAGAACCATGTCCTGCGACGGCACGATGATCGGCGCGCCGGAGGCCGGGTGCAGGATGTTGTTGGTCGACATCATCAGCACGCGGGCTTCCAACTGCGCTTCCAAGGACAGCGGCACGTGGACCGCCATCTGGTCGCCGTCGAAGTCGGCGTTGAAGGCGGTGCAGACCAGCGGATGCAGCTGGATCGCCTTGCCTTCGATCAGGATCGGCTCGAACGCCTGGATGCCGAGGCGGTGCAGCGTCGGCGCGCGGTTCAGAAGCACCGGATGCTCGCGGATGACCTCGTCGAGGATATCCCAGACCTCCGGACGCTCCTTCTCGACCAGCTTCTTCGCCTGCTTGACGGTCGAGGAGAAACCCTTGGCGTCGAGACGGGCGTAGATGAAGGGCTTGAAGAGCTCGAGCGCCATCTTCTTCGGCAGGCCGCACTGATGCAGCTTCAGCTCCGGACCGGTCACGATGACCGAGCGGCCGGAATAGTCGACGCGCTTGCCGAGCAGGTTCTGGCGGAACCGGCCCTGCTTGCCCTTGAGCATATCGGACAGCGACTTCAGCGGACGCTTGTTGGCGCCGGTGATGACGCGGCCGCGACGGCCGTTGTCGAACAACGCGTCGACGGCTTCCTGCAGCATGCGCTTTTCATTGCGCACGATGATGCCGGGCGCGCGCAACTCGATCAGCCGCTTCAGGCGGTTGTTGCGGTTGATGACGCGGCGATAGAGATCGTTGAGGTCGGACGTGGCGAAGCGACCGCCGTCCAGCGGGACGAGCGGACGCAGGTCCGGCGGGATCACCGGAACCACCTTCATGATCATCCATTCCGGACGGTTGCCGGATTCCATGAAGTTTTCCACGACCTTGAGCCGCTTCAGATACTTCTTCTGCTTGAGCTCGGAGGTGGTCGACGCCAGCTCCGAACGCAGGTCGCCGGCGATCTTCTCCAGGTCCATGCCGGCCAGAAGGTCATGGATGGCCTCGGCGCCGATCATGGCGGTGAAAGAGTCCTCGCCATACTCGTCGACGGCAAGCATGTACTCTTCCTCGCTGAGGAGCTGGTTCTCCTTCAGCGCGGTGAGGCCGGGCTCGGTGACGATGTAGTTCTCGAAGTAGAGCACGCGCTCGATATCCTTGAGCGTCATGTCGAGCAGCGTGCCGATGCGCGAGGGCAGCGACTTCAGGAACCAGATATGGGCGACTGGCGCGGCGAGCTCGATATGGCCCATGCGCTCGCGGCGAACGCGCGACAGCGTGACTTCGACGCCGCACTTTTCGCAGATGACACCCTTGTACTTCATGCGCTTGTACTTGCCGCACAGGCACTCATAGTCCTTGATCGGGCCAAAAATGCGCGCGCAGAACAGGCCGTCACGCTCCGGCTTGAAGGTGCGGTAGTTGATGGTCTCCGGCTTCTTGATCTCGCCGAACGACCAGGACAGAATCTTCTCTGGGCTGGCAAGCGAGATCCGGATGGAATCGAACACCTGCGCAGGCGCCTGCGGGTTGAAGAGATTCATGACCTCTTGGTTCATGCCGTTCTCCTTTCGGGGTCCTCGATAACCCCTTGCATCGATCGCGGACGAAATGTCCGCAGACTGGCCGGTTGCCCGACCGGAAAATTTGAAGGGCGCGCCGCATCCTAGAGCGGCGCGCCGTAGGCTTTACTCGGCTGCGTCGGGCAGACGCGTCGGGGTCTCTTCGACCTGGGTGTTCTCCAACTCCACATTGAGGCCCAGCGAGCGCATTTCCTTGACGAGAACGTTGAAGCTCTCCGGAATGCCCGCCTCGAACGTGTCGTCGCCGCGCACGATCGCCTCGTAGACCTTGGTGCGGCCGGCGACGTCGTCCGACTTCACCGTCAGCATTTCCTGCAGCGTGTAGGCGGCGCCGTAGGCTTCGAGCGCCCAGACCTCCATTTCGCCGAAGCGCTGGCCGCCGAACTGCGCCTTGCCGCCCAGCGGCTGCTGGGTGACGAGCGAGTACGGACCGATCGAACGCGCGTGGATCTTGTCGTCCACCAGGTGATGCAGCTTGAGCATATAAATATAGCCCATCGTCACCTTGCGATCGAACGGCTCGCCGGTGCGGCCGTCATAGAGCTGCGACTGACCGCTGGTGTGCAGGCCTGCCTGCTCCAGCATGGTGTTGATGTCGGCCTCATGCGCGCCGTCGAACACCGGGGTCGCGATCGAGACGCCGCGGCGCATCTGCTCGCTCAGGCGAACGATGCTCTCGTCGTCATATTCGCGGATCGGCTCGTTGCGGTCGTTGGCCGGCATGAAGCTTTCCAGCGTCTTGCGCAGCGGCTTGATGTCGCCGCCACCCTTATACGCGTCGATCAGCTCGCCGATCTTCCTGCCCATGCCTGCGCAAGCCCAGCCCAGATGCGTTTCCAGGATCTGGCCGACATTCATGCGGCTCGGCACACCCAGTGGGTTGAGCACGATATCGGCATGCGTGCCGTCCTCGAGGAAAGGCATGTCCTCGACCGGAACGATGCGCGACACGACACCCTTGTTGCCGTGACGGCCGGCCATCTTGTCGCCCGGCTGCATCTTGCGCTTCACCGCCACGAAGACCTTGACCATCTTCATGACGCCCGGAGGCATTTCGTCGCCGCGCTGCACCTTCTCGACCTTGTCCATGAAGCGCTGCTCGAGCGCCTTCTTGGACTCGTCATACTGGCCGCGCAGAGCCTCGAGCTCGCCCTGGAGCTTCTCGTTCTCCACGGCGAACTGCCACCATTGCGAACGCGGATACTCGTCGAGCGTGTCCTTCGACAGCTTCGAGCCCTTCTTGAAGCCTTTCGGTCCGGCGATCGCTTCCTTCCCGACCAGCACGTCGGAAAGGCGCGCATAGACGTTGCGATCGAGAATCGCCTGTTCGTCGTCGCGGTCCTTGGCCAGACGCTCGATCTCCTCGCGCTCGATCGCCATCGCGCGCTCGTCCTTCTCCACGCCGTGGCGGTTGAAGACGCGCACTTCGACGACCGTGCCGAAGGTGCCCGGGGGCATGCGCATGGAGGTGTCGCGAACGTCCGAGGCCTTTTCGCCGAAGATGGCGCGGAGCAACTTTTCTTCCGGCGTCATCGGGCTTTCGCCCTTCGGCGTGATCTTGCCGACCAGGATGTCGCCCGGCTGCACCTCGGCACCGATATAGACGATGCCGGCCTCGTCGAGGTTCTTCAGCGCCTCTTCCGAAACGTTCGGAATGTCGCGCGTGATTTCCTCCGGCCCGAGCTTGGTGTCGCGCGCCATGACCTCGAACTCCTCGATGTGGATCGAGGTGAAGACGTCATCGGCCACGATGCGCTCGGAGAGCAGGATCGAGTCCTCGTAGTTGTAGCCGTTCCACGGCATGAACGCGACCAGGACGTTGCGGCCGAGCGCCAGATCGCCGAGCTCGGTCGAGGGACCGTCGGCAATGATGTCGCCCTTGTTGACGCGGTCGCCCATGCGCACCAGCGGACGCTGGTTGATGCAGGTGTTCTGGTTCGAACGCTGGAACTTCATCAGCCGGTAGATGTCGACGCCGGACTTGCCGGGATCGAGGTCTTCCGTGGCGCGGATGACGATACGGGTGGCGTCCACCTGGTCGACCACGCCGCCGCGGCGAGCGCCGATGGCAGCGCCCGAGTCACGGGCGACGACCGGCTCCATGCCGGTGCCGACGAACGGAGCCTCGGCGCGCACCAGCGGCACGGCCTGACGCTGCATGTTCGAGCCCATCAGCGCGCGGTTGGCGTCGTCGTTCTCGAGGAACGGGATGAGCGCTGCCGCGACCGACACCATCTGCTTTGGCGAGACGTCCATCAGGTCGACGTTCTCGCGCGGCGCCATCATCACTTCGCCGGCGTTACGGCAAATGACGAACTCGTCGACGAAGCTGCCGTTCTTGTCGAGCTCGGCGTTGGCCTGCGCGACATAGTGCTTGGCCTCTTCCATCGCCGACAGGTAGACAACCTCGTTGGTAAGCTTGCCGCTCACGATCTTGCGGTACGGGCTTTCGATGAAGCCGTACTTGTTGACGCGCGCAAAGGTAGCCAGCGAGTTGATCAGACCGATATTCGGGCCCTCCGGCGTTTCGATCGGGCAGATGCGGCCGTAATGCGTCGGGTGCACGTCGCGCACCTCGAAGCCGGCGCGCTCGCGGGTCAGACCGCCCGGTCCAAGCGCCGACAGGCGGCGCTTGTGGGTGATCTCCGACAGCGGGTTGGTCTGGTCCATGAACTGCGACAGCTGCGAGGAACCGAAGAACTCGCGCACGGCGGCGGCGGCCGGCTTGGCGTTGATCAAGTCCTGCGGCATCACCGTGTCGATCTCGATCGAGGACATGCGCTCCTTGATCGCGCGCTCCATGCGCAGCAGGCCGACGCGGTACTGGTTCTCCATCAACTCGCCGACCGAACGCACGCGGCGGTTGCCGAGATTGTCGATGTCGTCGATCTCGCCCTTGCCGTCACGCAACTCGACCAGAGTCTTGACCACGGCCAGGATATCGTCCTTGCGCAGCACGCGCACGGTGTCCTCGGCCTTGAGCTCGAGGCGCATGTTCATCTTGACGCGGCCGACGGCCGACAGGTCGTAGCGCTCGCTGTCGAAGAACAGCGAGTTGAACATGGCTTCGGCGGTCTCGAGCGTCGGCGGCTCGCCCGGCCGCATGACGCGGTAGATGTCGAACAGCGCGTCCTGGCGGCTCTCGTTCTTGTCGACGTTGAGCGTGTTGCGGATGTAGGCGCCGACATTGACGTGGTCGATGTCCAGGATCTGGATCTCGTCCTCGCCGGTGCCGAGCAGCACCTTCAGCGTCTTGTCGTCGATCTCGTCGCCGGCTTCGAGGAAGATCTCGCCGGTGGCGTAGTTGACGATGTCCTCGGCAAGGTAGTTGCCGAGCAGGTCCTCGTCGGTCGCCTTGATGGCCTTGAGACCCTTCTCGCCGAGTTGGCGAGCCTGGCGGGCGGTGATCTTCTTGCCTTGTTCGACCACGATCTCGCCGGTGTCGGCGTCGACCAGGTCGCCGACGGCCTTGAGGCCGCGGAAACGCTCGACGTTGAACGGAATGCGCCAGTGGTCGCCGGCGCGCTTGTAAGTGATCTTGTTGTAGAAGGTCGACAGGATCTCCTCGCCGTCCATGCCGAGCGCCATCAAGAGCGACGTCACCGGAATCTTGCGGCGGCGGTCGATGCGGGCGTGCACGACGTCCTTGCTATCGAACTCGATGTCGAGCCACGAACCGCGATAGGGAATGACGCGCGCGGCAAACAGAAGCTTGCCCGACGAGTGCGACTTGCCCTTGTCGTGGTCGAAGAAGACGCCCGGCGAACGGTGCATCTGCGAGACGATGACGCGTTCGGTGCCGTTGACGATGAAGGTGCCGTTCGACGTCATGAGCGGCATGTCGCCCATGTAGACGTCCTGCTCCTTGATGTCCTTGATCGACTTGGCGCCGGTATCCTCGTCGATATCGAACACGATGAGGCGCAGCGTCACCTTCAGCGGGGCGGCGTAGGTCAGATCGCGCTGACGGCACTCGTCAACGTCGAATTTCGGTGCCTCGAACTCGTACTTCACGAACTCCAGCATCGAGGAGCCGGAAAAGTCGGAGATCGGGAAGACCGACTTGAAAACGGCCTGCAGCCCTTCGTCCGGACGGCCGCCCTTGGGCTCGTCCACCATCAGGAACTGGTCATAGGATGCCTTCTGAACCTCGATGAGGTTCGGCATCTCCGCAACTTCCGGGATCTTTCCGAAGAACTTGCGTACGCGTCTGCGGCCATTGAAAGTCTGGGTCTGGGCCATCGTCGCTCCTTAGCTATAAACTCGGGACGAACCTCGCCTCGGCTCGCCTTGCACCAACGGGCGGCCTCGGCGGCTGCCCCTATCTGTTTTTCCGGCCGCCCTGCCAATGGTTTGGCGGCTACCGGCTAAAACGGGAGAAAACCCGTTTCCGGAAGGCCGCTTTTCGGCCCTCAGGAAAGAGGTTTTCAAACGCCTCGCGCAACAGAACCCTCCCTTCGTCAAGGGAGGGGGCGGACGGCGCGAGACCGTCCGCCCTCGCCTAACAGGCTTACTTCAGCTCGACCTTGGCGCCAGCTGCTTCCAGCTGAGCCTTGAACTTGTCGGCGTCGGCCTTGGAAACGCCTTCCTTGACCGGCTTCGGAGCCGCTTCGACCAGGTCCTTGGCTTCCTTGAGGCCAAGGCCCGTGATGGCGCGGACTTCCTTGATGACGTTGATCTTCTGGGCGCCGGCATCGGCGAGAACGACGTCGAATTCCGTCTTCTCTTCAGCCGGAGCAGCGGCGGCGGCACCAGCGCCGCCAGCAGCGGCAACCGCCACCGGAGCGGCGGCCGAAACGCCCCACTTCTCTTCCAGGAGCTTCGACAGCTCAGCCGCCTCGAGGACGGTCAGCTTCGAAAGGTCGTCTACGATCTTTGCGAGATCAGCCATTTTTGTATTCCTTCACTAGGTTCGAACGTGTGTTGTTGACAGCGAGGAACGGCCTCATGCCGCCTCGTCCTTCCGGGCGTAAGCGCCGATGACCCGCGCGACCGAAGCCGCGGGCGCATTGACGATCTGGGCGATCCGGGTAGCCGGCGTGGCGATCATGCCAACCAGCCTGGCGCGCAGCTCGTCGAGCGACGGTAGTGTGGCGAGTGCCTTCACACCGTCGGCGTCGAGCGAGGTCGTACCCATCGCGCCACCGAGAATGATCAACTTGTCATTCCCCTTGGCGAAATCGGACGCGACCTTCGGCGCCGCAATCGGATCCTCCGAATAAGCGACCAGCGTCTGTCCCTTGAACAGGTCGATGATCGATGCGGAGTCCGTGCCCTGAAGAGCGATCTTGGCGAGACGGTTCTTCGCGACTTTGACGGTGCCACCGGCGGCGCGCATCTTCGACCGAAGGTCGTTCATTTGCGCGACGGTGATACCGGCGTAGTGGGCCACGACGACTGAACCAGCGCTTGAAAACGCATCATTCAGGCCCGTGACGAGTTCGCGTTTTTCCGCTCTGTCCACTGCCTATCTCCAGTTGACCCCTGCCCCATTAACGAGGTCAGGCGTCGGGTTGCCTTTTGCCGGCCGGGCCATCCAGTACGGATCTCCCGAACGACGCTCGAGGATCCTGCCCCCTTTCGCCACACCAGCCGGCACGCCGGATAGTGCGCAGACAAAAGGCAAACACGGTTCGAACCTTTCATTGGAGCTTGGCTCCTTTGTCGGGTCTTCACCCGTCTCATGCAGGCCCAAGTGAATTAAGGCTTTTGGGCCGCCTGCAATCTCGGACAGGATATCCGGAAACCTTTCGGCTTCCGGGGTACCAGGCCGCCGACGGATCGGCGGTCCGGGATTCTTTTGCGATCGGCCTAGCCGATCAGATGACACTTACGACGCGGCGAGCGTCGCGATATCGAGCTTGAGGCCGGGGCCCATCGTCGAGGTGACCGACACCTTCTTGACGTAGTTGCCCTTGGCGCCCGCGGGCTTGGCCTTGGTCACCGCATCGGCGAAGGCGCGGACATTTTCTTCCAGCGCCTTGACGTCGAACGAGACCTTGCCGACGCCGGCCTGGACGATGCCGGCCTTCTCGACGCGGAACTCGACGGCGCCGCCCTTCGAAGCCTTGACGGCCGCGGCCACATCGGTGGTCACCGTACCGACCTTCGGGTTCGGCATCATGCCGCGCGGGCCGAGAACCTTACCCAGACGACCGACCAGCGGCATCATGTCCGGCGTGGCGATGCAGCGATCGAAATCGATCGTGCCCTTCTGGACGATGTCGACAAGGTCCTCGGCGCCAACGATATCGGCGCCGGCGGCCTTGGCTTCCTCGGCCTTGTCGCCACGGGCAAACACCGCGACGCGCACCGAGCGGCCGGTGCCGTTCGGCAGGTTGACCACGCCGCGGACCATCTGGTCGGCATGGCGCGGATCGACGCCGAGGTTCATCGATATCTCGACGGTCTCGTCGAACTTCACCTTGGACCGGTCCTTGAGCAGCTGCAGCGCCTCGGAGAGGGCGTAAGCCTTGTTCGGATCGATGCCCTCGCGGCTCTTGGCAATACGCTTTGCAATCTTTGCCATGATCTTAGCCCACCACTTCCAGGCCCATCGAGCGGGCGGAACCCTCGACCATGCGCATGGCCGCCTCGACGTCGTTTGCGTTCAGGTCCTTCATCTTCTGCTCGGCGATCGCGCGCACCTTGTCGCGGCTGATCGTGCCGGCCTTGACCTTGCCCGGCTCCTTG
Organism: Mesorhizobium sp. B4-1-1; assembly: GCF_006439375.1. Taxonomy (NCBI): domain Bacteria; kingdom Pseudomonadati; phylum Pseudomonadota; class Alphaproteobacteria; order Hyphomicrobiales; family Phyllobacteriaceae; genus Mesorhizobium; species Mesorhizobium sp. B4-1-1. The sequence continues at coordinate 17,169 of NZ_VFTH01000026.1, forward strand.
GAGCCCGACTTCAGGTTGGCTGCCTTCTTCAGGAAGTAGCTCACCGGCGGCGTCTTCATGACGAAGGTGAACGACTTGTCCTGGTAGTAGGTGATGACGACCGGGATCGGCGATCCCTTCTCGAGCTCCTGGGTCTGCGCATTGAACGCCTTGCAGAATTCCATGATGTTGATGCCGCGCTGACCAAGCGCCGGGCCGATCGGGGGCGACGGCGTGGCCGAGCCCGCGGCAACCTGGAGCTTGAGCTGGCCTGCAACTTTCTTAGCCATCTCTATTCCTGCCTTTTCTCATGCCGGCCCCATTCTCGGGCAACGCCGGCGGTTGCAGTCTGGTGGTGCGGTTCCGGCGGCCGGCTGTGCCGCCTTCGCCTCCCACCCGTTCATGCGGCGTCTGCCGCCGCTCCCGACGCCTCGAGGCGCGGGTGCACCAACGCCTTCCGGCGCGGGTCTACGGATCAGCCCTTTTCGACCTGTCCGAATTCCAGATCGACGGGCACGGCGCGCCCGAAGATCGAAACTTCCACCTTGAGGCGGGCACGCTCCTCGTCCACTTCCTGGACAACGCCGTTGAACGACGCGAAAGGACCGTCCGAAACGCGGATCGCCTCGCCGATCTCGAAGGTGACCGAAGGCTTCGGCCGCTCGACGCCTTCCTGGACCTGGTTCAGGATGCGCTGCGCCTCGGTCTCGGTGATCGGCACGGGCTTGGAGTCGCCCAGGAAGCCGGTGACCTTCGGCGTGTTCTTGACCAGCGAGAACACGGCATCGGTCAGATTGGCCTTCAACAGCACATAGCCCGGGAAGAACTTGCGCTCGGCATCGACCTTGCGCCCACGGCGGATCTCGACGACCTTCTCGGTCGGCACGACGATCTGCTCGATGTCACCGGACAGGCCCTTCTGCTTGGCCTTGTTCTCGATATCCTCGGCGACCTTCTTCTCGAAGTTCGAATAGGCGTGGACGATATACCACCGCGCAGTCATTTCACGACCTCTCCGTAAACCGCCGAATTAATGTCCGAGACCCAGGATCCACTCGATCGCGTAGCCCATCAGAATATCGGCAGCGAAGAAGAACAGCATCGCGATCACCGCGAACACCAGGACCATCACGGTCGAGATCATGGTTTCGCGCCGCGAGGGCCATGTCACCTTGGCCGTCTCCGCGCGAACCTGCTGGAGAAAGGTGAAGGGATTAGTGGTTTTCGAAGCCATCTGCCGCCTGTTTTCAAGACCCGTTGGCCGGGCCTCCTGGATGATCCCGCTGACCGGGACGTGCCGCCTGGGCTCTATGCGGCGCGAATCAGCGCCGCCATTTCACCCACGCAAATCAGACGCGTAAAGCCGGCTTCCCAGCTCCACGCGTCGCGTGTCTGTCTTGTCTACATAAAACCGATTCTTAATCCACGCAAGTGGCAAGGGCCCGCTTTATGTCCTAACGCCGCCTCGGAACCATCCAGTCGTCCCGTCCCGGCTATGCGGGGCTTATGCCCCAATTTCCACGATATGGCAAGCCACCCGCCGATTTTCAACCGGAAGAGCTTTGTTTTGCCGTTTGGAGGAAATGGCACGGGCAGCAGGGCTCGAACCTACGACCTGCGGTTTTGGAGACCGCCGCTCTACCAACTGAGCTATGCCCGTGCATGCGCTTGTTCGGCGCAGGCGCTTCCTAAAAGCTTCCGAGCACTCTGTAAAGAGCACTCGGCAGCGGTTTTGAAAGCTTTGCCGGAAATCTGAATTGCGTGGCTGCCGGCAATCGATCGCGGGCGCGCCCGCTCTTTAAGATTTCCCGGTCGGCGGCTTATAAGGTCCGCCCGGCACGCCCCAGCCCCAGGTCGGCATCGGCTCGGTCTCGGGATCGCAGGTCTCGCCCAGATTCGAGTTCATCTTCGCCAGCCGCGACCCCCATTCGACATAGCCCATGAAGGCGGAGCGGAACTCGGGGTCGTCCGGCAGGCCGACCTCGTCCGCCGCGTCGGCAAGGAGATTGATCCAGCGGCGGCGCTGTTCCTCGGTCAGGTGCTTGCCAAGGTGATGCATCACCATTTCGCGATGGCCGCCATGCTTCTCGCTGTAGGTCTTCGGCCCGCCAAAGACTTCGCCGATGAAGGCGGCGACATGCGCCGGGTGATCCGGCGACATGTGCCTGAATACCGGCCCGACGACCGGATCCGCAGCCACCTTGTCATAAAAGGTCCGGGTCAGCCGGTTCAGCGCCTCGCCGCCGCCGGCCCACGCATATAAAGTCGGGACGTCCTCGCTCATCACCGATCCTTCACTTTGCCAACGCTGGGACGGAAGATAGCGGCAGCGCCCCGGCCTGCTCAACCTCGCTCGATGGCCAGTATAAGGCGTTAGAGCTTCGCCGGCGCCTTTGCCTCGGCATCGGCGGCCGGAAGAACCCGGCAATTGTCCGGCCTGGGTGCGGATCTGCAAATGGTTGCGCCCGTCAGCGCGTCCACCGATTGCGGCCCGGTTGTCAGCCCGAATGTCTTCAGTTCGTCCCGGCTGAGTTCCCTGTGCTTCGCATATTCGGCCGACTGCATGGCGACGAAAAAGCCCGAGCCGACCGCCATTTCGTCAAGATACGCCCTGACCTTGTCTTCCATGCCCATGGAATGCACCAGAAAATGGGCACCGGCGCCAACCAGGCGCCGGACGCCGCCGGCGATCATCACCGCGCAGGCGGCGTCGCATTCGCCGCCTGTATCGATGGTGAGGCCCGCATGGAGACCGTCGGGTGCGACGCACCCCACTGTGCCCGGGTCGCAGTCGAGAAAATCCGTTCGGGCGACCGCAACATCCAAGCCGCGCTCGCGGATCAGCCTGCCCGCGGCAAGCGCGGCCTGCACATCTCCACCCGGCGAGTTGATTACGACGGGTAACCGGCGCTCACGGATCGTATCGAGCAGTTGGCGAAGCTTGTCAGCCGTACCTGCGGCGATCGTGCCTTCCGCCGAAATCCATTCCGGACAATCGGGATTGCAAAGCGGATTGCCGCCGCGAACGAGAACGAAGCGCATCTCCTGTTCGCGGTCCTGCGGCGCCGGCGCGGGAACCGGCGCAATGGGTGAAGGCCCGGCTTCGACGGCCGCGACCGCGACGGGCACGCCGCTCGCAGGAACCTCGCGACAATTCGCCGGCGCCGGATTGCGCTGGCAAATGGTTCTCTCGGTCAGCAGGTCGAGCGAATCGAGACTGGTGACGAGTTTCATCTCCAGCATGTCTTCGGGCTCGATCTGCCTGATGTCGCTGGCAGGCGTCGCCTTCATCACGCCCAGCATGCCCTGCTCGACACCCATTTCCTTCAGATAGGCCGACAGCCGCTTCTCGATCGCCTTGCTCATCTCGTAGGTCTTGTAGCTGCCGGCATTCTTGCGGCTGACGATCCTGGTGCTGACGATCTTCTTCTTGCCGTTCACGATCCGATAGGTGGTGCGGTAGAGCAGCTTCTCGCGCTGGTAGGTGGTGGTGATCTGATGCACACCGAGATAGGCCCATTCGCCGACCACGCGGCGGATGCCGCCGGCAAACATCAGCGGACAGGCCGAATTACACATCGCGCCGCTGTCATAAGCGAGGCCGGAATAGGGCTGGTCCTTGCCGTCATTGTCCAAGCAGTTCTTCATCCCCGGCGAGCAGCCGGAAAACTCCGTGATGCCGACCGCGATATCGAGCTTGTTCTTGCGGACCATGCGGCCAAGCTGCAGCGCGGCATCGACATTGCCGCCGGGAGAATTGACGACGATCGGCAGTGGCCTTCCGCCGAGCGTCTTCAGCAGGCGTCTCAGCTGCGCCGGCGTGCCGGTCTCGATCGTGCCTTCGGCGGAAATCCATTCCGGGCAGTTCGGCTCGCAGCCCGGCGCGCTGCTGCGCACGACGACGAAGCGCATCGCCGGACCGTAGTCCGGCGGCTCCTCCTTTGCGGCGGTGCCGAAGGCGGCCAGCCCCATGGCGGCGGCCAATCCCAGCCGAAGCAGCCCGCGCCAACACCGCATGGTCTTTGAACGGAATGTGGAAACCACGTCTGGCAAGCCCCTGAGTACAACCCATACTAGTTGCGGGGACGGGGCTTGCAACAGCTTTGAAAAGGGCCGCGCGATACCGTTCCAAAACAAAAGGGCGGCCCGAAGGCCGCCCTTTCCTTGTCGAACCGGCAAGTCCCGGATCGATTATTCCTTGATGGTGACGACGATGCCGGCACCGACGGTGCGGCCGCCTTCACGGATGGCGAAGCGCAGCTTCTCTTCCATGGCGATCGGCACGATCAGCTCGACGTCGACGGTGATGTTGTCGCCGGGCATCACCATCTCGGTGCCGGCCGGCAGCGTCACGATGCCCGTCACGTCCGTCGTGCGGAAGTAGAACTGCGGACGGTAGTTGGTGAAGAACGGCGTGTGACGGCCGCCCTCGTCCTTGGTCAGGATGTAGGCTTCGGCCACGAACTTCTTGTGCGGCTTGACCGTGCCGGGCTTGGCCAGAACCTGGCCGCGCTCCACGCCTTCACGGTCGACGCCGCGCAAGAGCGCGCCGATGTTGTCGCCGGCCTGGCCCTGGTCGAGCAGCTTGCGGAACATCTCCACGCCCGTGCAGGTCGTCTTGGTGGTCGGACGGATGCCGACGATCTCCAGTTCCTCGCCGACCTTGACGATGCCGCGCTCGACGCGGCCGGTCACCACCGTGCCGCGGCCCGAGATCGAGAACACGTCCTCGATCGGCATCAGGAACGGCTTGTCCAGCGGACGAACCGGCGTCGGGATATAGGCGTCGACCTGCGCCATCAGCTCGCGGATGGCGTCCTCGCCGATGGTCTTGTTGGAGTCTTCCAACGCAGCCAGAGCCGAACCCTTGACGATCGGAATGTCGTCGCCGGGGAACTCGTTCTTCGACAGAAGCTCGCGAACCTCGAGCTCGACCAGTTCCAGCAGCTCAGCGTCGTCGACCTGGTCGACCTTGTTCAGGAACACCACGATCGAGGGAACGCCGACCTGGCGGGCAAGCAGGATGTGCTCGCGGGTCTGCGGCATCGGGCCGTCGGCGGCCGAAACGACCAGGATCGCGCCGTCCATCTGCGCCGCGCCCGTGATCATGTTCTTCACATAGTCGGCGTGGCCGGGGCAGTCGACGTGGGCATAGTGACGGTTGGCCGTCTCATACTCGACATGCGCCGTCGAAATCGTGATGCCGCGCGCCTTCTCTTCAGGTGCCGCGTCGATCTGGTCATAGCGCTTGTATTCGCCAAAATACTTCGTGATCGCCGCCGTCAGCGACGTCTTGCCATGATCGACGTGGCCGATCGTGCCAATGTTCACATGCGGCTTGGTGCGCTCGAATTTACCTTTTGCCATAGTCTCTTTCCTTGGACGGCCTTGACCTTCAGTTCAGTCGAATGCGGGGCGATTAGCGACAACGGCCGAAAAACACAAGTGCCTTGTGGCTGAGCGGATTCCCGCTCGACCCGAACCAACGGTCGATTTCAGTGGGATATGGCGCGGATATAAGGGCGCTACGCGTAAAATCAAAGGCTCCGGGCTGGCCCATTGCCGCCGCCGCGCCGCTCTGATCTTGTTCGCCGGATGCAGTTCATTCCGGCAAATATCCGTGGTCCGCTGTTCATGATCGTCTCGACGGGGTCCTACCTCGTCAACGACACGATGATGAAGCTCGCGACCGCTGGACTGCCGCCCTATGAAGTGCTCCTTCTGCGCGGCGCGGCCGCCGCGCTGTGGGGCGTGCCGCTGCTTCTGATGCTGGGCTACGCAAGGCAGATCCCGCTGCTTTTCGAGCGCAAGGTGCTGCGCCGCAACCTGTTCGAGCTTCTGGCGATCCTCTGCTATGTCGTCGCCTTGGCCAACATGCAGATCGCGGATTCCACCGCGCTCGGGCAGGTCACGCCGCTCATCGTGCTGGTCGGCTCCTCGATGCTGTTCGGCGAAAAGATCGGCGCCACGCGCATGGCGCTGATCGGTCTTGGCTTTGTCGGAGCGATCATGGTGGCGCAGCCGACCATGCAAGGCATTTCGGTCTACGCGCTGCTCGCGCTCGGCAACGCCGCCTTCGCGGCGGTGCGCGACCTTGCCGGACGCAAGGTGGGCGCCGAGGTGCCGGGCATGATCGTCGCCATCTCGGCTGTCGTGGTGGTGCTGGTCGGCTCAGGCGCGGCGCATCTCGTCTCCGAGCGATGGGTGATGCCGGAAGGACATCACCTGCTGCTGATCGCCGGCGCCGGCCTGTTCCTGATCTTCGGCCATTTCTTCATCTTCATGGCCTACCGGGTCGGGCCGACAAGCGCGGTCGCGCCCTTCTATTACTGCTTTACCGTCTGGGCGGTCATTTCCGGGCTGCTGGTGTTCGGCCAGTTTCCCAACGCGCTCGCCGTCTGCGGCATCCTGGTTGTGATGGCCAGTGGCCTGGCGATCGTCTCGCTCGACGAACGAAGGCGCCGACTGGCCATGGTCGCCTAACCGTTACCGCATCACCCCAACACGCCTTACCCTTCTCTTCAGCGGGCGCTGCGAGAAAATCGATGAAGTTGCGCAGCGTTCGCGGATAAACGAGGCGGCCCTGGCACTGCTGGTGCCGCTTTTCGGGATCGGATAGTAGGTAACGGCAAGCCCTTCGATCTGCACCGCCATTGCCGAACTGCCCCGCCCCAACGATCCAAAGCGAACCAGCCGGCCGCGGCGCGCCTCGCGCGCCGGCCCTCGACAATTCCGTGCGCGGCAGCCTTTCAGCTGCCGCGCATTGATTCCCTACAGCGTGCGCTTGCCGGAAATCTGGTGATAGGCCCACAGCACGACGACCGAGCCGATGACGGCCACGATCAGGCTCCAGATGTTGAGGCCGGTGACGCCCGACGCGCCGAAGGCGCTGAAGATAACGCCGCCGACAATGGCGCCGACGATGCCGAGCACGATATCCATGATCATGCCCTGACCGGTCTTGTTGACGATCTTGCTGCCGATGAAGCCGGCAACGATGCCCAGAATGATCCAGCTGATAATGCCCATAATTCCCTCCAAATTTCCCCGCGGCGCCATCATGGTCATATGATTGTCAAAAGCTCAAGACAGCTTGAAATTCCGTCCGTTTGCGCCATTGTGGGGCCGGGCGGACTTGGCTGGATAAGGAGATCCATTATGGGCCTTTTCGACAATGCCGTTCCGGGCGGCAATATCACCAAACCCCTGATGATCGCGCTCGGCGCGCTTTTGGTCGGCAAGATGCTGAGCGGCAGAAGCGAAGAGGCGGCCACGCCGCAAGCGCCGGTGCCGACGCCCACGGGAACCGACGCGTCCGCCGATGGCGGCCTGCTCGGCGGTCTCGGCGGCCTGCTCGACAAGCTGAAGAATGCCGGCCATGGCAACGTCGCCGATTCATGGGTCGGCACCGGCCAGAACCAGTCGATCAACCCCGGCGATCTCGGCTCGGCGCTCGGCCCCGCGGTGATCCGCGAGATCGCACAGCGCACCGGTATGAACGAGCAGGAATTGCTGCAGCAGCTCTCCACGGCGCTGCCCGGCATCGTCGACAAGCTGACGCCGAATGGCCAGGTGCCGCAGAACCATCAGGTCGCCTCGGCCTTCAACAGCTAAACGTCTGGATAAGATGGAAACGCTGCGTGCCACGGCGCGCGGCGTTTTCTTTGGGGGATGCGAGGAGAAAATCTGGAGCGGGTAGCGGGAATCGAACCCGCATATTCAGCTTGGAAGGCTGCTGCTCTACCACTGAGCTATACCCGCGCCTTGCACTAAGGTACCGGATTCACCCGAAAAGCGCCATGCACTTTCGGTCCGGGACTTTTCGTTTCAGGGCTTCCGGGCCGGCAGTGGTGGAGAGGGTTGGATTCGAACCAACGTAGGCTAAGCCAACGGATTTACAGTCCGTCCCCTTTAACCACTCGGGCACCTCTCCAGTCTGCCGCCGGAGCCATGCAACGAGGCATTTTTCGCCGATCCGAAGCCCGAGTAAGATCTTCTCCGAAATCAGCGAAGCGCCTTATGGCGGCAAGGCCGGTGGGTGTCAACCGGCGCGGCGAGGGTTTTTCGAGGATGTCAGGCATTCATGTCTTCAGCCCATATCCTTAGCCGGACGGGACGGCTATAGAAGCCGTCATGAGCGACGATAAAAGCAACAAACCCGGCACGCGCAAGGACACCCACTACGCCAAGCTGAGGCGCGCGCACCGCGACCAGAAAGCGGGCGGGCCGCCGGCATTCCGGCCGCGCCAGCCGATGCAGCCGGGCGACGCGCCCTCCGACGGGCTGGTGCGGCTTTACGGCCTGCACACGGTGCGGGCCGCGCTCGACAATCCGCGCCGCAGGATCAGGAAGATGCTGGTGACCCGCAACGCAGCCGAGCGGCTTTCGATCGGCGACCTTGCCGCCCTGCCCTTCAAGGCCGAACTGGTCGAACCGAAAGACATCGACAGGATCACCGGATCCGACGCCGTGCACCAGGGCGTGCTGATCGAGGCGGAGCCGCTCAAGGCCAAGCGTCTCGACGCTCTCGGCGACACAAAGCTGGTGCTGGTGCTGGACCAGGTGACGGACCCGCACAATGTCGGCGCGATCCTGCGCTCCGCCGTCGCCTTCGGCGCCGGCGCGCTGATCACAACCGCCCGCCACAGCCCGCAGGAATCCGGCGTGCTGGCCAAATCCGCCTCCGGCGCGCTGGAGCATATCGACCAGATCGAGGTGAAGAACCTCGCCGATGCGCTGGGTCAGTTGCACGAGGCCGGTTTCCAGACCATCGGACTCGATTCCGAAGGCCCGGCCGAGCTGGAAAAATCCTTCGACGGCGAAAAGATCGCCCTGGTGCTGGGCGCCGAAGGCAAGGGCCTGCGCCAGAAGACCCGCGAGACGGTAGCCGCGCTCGCTCGCCTCGACATGCCGGGCGCCATCCACTCGCTCAACGTCTCGAACGCGGCGGCGGTGAGCCTCTACGCGGCGAACGCATTCCTGAGGCGCTGAACCCGGATCGGTCCCTGGGCACCGAAGCGAAAACGGGTCCCAGCGATGACGCAGGAACCCGTTCTCTGACAGGAAAAGAGCAAGCGGCGTGGGAACGTTGAGCCGCCGTCCCCTGACCTAAGCCGCCTTGCCCTTGGCTTGCGCCGCTTCCGCGCCAACCTCATGCGCCGCCATCCGCTCCAGCGCCCTGACCAGCGCCGAGTGATCTTCGCTGGACCCGCCATTGGCGGCGCAGGAATTGAACAGCTGCTGTGTCGTTGAAGTGTTGGGCAGCGACACGCCCAGCGCCTTGGCGCCTTCCAACGCCAGATTGAGGTCCTTCTGGTGCAGTTCGATGCGGAAGCCGGGCGCAAAAGTGCGCTTGATCATGCGCTCGCCATGCACTTCGAGAATGCGCGAGGCGGCGAGCCCGCCCATCAGCGCCTGCCTGACCTTGGCCGGATCGGCACCGGCCTTCGAGGCAAAGACGAGAGCTTCGCCGACCGCTTCGATGGTCAATGCGACCACGATCTGGTTGGCGACCTTGGTGGTCTGGCCGACCCCATTCGGGCCGACCAGCGTGATGTTCTTGCCCATCTTCTCGAAGACCGGCCTGGCGCGTTCAAAGGCCTTCTCCTCGCCGCCGACCATGATGGTCAGCGATGCAGCCTTGGCGCCGACCTCGCCGCCCGACACCGGCGCGTCGAGATAATCGCAGCCGAGCTCGTTGATCTTCTTCGCGAATTCCTTGGTCGCGATCGGCGAGATCGAGCTCATGTCGATGACGAGCTTGCCCTTCGACAGCCCAGCGGCGACGCCGTTCTCGCCGAACAGCACGTCGGCGACCTGCGGGGTGTCAGGCACCATGGTGATGATGATGTCGGCGGCCTCGGCCACCGCGTCGTGGCCGGAAACGGTCTTCAGGCCCTTGGCCAAGAGATCGGCCGGCGGCTTGGAGCGGTGATCGCTGGCGATGACCTTGTAGCCGGCGTCACGAAGATGTCCCGCCATTGGCGCGCCCATGATGCCGAGGCCAATGAAACCGATGGTTTCCATTGATGTTCTCCCGTCGTAATTGTCGAGGTCGCGTTCCTTCGCGCCTCTCTCTGTCCTGCCGGACAAGATTGGCAGCCTCGGCGCCGGCTCTTAAGCCGCCGCGCTTCCCTGCCCGGCGAATTCGCGGAACCAGCCGAGCCCGGCTTCCGTGCCGGCTTTCGGCTTGTACTCGGCGCCGATCCAGCCGGAATAGCCGAGGCGGTCGATGTGGTCGTAGAGGAAAGGATAGTTGATCTCGCCCGTCCCCGGCTCGTGACGGCCGGGATTGTCCGCAAGCTGGATATGCGCGATGCGACCGAGGTTCGCCTCGATGGTACGGGCGAGATCCCCCTCCATGATCTGCATGTGATAGATGTCGTACTGCAAATAGATATTCTTCGAGCCGATGCGGTCGATCAGCGCCAGCGCCTGGTCGCTGAAGTTGAGGAAGAAGCCCGGTATGTCGCGGGTGTTGATCGGCTCGATCAAGAGCCTGATGCCGGCCTGCTCCAGCTTCTCGGCCGCGAAGGCGAGATTGTCGGCAAAGACGTTCTCCAGCACCGTGCGGTCAGCTCCCTGCGGCGCAATGCCAGCCAGACAGTTGATCTGCTCGCAGCCCAGCGCATGGGCGTAGCTGATCGCCTTGGCGACGCCCTGGCGGAATTCCGGCACGCGGTCCGGCAGCACGGCAATGCCGCGCTCGCCCTTCGCCCAGTCGCCGGCCGGCAGGTTGAAGAGAACCTGGCTGAGGCCGTTCTTCTTCAGGCGCGCCGCGACGACGTCCGGCGCATGATCATAGGGACCGATATATTCAACGCCCTTGAAGCCGGCGCGGGCCGCGGCGTCGAAGCGATCGAGGAATTCATGCTCGCCGAAGAGCATCGAAAGATTGGCTGAAAAACGCGGCATGCTTCTTCTCCTTCGCCCGGCTGAACTCAATCCAACATCATGATGGCCGTCGGCGCATCCTCGTTGCGTTCGGCAAGTTCCTCGAACTCGGTGATCTTGTCGATTTCCGTGCCCATGGAAATGTTGGTGACACGCTCGAGGATGAATTCGAGGACGACCGGAACCTGGTGCTCCTTCATCAGCCGCTGCGCTTCCTTGAAGGCGCCGGCGAATTCCTCGGGCTTCTTCACGCGGACCGCCTTGCAGCCCATCGCCTCGGCGACCGCGACATGGTCGACGCCGTAGCCCGCCTCCGGATCGCCTGCACGGTTGACGTTCTCGAAGGCAAGGCTCACCTCGTAGTCCATCGAAAAGCCGCGCTGCGCCTGGCGGATCAGGCCGAGATAGGCGTTGTTCACGACGACGTGGATGTAAGGCAGCTTGTGCTGCGCGCCGACGGCCAGTTCCTCGATCATGAACTGGAAGTCGTAATCGCCGGAGAGCGCGACGATATCGCGGTCCGGATCGGCGGCGCGCACGCCAAGCGCCGCCGGCAGCGTCCAGCCGAGCGGGCCGGCCTGGCCGCAATTGATCCAGTTGCGCGGCTTGTAGACGTGAAGGAACTGCGCGCCGGCGATCTGCGACAGGCCGATCGTGGTGACATAGGTGGTGTCGCGGGCGAACGCCTTGTTCATTTCCTCATAGACGCGCTGCGGCTTCAGCGGCACCTGCTCGAAATGCGTCTTGCGCTTCATCGTCTTCTTGCGCTGCTGGCATTCCTTGGCCCAGCCCGACCAGTCGCGCAGCTTGCCGGCGGTGCGCCATTCGGTGGCGACGTCGAGCAGGATCTTCAGCGCGGCACCCGCATCCGAGACGAGACCGAGATCCGGCGCGAAGACGCGGCCGATCTGGGTGGGTTCGATGTCGACATGGATGAATTTCTTGCCCTTGGTGTAGACGTCGACCGAGCCGGTGTGGCGGTTGGCCCAGCGGTTGCCGATGCCGAAGACGAAGTCGGACGCCAGCATCGTGGCATTGCCGTAGCGGTGCGAGGTCTGCAGGCCGCACATGCCGGCCATCAGCCGATGGTCGTCGGGGATCGCGCCCCAGCCCATCAGCGTCGGGATGACCGGCACGCCGGTGATTTCGGCGAACTCGATCAAGAGATCGGAAGCGTCGGCGTTGATGATGCCGCCGCCGGCGACGATCAGCGGCTTTTCCGCTTCGTTTAGCATCGAAAGCGCCTTTTCAGCCTGGGCGCGCGTCATCGCCGGCTTGAACGGAGCAAGCGGCTCATAGGCATCGATGTCGAACTCGATCTCGGCCAATTGCACGTCGACCGGCAGGTCGACCAGAACCGGACCCGGCCGCGAAGAGCGCATCAGGTGGAACGCCTTCTGCAGCGCCATCGGCACCAGATAGGGCTCCATGACGGTGACCGCCCATTTGGCGACGGGTGCGGCGATCGAAGCGATGTCGACGGCCTGGAAATCCTCCTTGTTGAGACGGGCGCGCGGCGCCTGGCCGGTGATGCAGAGGATCGGGATCGAATCCGCCGCGGCCGAATAGAGACCGGTGATCATGTCGGTGCCGGCAGGACCGGAGGTGCCGATGCACAGCCCGATATTGCCGGCCCTGGCCCGCGTATACCCCTCGGCCATGTGCGAGGCGCCCTCGACATGGCGGGCAAGCACGTGGCGGATGGTGCCGCGCGCCTTCAGTGCCGAATAGAGCGGGTTGATCGCCGCGCCGGGCACGCCGAAGGCATTGGTGATGCCTTCCTTTTCGAGAACGAGGACCGCTGCGTCGACAGCACGCATCCTGGCCATGACAAGTCTCCATTTCGTTGGTTGGCTTGATAATGACAGTGCGCCTTTGATTTTTCAATTTTTTCAGAATATTTTTTCATTTCCAGAAAACCCCTCTTGTTAGCTGATTTTATTTTGTTTTTCGTTTTCCAGAAAATCCACCGCGACGATCACTGAAAAACTTTTTCATTGCACCCGCCGTCAAATCGGCGAGAATGACAAGCATGGAAACGACGGAAAAACGCCAGCGCGGCCGGCCGCGCGCCTTCAACGGCCCGTCCGAAGCAGCGTCGGTACAGTCGCTCGACCGGGCGCTGCGGATCCTGGCGATCGTCGCCGAGGCTAGCGGGCTGTCGCTCAGCGAGATCGCGGCGCAAAGCGGCATTGCGGCCTCCACCGCCTATCGCATGCTGATGACGCTGGAAAACCACGGCATGGTCGAGTTCGACACGACCGACCAGCTCTGGGCCGTCGGCGTCGAGACCTACCGCATGGGCGCGGCCTTTCTGCGCCGGCGCAAGCTCGTCGACCGAGCCCGTATCGTCATGCAGGAACTCATGGAAAAGACCGGCGAGACAGCCAATCTCGGCGTCGCCGAGGACGATTGCGTCGTCTTCGTCAGCCAGGTCGAGACGCATCAGGCGATCCGCGCCTTCTTCCGGCCGGGCACACGCAGCCCCTTCCATGCGTCGGGCATCGGCAAGGCCGTGCTGGCGCATCTCGAGCCCGAACGGGTCGCGGCCATCCTGCGCAAGGCGGGCCTGCAGCGCTATACCGACAAGACGCTGTCCGACATCTCGGCGCTGGCCCACGATCTGGCAACCATCAAGCATCGCGGCTGGTCGGTCGACGACGAGGAACGCCATCCCGGCATGCGCTGCGTGGCCGCCGCCATCTTCAACGAATATGGCGAGCCGATCGGCGGCGTCTCGGTGTCCGGGCCAACGGTGCGCGTCACGCCCGAGCGGCTGGCCGAGATCGGTCCGCTGGTGCGCGACGCCGCGGTCGAAGTGACGAAGATGATCGGCGGCGGCAAAGCGTTCTGACTAGGAAGCGCCCGGCAAAGCGCTCTTTGCCGATATGTCGAAGAAATCGAGCAAGATGGCCAGCCCGACGCCACAGGCCGCCAAGATGAGGCCGGTGATGAATATGCGACTGGCGCGGTCATGAATGCTTCGTTGCAGGGATTTGATGTCGAGCAGAATGGCAAGCGCCCGGATCTGCAGCGCAATGCCGACCAGGATCGGCAGGACGGCAATCAGATGGTAGGTCTGCCATGGGATCGGGTTGGCCGCCCAATGGGTGATGAAGCCTAGCGAGAACGCCAGCAGGATGCCGACGATGGTGATGGTGCCGTTGCGGAAAACCGGTTCGACCCGTTCTTCCCTGGGATCCTGATTGTTCAAGCCACCCTCCCCTCGATTGCCGTCAAAGACAGACTAGACGCTTGCAAAATCGCTGTACATCGGTGGTTGCTCCGCAAGAGCCGGCCGCGGCCGGGCCGGACGCAGGGCTGTCTTGCCGCGGCGTTGGAATGCATGCGAAAGGGCATGGATGCGGAAAACAGCTAATCTCCTGTCCGCCGCTTCACTTTGCGGATGCGTGGCGACGACACCGCCGCCGGCAGCACCCGTCGGCAGCCCCAGCAGCAACCCACAGGTCGATCCCATTCCGATTTCACTGGCCCTGGAGGAGATCATCACCGCCGGCGTCCGCCAGCACCTGAGAAACCCTCTCGCCGCAAAGTTCGGAACGATGCTTGCCGGAGAGCGCACGCTGAACGGCCGCGACGAGACCGTTGTGTGCGGCTATGTCGATGACAAGGGCTCTCCCGGCAGCAGCGAAGCGTTCATCGGCAAGATCTATTCCGATGCCGGAAACAGTTTCGAACTCGTCGCGATAAACGACATTTCAGTCAGCGGCGCCTGCCGCATGGCGGGATTGGCGTTGCCGGAGCTGAAGCCCAATTCCTAACTGGCGGAAACAGGACAATTGTCCGCTTCAAATTAAGCCATGTGGCGTGTCCTCTAACAGTCAAACGCAAGAAAAGGGGCCGCGCGCAGCCCCTCTTCCTGTCGTTGGTTAGCTCTCTCTCAGAGCCGGCAATAGCGCGGACCGTCATAGCTCATATAGGTGTCGGAGCGCTCGTCGTAGCTGGCGTAGCGGGCGTAGCAACGGCGAACGTGGATCGAGTCGTAGCCGCCGTCTTCGACATAGACGGTGCGGGGCTGCTGGGCGAGCAGGCTGCCGAGCACGAAACCGCCGACGCCGGCGGCGATGCCGATGCCGAGCTCGCGGCGGTGATGATGGTCGTGGGCGGCCGAAGGCTGGACGGTGCCGACGAGCGAGCCGGCGGCGACGGAGGTGGCGATGAGGCCGGAAACGATGGTGCGCTTGAACATGACGATCTCCTGGGGTTTCGGTGGAGAGGCGAACCATCCGCCTCTTGATCATGGGTCGCAGCAAGCCGAAAAAAGGTTCGAAGATTTTTCGAGATTTTTTCGCCGACGATTTTCGCGGCCTTTCTCCCGCCTCCGACTGCCGATCGCCCGAAATGCAAAGAAGGGCGGCCCGAGGCCGCCCTTCGAAGACAAATGGTCTTCTCGTCAAAGGAAGATGATCACCTTGCCGTGGTGGTGATGATGATTGTGGTGCCACCACCACCAGGGCTTGCCGTGATGATTGTGGTGATGATGATTGTGGTGATGATGGTTATGATGATGATGATTGCCATGGGCCGAGGACGCTTCCACCGTGGCGGCGAGCGCGCCGGTCGCAACGAAAACGGCGACGAGGCCGGACGTAAGGGTACGCTTCAACATGATGATCTCCTGGATCCTTGATCGAGGCGACCATTCGCCTCTCGGGAGATCAGTCGTGGCGAAGCGGCAAAAGGTTCGAAGGATCGAGTGAATAGTCAGTAGTCAATAGTGAGTAGAAGGCTGCAGGGCTGGCGACAAATACTCACTACTCACTATCGACTACTGATTACTCACTCTATCCCATCCCCGTGACGTGCCTCAGCCAGAACGCCAGCACGATGAAGCCGACGAAGGTGGCGACGCCGGTCCAGTCGATATTGGCCTTCTTCAGATCGCTGACGACCTTAACCAGCAGAAGCCACGTCACGAAGATGAGCGGCAGGATGATGACGAATCTGATCATGCGGCACCCCGTTCGATGCGATTGCACCTGAAGAGGATGTAGGAAGCGGCGCGCTGCTTTTCAGCATGCCGGCTTAGCGCCGGGTCCGTTGGCAAGCCGAAACGGAGTTTTGTCTTTACTGGCGCACGAAATATGCTACCGGAGCGCCATGCCCTTGTAGCTCAGCTGGTAGAGCAGCGGTTTTGTAAACCGAAGGTCGCGGGTTCGATCCCTGCCGGGGGCACCAGAAAGTCAGTCTTCCAGTCTTCCCCCGCAAATCTAAACGCGGCACTTGAGGCGGCGGGCGCCCAACACTTTGCAAAGCCGCTATCTTTTTCAACGCCGGGGATTAAGGGGTATACGCAGGGGTAACGTGCCGCCCCAGCCAAGGCTTGTGACACCGCGCAAATCATCAAGCGAACGATGCGAATTCCGGCAGGCAGAGTTTGGCATGCAAACGAGCCGTCGTTGCTAATCGGCCGTCCGAAGCCTATGCTTTCGATATCGGCCGCCAGACACGTACGGATGCAGCCGACCGTGAGAGGAAAGTGCTCTTGCCCGCAACGGGAGAAGAGCCATGCCTCAATCCACTTTTCGCAACCACGTACTGAAATCCCTCGCCCGTGACGATTTCGCCCTCTTGCAGCCGTCGATGCATCACGTCGAACTGGGCATCAGAGAACAGCTAGAGGTCCCCTATCAGCCGATAGAGCAGGTGTATTTTCCCGAGACGGGGATCGCTTCGGTAGTCGCTACCATGACTGGGGGGCGCCAAAGCGAAGTCGGCATCATCGGCCACGATGGTATGACGGGTGTTACGGTCATTCTCGGCCAGGAGAGCTCTCCCAACGAGACCTATATTCAGATCGCTGGCCAGGGCTGGTGCCTGCCGGTTGAAAACCTTCGCACGGCCCTCGCAAAAAGCCCGACCCTTGGCCGATCGTTGCTTCGCTATGCCAACGCCTTCCTCATCCAGGCCTCCCGGACCGCGCTGGTCAACGGCCACTCGAAGATCGAGGAGCGACTGGCTCGGTGGCTGCTCATGGTCCACGATCGCTCTTCAGGAAGCAGGATTTACCTGACGCACGAATTTCTAGCGACCATGCTTGGCGCCCGGCGCCCTGGGGTCACAACGGCCCTGCAAATGCTTGAGTATCGGGGGCTGGTCCAAGCCAGACGCGGCGAGATCGCGATCGTCGATCGCAGCGGACTGATAAAGCTCACACACGGTGCCTATGGCGAGGAAGAGCAACGCCATTTCGGCATTGTCTCCGGCTGATTGTCCGGAAGCGTACATATGCTTGATGGCCGCTGAAAATAGGGCGTAAATCACGTTGGTTTGGGTGCAGGGAGGAACTTGCAATGACCAACGCTTTTCACAGCGTCACGGTTGAAAAGGCGACCGAGGCCTATGTCCTTTCCAGGGGTCGAGCCCGGTTCCTTTCCATCTCACAGGCAATCCGCGCCATCCGGACACTTATGCCTGCCTGCAGAACCAGCGACCACGAGTTGGAGGGTATGTTGGCGGCAGCCTGCATCGTTCACGGCATTCCCGTGGCCTTCGACGCAACGATGGCCGAAGGCGAGGAAATGCGGCTCCATTCGTAGGGTCGGAGATGCTCACGGTCGCCCAGACAGCCATTTCGTCGGACGTTCGGCAGGCGATTGTCCGCTACCTGATCGATAAGATCGACGACCCCAGCATTTCGGTCGCCGACTCTGTCCATGCCGTGAGAGAGATGTTCCCACTCTGCGAGTTGACGGATTGGCAACTTGGCGATCACATCGCACGAGCCGCGATCGACGCAGGATTTGCGGTTGAATTCGACGCCGAGGTTCCCTGAATGAAGCCAATGGCAGGCGCATATCTGGATCACCTTTTGGAGTGCCCCTTTTGCGGGACGATCCGCCTCCAGATCCCGTCCGACGCCCAGCCTTCAACGCCAATCGGGTGCGCTGATTGCGGGCAATATCTCGGCACATGGGACGATTTGCAGACCGATTTTGAGTCCCAGGGCGGCAATGACGGAATATTCCGCCTCGACAAGGGGCGCATCCTGAAGCTCGATTAGCCCCCGCTCATCAAGCGAAATCTTGCATGCCGGGACCTTTCCTGAGGGCTCACACCCCAATCGCCGACACCAAAATCCGGTTCTGCCTTCGTACCGCCGCGCGCAGCTCCGGTATCCTTGCTTCGTCGCGCTTGACGAACTCGATGAACATCATGTTCATGTTGTTGAAGATCAGCTCTCCCACCGCCGGCCCGTCGATGTCCGGCCGCACCAGGCCGATCTCCTGCAGCCGCGCCATCAGGGCGCTTATTTGCTCGGTTAGCGCGCGGTCGAGCGCCGTATAGGCCTGGCCGAAGGGGCTGTCGGGCAATTGGGTCGAGATCGCCATCGCCTGGCGCCACATCTCTTTGCTCAGATAATTCAGCGAGTGCTCGATGTAGATGCCGATCAGCGTGTCCAGCGCGTCGCCGACATTGGCAGGGGGGCTGGCGACCACCCCTCGCCCGGCATTCAGCACCTCGTTGACTTCCATCGACACGATGGCGCCGAGGATGTCGCCCTTGTTCTGGTAGTAGTTGTAGATGGTGCCGATCGAGACTTCAGCCTGTGCGGCGATCGCCTCGATTTTGGCGCCTTCATAGCCGGCCTCGCGGAAAAGCTCCGTCGCCGCATCGATGATGCGGCGGTGCCGGTCCGCCTTCTGCCGTTCGCGCAATCCGCTCATACCAGCCTCTCTGCTACAAATCATAATTGACTCAATTTTGGAATTGGTTCAACTTTTCTTCCAACAAGCCAGCAAAGGCAGGGAGAACACTCGATGACCGTCAATGCCCGGAATCCGCTTTCCATTCTGAAATCTCATCTTTCAGCCGCCTGCGCGGCCGCGGCGGCGCTGCTCGTCGCAGCAGGTGGCGCCCAAGCCGCCGACCTCAATGCGCTGATCTGGTGCGATCATTCCGATCCGGCACTGCTGCAGCCCTTCGAGGAGGCCAACAACGTCAAGGTCAACGTCAAGGAGTTCGAGGGCACAGGCGCGGGGCTGGCCATCGTCGAGCAGTCGCAGCCTGGCGACTGGGACGTGATGGTGATCGATAGCATCGACGTGCCGCGCGGTGTCGAAAAGGGCCTGTTCGAGCCGTTGCCTGAGGACAAATTGCCCTTCGTCGACCTCTTTCCGGAAGTGAAGATGGATAAGTCGACTGTCGTCGACGGCAAGCGCTACGGCATCACCGAAAAGTTCGGCTACAACACGATCGGCTTCAACAAGACCAAGGTCGATCCGGCCGACATGCAGTCGCTCGCCTCGCTCACCAGCGACAAATACAAGGGCAAGATCGCGATCTACGACTATTACCTGCCGGTGATCGGCATGGCCGCTTTGGCCATCGGCAAGAAGACCGCCGACCTCACCGAGACCGATCTGCCTGCCCTTAAGGCCGAGCTGCTCAAGATGAAGGCCAATGCCAAGCTGGTCGGCGAAGTCACCGCCAGCCAGACCGCGTTAGCCACCGGCGAAGTCGACATCCTGGTCGGCGGCGGCGAGTGGGTCACGGCCGGCCTTGCCAAGGAGAATCCGGCGCTTGATTTCTCTATCCCGAAAGAGGGTGCCGTGCTGTGGTCGCAGTCGCTCGCCATGTTCAAGGATTCCAAGAACCAGGACGTGGCGCTGAAGTTCATCCAGTACATCATGAGCCCGGAAGGCCAGGCGCGGCTTGCCACCTCCTCCTGCTACTGGGGCATGCCGTCGAACAAGAAGGCGGCACTAAGCGAAGATCAGAAGAAGATCCTGCGGTTCGACGAGCAGCCCGGCTTCCTTGCCCGCGCCCAGGCCTATCCGGCGCCGAACGCCGATCTCGACAAGAAGATGCAGGACATGTGGACCGAGATGCTGCAGGCGCAGTAAATCGGCCTATGGCATCCGCGGGAAACAATTCGCGTGCCCTGCCCTGGGCGCTGGTCACGCCGGCGCTGGCATGGACGTGTGCATTCTTCGTGCTGCCCTTCATCGCCATGGGGTTTTCCAGCCTCACGGCGCATGAAGGCGGCTTCACTTTAGCCAATTACAGCCAGTTCTTCACCGACCCGTCCTACTGGCGGGCGATGGTCAACTCGCTGGAGGTCACGGCCATCGTCACCGTGATCTCGATCCTGCTCGCCTATCCCTTTGCCTGGATCCTTGCCGAGATGGTGCCGGAACGGTGGCAGCGGCTGGCGCTGATGCTGGCCGTACTGCCGTTCTGGACCTCCTATGTCGTGCGCTCCTATTCCTGGCTGCTGGTGCTGGCGCAGAACGGCGTCATCAACCGGGCGCTGACCGGCATCGGCCTGATCGGCGAACCGCTGCAGCTCGCCAACACGCGCTTCGCTACCGTCACCGGCTTCGTGCATTTCTTCGTCATGCTTCTGACGCTGACGATCTTCGCCAATCTCAAGCAGCTCAGCCCGAGCTACCGCAGGGCGGCCGCAGACCTCGGCGCCGGGCCGGTGCGCACCTTCCTGCATGTCGTGCTGCCGCTCACCTTGCCCGGTATCATAGTCGGCGCGTTCCTGACCTTCGTGCTCTGCATCGGCGACTACATCACGCCGCAGATCCTCGGCGGCAACAACGAACTCGTCATGCCGCAGCTCGTCATGATGCAGATCGGCCGCCGGGGCGATTTCCCGCTGGCCTCCGCGCTGTCGATCATCCTGATGGCCGTCGTCACCATCGCCTATCTCGCCTGCGCGCGCTGGCTGAAGATCGAGCGGGCCTGATCATGCGCGCAGCCGTCCGCCTCGCCGCCTGGGTCTACGCCATCGCCGTCTACGGCTTCATCTTCTTGCCGGTGGTCGTGCTGGTGCTGTTTTCGCTGCAGGCAACTTCCTTCCCCATCCCGCCCTTCACCGGCCCATCGCTTCGCTGGTACCAGGCGGTGCTGTCGGATGCGCGGCTCACCTCGGCATTGGTCAATTCGCTGCTGGTGGCGGTGCTCTCCTCGCTTGCCTCTGTCACGCTCGGCTTTCTCTCCGCCTGGGGTTTTGCCCGTTTCGTGCTGCCGGGCTCGGCCATCCTGCGCGGGTTGATCACGCTGCCGCTCACCGTCAGCTACCTCATCATCGGCATGGGCCTGCTGGTGCTGTTCAACTGGGCAGGCGTGCCCAAATCGCTGCTTGCGGCCGGCATCGGTCATGTGGTGATCAACCTGCCGCTCTGCTTCGCCATCATCTACAGCCAGATGGGCGATCACCAGATCAACATCGAGCGCGCCGCGCGCGACCTCGGCGCCGCCGAATGGAAGGTGCTGCTCATGATCACCGTGCCAGTCATGGCGCCGGCGATCTTCGCCGGCTTCTTCCTGTCGATGACGTTTTCCTGGGACGAGTTCGTCATC
Source organism: Mesorhizobium sp. B4-1-1 (assembly GCF_006439375.1). NCBI lineage: Bacteria > Pseudomonadati > Pseudomonadota > Alphaproteobacteria > Hyphomicrobiales > Phyllobacteriaceae > Mesorhizobium > Mesorhizobium sp. B4-1-1. The sequence goes on from NZ_VFTH01000026.1 coordinate 38,376, forward strand.
TCCTTCCTGCTCACCCGCTTCGAGACGACGCTGCCCGTGGAGATCTGGAACCTCCTGCGCTCCGGCCTCAATCCCAAGACCAATGCCGTCGGCTCGCTGGTCTTTGCCGTTTCCATCGTCCTGGTGGTGTTTTTCGAACTGACGCTGTTGCGGAGAAAGCCGGCATGAGCGCGCCCTTGGTCGACATCCGCAACGTCTCGCACCGCTTCGGCCAGCTCCCGGTGCTGAAGAACGTCTCGCTGGCGATCGAGCCCGGCAGCTATACGATCCTGCTCGGCCCGTCCGGTTCCGGCAAGACGACGCTGCTTTCGATCCTCGGCGGCTTCGTCATGCCCAGCGAAGGCAAGGTCTTCATTCGTGGCGCGGATTGCACCGCCGTGCCGCCGGCCAAGCGCCCAACAACCACCGTGTTCCAGGACTATGCGCTGTTTCCGCATATGAGCGTCGGCGGCAATGTCGGCTTCGGGCTGCGCATGCAGGGCGTGGACGGCGCGACCCGGGCGGCGAAGGCGCGCGAGGCACTTGCGCTTGTCGGGCTGGCGGCCGCCTTCGACAAGAAGCCGCATCAGCTTTCCGGTGGCCAGCGCCAGCGCGTGGCGCTCGCCCGCGCGCTGGTCATCGAGCCTGCGGTGCTTCTGCTCGACGAGCCGCTCGGCGCGCTGGACCTGAAGCTGCGCCGGCAGATGCAGGACGAGTTGAAGGCGATCCAGAAGCGCGTCGGCACCGCCTTCATCCATGTCACCCACGACCAGGAAGAAGCGATGGCGCTGGCCGACCATTGCGTGGTGATGAATGACGGACGCATCGAGGACGAAGGCCCGCCCGAGCGGGTCTATGCGCGGCCGGCGACGCGTTTTTCCGCTACCTTCATGGGCGAGAGCACGATCCTTGCCGGCACGGTCACCGAGGCGAGGAACGGGACCGTCAGGGCCTCGACGGCGGTGGGGCCGATTTCACTGCCCGGCGCGTCGTCTGCCGGCGCCACGGTCGCGCTCGCGATCCGGCCCGAGCACCTGGTCCTCGGCGAAGTAAAAAGCGATGTCGCGCTAGGCACGGCCAAGGTCGGCGATGTCGTCTTCCAGGGCAGCTTCAAGCGCGTGCTGGCCACCTCGATGCTGGACCCGGCATTGCAGTTCATCGCCAAGGCTCCCGCTTCCGCCACCGTTCAGCCAGGCGACACGATCCGGGTTTCATGCAACGCTCAAGACATCATCCTGCTGGCGGACTGATCCATGGGTATGCTTCCGGTCATCGAGGCTCCGGACTGGTACGAAACCATCCGCATGGGCGACGGCGTCACGCTCATCCATGAGCCGTGGATAAAGCCGTTCTTCCGCTGCAACATCTGGCATGTGCGCGGGCGCGACCGAGACCTGCTGTTCGATACCGGCCTCGGCCATTTCAGCCTACGGCGCCATGTGCCGCTGGTGAGCGAGCGCAAGCTGACCTGCGTCGCCAGCCACACGCATTTCGACCACATCGGCTGCCATCACGAATTCCCCGATCGCTGCGTGCATTCGGCCGAAGCCCAAATCCTTGCCGATCCGCGCAACGAATGGACGGTCGCCGACCGTTACGCCAATGAGGAGATGTTCGACGGCGCGCCGGCAGGTTGGGATACGGCGCGCTACCTGATCCTGCCGGCACCGGCGGGCCGGCTGCTCGAGCACGGCGACGTTGTGGACCTCGGCGACCGCGCCTTCGAGGTCATCCACACGCCTGGACATTCGCCCGGCGGCATCGCGCTTTACGAGAAAAGGACCGGCATCCTGCTGTCGGGCGACATCGTCTATGACGGGCCGCTGATCGACGACGTCTATCATTCCGATATCGAGGACTATGTCGGGACGCTGCTTGCCATGCGCGACCTCGACGTCTCGGTCGTGCATGGCGGCCATTTTCCGAGCTTCGGCAAGGTGCGCTACCGGCAACTCATCGATGAGTATGTCGCGGGCAAACGCAAGGCCGGCTGCCACTTACAGGGCGGCTGAGCGACCGGGGAAGCGAAGCCTGGTCTTTGTTTTCCGCAATTCCGGACGGAAAACCGCTCACTTTTCCTGGAATTGCTCTAAAGCGCCCTTTGCGGACAAGGTGTCCCGGTGGCGTCGCCGCAGCGGGAAGCCGTCGGCTGCGGCCGCTGGCTCATCTCTTCGGAATGACGCACCAGCTCAGCGAACATGAGCGCGAAACTTCCCATCATCAGGAAGACTATGATCAGACGCGTTACCGGCAATAGACAGGTCTCTCGACTGGCCAGCCCCCGCCAACCCATCCACTGTCGGCTAACATGATCGATCTGGCTTTACGAGTGTTTAAGCTTCGCCTTAACCATAGCAGCCATCACATTCATGTCGCGGCTGTCACGAAGCGCGATTGTCGGGTGTGACCCGCCTGTCAGCGCAGCGCCCTTCACAGATATGGGTGACGCATGCTACGCCGTCGCCGGCGCGGCCCCGCAGACGGTCGCCCTCCGGGAGCCATGAGCAAAGCCTCCAACCGTTTCGCCTTCGTCTCTTCCGATACCGACGACGCCCGGGCGGCGCTGGAAAGCCTGTCCGCGCGCTATGGGAAGGTGCCTGTCGCGGAGGCCGAGATCATCATTGCGCTGGGCGGCGACGGCTTTCTTCTGCAGACGCTGCGCGACACGATGAGCACGGGCAAGAAGGTCTACGGCATGAACCGTGGCACCATCGGCTTCCTGATGAACGAATATCGCGCCGGCGGCCTCGAGGAACGCATCGCCGCCGCGGTCGCCGAGACGATCCGGCCGCTCGAAATGGTCGCGGTGACGCATGACGGCGAAACCGTTTCGGCGCCGGCCATCAACGAGGTGGCGCTGTGGCGCCAGTCCTACCAGACGGCGAAGATCCGCATCACCGTCGATGGCCAGGTGCGGCTGGAGGAACTCAACTGCGATGGCGTGATGATTGCGACGCCCGCCGGCTCCACCGCCTACAATCTGTCGGCGCATGGGCCGATCCTGCCGCTCGATGCGCCGCTTCTGGCGCTGACGCCGGTGAGTCCTTTCCGACCGCGCCGCTGGCGCGGGGCGCTGCTGTCCAACAAGGCGACCATACGCTTCGACATCCTGGAAGCCGAAAAGCGCCCGGTGAATGCCGCGGCCGATCATACCGAGGTCAAGGCAGTGGCTTCCGTCACCGTGCGGGAATCGCCGACGGCGACGGCAACCTTGCTGTTCGATCCGAACCATTCATGGAACGAACGCATCCTTGCCGAGCAGTTCCGCTACTGAGCCGGCGCAACGATACTGTTTCGATTAAGCGTTGCGATTAAGGTTACGTCTTCACAATCGCTGTATTTCGGTCCGTTTCTGTTGACAAATCGAGGGCTTGCGCCTAATTGCAACACCGATCTTGCAGGCGCGCGGCGCCTGCCGCGGCTGCTGTGTCGCGATTTTCCCAACCAACAAAGACAACAAACACTTGTCCTCAGACACCACGATCGCTCAAGAAGCGTTGACATTCTCGGACCTTGGCCTTTCGCCCAAGGTTCTCTCCGCAGTCACCGATGCCGGCTACACCGAGCCGACTCCGATCCAAGCCGGCGCCATCCCTCACGCGCTGCTCGGCAAGGACGTGCTGGGCATTGCCCAGACCGGCACCGGCAAGACGGCTTCCTTCGTGCTGCCGATGCTGACGCGCCTGGAAAAGGGCCGGGCGCGAGCCCGCATGCCGCGCACGCTGATCCTCGAACCGACCCGTGAGCTGGCCGCGCAGGTCGAGGAAAACTTCATCAAATACGGCAAGAACCACAAGCTCAACATCGCGCTTCTGATCGGCGGCGTCTCATTCGACGAGCAGGACAAGAAGCTCGAGCGCGGCGCCGACGTGCTGATAGCCACGCCCGGCCGCCTGCTCGACCACCGTGAGCGCGGCAAGCTCCTTCTCAACGGCGTCGAGATTCTCGTCATCGACGAGGCCGACCGGATGCTCGACATGGGCTTCATTCCCGACATCGAGCGCATCTGCGAGATGATCCCGTTCACGCGCCAGACGCTGTTCTTCTCGGCGACGATGCCGCCGGAGATCACCAAGCTCACCGAAAAATTCCTGCACGCGCCGGTGCGCGTCGAGGTTTCCAAGGCCGCATCCGCTGCAACCAACATCATCCAGCGGCTGGTGAAATCCGGCTCGAAGCCATGGGACAAGCGCGAAACCCTGCGCAACCTGATCAAGGCCGAAGACGCGGAACTAAAGAACGCCATCATCTTCTGCAATCGCAAGATCGAGGTGTCGGAGCTGTTCCGCTCGCTGCTGAAGCATGATTTCGATGCGGGCGCGCTGCATGGCGACATGGATCAGCGGGCGCGCATGCAGATGCTCGCCAACTTCCGCGACGGCAAGTTGCGTTATCTCGTTGCGTCCGACGTCGCCGCGCGCGGCCTCGACATTCCCGATGTCAGCCACGTCTTCAACTACGATGTGCCGATCCACGCCGAGGATTATGTCCACCGCATCGGCCGCACCGGCCGCGCCGGCCGCTCGGGAAAATCCTTCACCATCGCGACGCGCTCGGACACGAAATATGTCGACGCCATCGAAAAGCTGATCGGCAGCAAAATCGAATGGCATGACGGCGACCTGTCGACCGTGACCGAGAGCGAGGGCGAGGAGCAGCCGCGCCGTGGCCGCGGCGCCCCGCGTCGCGCCGGCCGCAAGGACGAGGACCGCAAGGACGATCGCAAAGAACGCGGCGAGCGCAAGAAGGACCGTCACGCCAAGCGCGACGAGACGCCCGATACCGCGCTTGAGGATCAGCCCGTCGCCGAAGTGGCCGATATCGCCGAACGCCGCGCCCGCAAGGACGCCATCCGTTCCGAGAACGAGCGCAAGGGCCCAGGCAACCGTAACGAACAGCGCGGCGACGCCCGCCCGCAGCGCGACCGCCCCGGCCGCCACCGTCAGGAAGAAGACGACGCAACCGTCGGTTTCGGCGACGACGTGCCGGCCTTCATGCGGATCGTCGCGAAGGTCTGAAGTCGATACCAACATAGCCTGGAATGAAAGCGGCCCCTTAAACGGGGCCGTTTCCTTTTCTGCTTCGCCCGAAGCAATCCAGCCAAAGGCGATGCCTACATCGGTCCCGGCATCATCTTGGTCGGCTTCTCAAGCATCGGGAACTCGGCCTTGCTGCATTTCACGTTCGGGTTCGTTGGACTGAACATACCGTTCGGATTGTCCCTGAACAGCCATGCATGCAGGTCGTAGTGGACGAACTCCCTCGGAATGAGCGGATAGTGGCCTTCCATCGGCCCCATGAATTTTTGGCCGAACAATGTCGGGGCCGCCTTGGTGTCCGGTGTCAGCGGCACCAACCATTCCACGCCGACCAGCTTCAAGCCCTTCTTCGTCGGCTCGTAGATCAGGACGTTGGGCTTCATCGGGTCGAGCGGCTTGCCGACGCTCGGGACGTTGACGAAATGGATGCCCATCGCGCCCTTCGGATAGTACATCGCGCCGTCCATCTTCTCGCCGCTGTAGTGGACGCAGCCGACGGTCGACAAATAGAGGTCGCGGACAGCGGCCGTGTAATCTTCATACTTGGCCAGCGATTTCTTCAAGGCTTCGATGTCGGCCTTGTTGGCGTCCTCGGCCCGGGCCGTAGCGACTCCGAACGATGTGCCGATAAGACACGCCAAAGCGAGGACGCCGCAGCGCCCCAAGCGAGCTGTTCTTGTCATGCATTCCTCCCAGATTCCGTTGATCTGGCCGTGCAAGACCGGGGCGGTAGATGTTGAGTGCGCGGCCAATTGACCACCCCATCCCCTCTGGAACAGCAGGATGGTAGTCCTTTCACGGGTTTCGGAAAAGTATCAATTAGAAAAAGCTAATGTCCTAAGGCCTTCGACCCATCTTTGGACGATTTCGAACAAAAACGGCCCCGTACGGGGCCGTTTGCCTTGATGGAGTTGCGCCTCTGCGCCGTTTTCTCTCAGGTGAGCGGCGACAGCTGGATTTCGACGCGGCGGTTCTGCTCGCGGCCGGCGGCGGTCGCATTGGATGCGATCGGGCGGGTCTTGCCGAAGCCGGTGACGGCGAAGCGGCGTTGATCGACGCCCTGGCCGGACAGGTAATTTGCGACGGCAAGCGCGCGACGCTGCGACAGATCGAAATTGTGCTGGTCGCCGCCGGTCGAATCGGTGTGGCCGAAAACGTCCACGGTGGTCTGGCGGAATTTCTTCAGCACCAGCGCGACCGAATTCAGCACCGGATAGAAGCCCGGCTTCACCGCGTCCTGGTCGACATTGAAGGTGATGTCGGACGGCATGTTGAGGATGATCTGGTCGCCGCTGCGGGTGACGCTGACGCCGGTGCCCTGCAGCTGACGGCGAAGCTCCGCCTCGTTCTGGTCCATCGTTGCGCCGATCGCGCCGCCGGCGAGCGCGCCGATGCCGGCACCGATCAGGGCGTTGCGGCGGTCATTGCCGCCGGCCAGCAGACCGAGGCTGGCGCCTGCCAGCGCGCCGAGGCCGGCCCCGGCTGCCGTATTGGAGATCTTCTGGTCGCCGGTATACGGATCGGTAGTGGTGCAGGCGCTCACCAATAGAGCCGTCGCCACGGCGACGAGCACAGTCTTCTTCATGAGATTGGTCCCTCTCCAATTCGCGGCCTTTGCGGCCGCGCCAAATCAGCCCTTCCGCAGCCTTGTAGCATGAAATGCGGCGAAAAACGGAACGGGAATGCGGCCGGCAAAGTCCGGCGGTCGTTCCCGCTTCGCGTCTACCACAAATTCTTGCCGTCGATGACCACCACCTCGACCTTATCCAGGTCGAAATCGTCGAACAGGCGCGAATTGACGCTGATCTTCGGGTTGTCGAAGTCCGGCTTTCCGGTCGACCAATCAGGCGTTTCGGTGAAGGTGCCGCAGCCGCAGGTGGCGCAGAAACCATGCTTTACGGTCTTCGAGCCCCAGCGGTAGAAGGAGACGTTCTCCGGCGGGCTCGTGAGCTTGAATTGCGACGGCACATAATACGCCCATAGCGACCCGCGCTTCGAGCAGAACGAGCATGTGCATTGCGTCACCGTCCGCGGCGCCTCGGCAACCTCGAAGGTTGTCGCCTTGCAATGGCAGCTGCCTTTGATGGTCATGGACTCACCTCTCCGTTGTCCGCCGCCGCCCCGGATTCCCTAGCGGAAGGGCAACATAAAGAAGCAGTCCTGACAACTGTCTGTCAGCAGCTTTCGGCAGATATGCCGGCGCGTTCGAAACTCTCTAGCGCCTCGCGTTTGGCTCGCGAAGTCTAGTATGAGGGCGGCGGCACGAACAGGCAGATGGTCTTGCCGGCGTCGAGCCCGGCCTGATGCGCGCACCAGTGATATTCGCCGTCGGGCGAATTCTTGACCCGCTTGTCGCTATAGGCCACCACCTCGCCCGTGCCTTTTATGACATAGCCTTCGGGCCGCTCGCTGATCGATGACTGCGGCACCTCCTTGCAATCGAAGTTGGCACAACAGGCAAAGGGGTATTTCCAGCCTTGCGGCATGGCCGCCGTAGGCTGGGCGTCGTGCGCGATGGCCAGCGGCGCCAGCACCGAGCTGGCTCCAACAGCGAGCAGGGAGAACAAAAGTCGGCCAGCCGGTCGAGCGGCTTGGGCCGATCTTGATATGGCAGCAGACATCGAAACGTTCCTTTCGAGCATCAAGCGTTTTCGCTTGCCCGTTCCCGGAACGTATCTTCCCAGTGGCCGGATCGTCGGTCGCAGATATGCCGCACCCGGCCATAAATGCTTTTATCCCAGCGCAAAAGGCTGGGCTGATTCCTCGGTTGGCGCAAGCATCCGCTTGCATCGGCAAAGCCGCGCTTCACGCCAACCTCTGCCATCCAGAATCGTGTGCCGGCTTGGTTAACGACCGGTTAGCCGCACGGAACTGGTGCCCGACAACGGGATTCGGCTCAAGCTGGTTCCAGGCGTTCAGTAGGGAACATGCCCGTCATACTGCGGCAGGTCGTCGGCGATTGTGAACCACTTCGCCTTGGACCCGACAAAGATGTGCGCGGTCGGCCGTATGGTCGGATCATCGACCAGCGTCCCCATCGCGATATGCACATAGGCGCCGTCGCGGACCAACGAATAGATGAGCGAGCCGCATCGCCCGCAATGCGCGTCGTGGCCAGTTTCGTCACCGTAGATCAGCAGCCGGTCATCGCCGGCGGTCAGGCGAAACTTTTCGCGCTCGATGCCGGCGAAGGGTTTGAACGCCGACCCCGTCGTGCGCCGGCAGTTCGAGCAATGGCAGTTGGCGGCATAAACGAATTCATCCGCAACCTCGTAGTGGACTGCGCCGCAGAAACATTTTCCGGTAAGTTTGCGCGTCACCCACTCCTCCCTCGTGCGACGCGGGGACCCCTAGTCGAGGTCCGCCACCGCTTCGCCGGCGCCACCCTCGATGCGATGCGAGAGCGAGGCTTCCATAAAGTCGTCGAGATCGCCATCGAGCACGCTCGACGGCGAAGTGCTTTCAACGCCGGTGCGCAGATCCTTCACGAGCTGATAGGGCTGCAGCACGTAGGAGCGGATCTGGTGGCCCCAGCCGATGTCGCTCTTCGACGCCTCGGTGGCGTTGGCGACCGCCTCGCGCTTCTTCAGCTCTTCCTCGTAAAGTCGCGAGCGCAGCATTTCCCAGGCCTTGGCGCGGTTCTTGTGCTGCGAGCGCTCGGCCTGGCAGGCGACCGCTATGCCGGTCGCGAGATGGGTGATGCGCACCGCCGAGTCGGTGGTGTTGACGTGCTGGCCGCCCGAACCCGAGGAACGATAGGTGTCGATGCGCACATCGGATTCGGAAACATTGATCTCGATCGAGTCATCGATGACCGGATAAACCCAGACGCTGGCGAAGGAGGTGTGGCGCCGCGCGTTGCTGTCGTAAGGCGAAATGCGCACCAGGCGATGGACGCCGGACTCTGTCTTCAGCCAGCCATAGGCGTTGTGGCCCTTGATCAGCACGGTGGCGGACTTGATGCCCGCCTCTTCGCCGTCATGGATTTCCAGAACCTCGACCTTGAAGCGGCGGCGCTCGGCCCAGCGCGTGTACATGCGCAGGAGCATCGAGGCCCAGTCCTGGCTCTCGGTGCCGCCGGCGCCGGCATGGATTTCCAGATAGCTGTCGTTGGCGTCGGCCTCGCCCGAGAGCAGCGTCTCGACCTGGCGGGCCTTCGCCTCGCCCTGCATCGAACGCAGCGCCGCCTCCGCTTCCGCGATAATGCCGTCGTCGCCCTCTTCCTCGCCGAGTTCGATCAGGCCGATATTGTCTTCCAGCGCCTGCGTCATCCCCTTGACGGCGGCGATGCCGTCCTCGAGCTCCTGGCGCTCGCGCATCAGCTTCTGCGCTTCGACCGGATCATTCCAGAGGCTGGAATCCTCGGCGCGCGAATTCAGGTATTCAAGCCGCTTTACAGCCTGATCCCAGTCAAAGATGCCTCCTCAGCAGGGTTATCGCCTGCCTGATCTCGTCGACAATGTTGAGCGTTTCCGCGCGCATGGCTCTTCGTTCGGTCCTGTTCTTTTCGGTCTTTTCGGAATAGGCGCGATACATAGGCACGGCATCGCCGCCTGTAAAGCGAAATGGGCCGGCTCAACCGTGACCCCGAAAAGTGGAAACCGGTTTTCGCAAAAGGTCACGGTCTAGGAATAAGTCGCCGGCCCATTTCGGGAATTCAGGAGGTCAGTAGAGGCCGCCGCCGCCGTCCTGGATGGCCTGGTTGGCCTGCGGTGACAGCCCCGCGCCGGAACCGTTCGAGCCATCGGCGCCCATGCCGATCACCCAGTAGCTGTCGGCCGGCCCGGTGCCCGGCTTGAACGCCTCGATGATGGTGTTCGGATCGCCCTCGGCGGCACGCATGCCGGTCTTGCGGTTGATTGCGATCAGCTTCATGCCATCGGGAACCTGGAAGTCGGTGTTCGGCTTGCCGTCGAGCGCAACGCGCATGAAGTCCTTGAAAATCGGCGCCGCCAAGCCGCCGCCAGTGGCGCCGTGGCCAAGGCCGCGCGGCGTGTCGTAGCCCATATAGAGGCCGACGACGAGGTTCGGGGTGAAGCCGATGAACCAGGCATCCTTCTCGTCATTGGTCGTGCCGGTCTTGCCGGCGATGTGGCGGCCGAGCTCGCCGATGGTGGCGCCGGTGCCGCGCTGCACGACGCCCTCCATCATCGAGGTGATCTGGTAGGCGGTCATCGGGTCGAGCACCTGCTCGGAATTGTCGACCAGCTCCGGCTCCGGCTGGTTCTTCCAATCGGTGGCGTTGCAGCCCTCGCAGCCGCGCTCGTCCTGCTTGAACACCGTCTTGCCGTAGCGGTCCTGGATGCGGTCGATCAGCGACGGTTTGATCGATTTGCCGCCATTGGCCATGATCGAATAGGCCGAGACCATGCGCATGACGGTCGTCTCGCCGGAGCCCAGCGCCATCGGCAGATAGGGCGCCAGATGATCGTAGACGCCGAAGCGCTCGGCATATTCCACGACCAGTTTCATGCCCATGTCGTTGGCGAGCCGCACGGTCATCAGATTACGCGACTTCTCGATGCCGGAGCGCAAGGTGGCCGGGCCGGCGACCGTGCCGTCATAGTTCTTCGGCGTCCAAGTGGTGTTGCCGCTCTGGATGGTGATCGGGCCGTCCATGATCACCGAGGCAGGCGTATAGCCATTGTCGAGCGCCGCCGAATAGACGATCGGCTTGAACGAGGAACCGGGCTGGCGCATCGCCTGAGTGGCGCGGTTGAATTCCGACTGCGCGTAGGAGAAGCCGCCGACCATGGCGAGCACGCGGCCGGTGTGCGGATCCATGGCGACGAGGCCGCCCTCGACCTCCGGCACCTGGCGCAGCATGTAGGTGTTGTCGGAGCCGTCATTCTTCTGCACGAAGACCACATCGCCGGGCTCCAGCACTTCCGCCGGGGACTTCGCCCTGACTGACTTGCCCTTGACGAAGTGGCGCATGGCGAAGCCCATGTCCTCCTTGCTGACGGTACCCTGGACACGTTCCTTGACGAGGTCACCGGAAACCTGTCGCGCCGGCTGAAGGCCGATGGTCAGGCCGGTCGCCGAGCTGTCGAGCACGACGGCCAGCGTCCATTCCGGCACGTCCTCGAGGCCCTTCACATTGCCGAGCGGCACGCCCCAGTCGCCGGAAACGTCGATATGCGTCACCGGACCGCGATAGCCGCGCAGCATGTCGTATTTGAGCAGGCCGTTCTGCATCGCCTTGCGGGCGATAAGCTGGACCTTAGGATCGAGCGTGGTGCGCACCGACAGGCCGCCCTCGTAAAGCGCATTCTCGCCGTAGCGCGCGATGATCTGGCGGCGGACTTCCTCGGTGAAGTACTCGCCGGCAAACAGATAGGAGCCGTTGCGGCGCGGGGTCACGCCGAGCGGTTCAGCCTTGGCCTTGTCGCCCTCCTCGCGGGTGACGTAGCCGTTCTCGACCATCTGGTCGATGACCCAGTTGCGGCGCTCCAGGGCACGGTCGGCGTGCTTGAAGGGGTGATAGTTGTTCGGGCCCTTCGGCAACGAGGCGAGATAAGCCGCCTCGGCGACCGTCAGCTCGTTGACCGATTTGTCGAAATAGGTGAGCGCGGCGCCCGCGACGCCATAGGCGCCGAAGCCGAAGAAGATTTCGTTGAGATAGAGCTCGAGGATCCGGTCCTTCGAATAGGCCTGCTCGATGCGGAAGGCCAGGATCATCTCCTTGATCTTGCGCTCATAGGTCTGATCGGAAGAGAGCAGGAAGTTCTTGGCCACCTGCTGGGTGATCGTCGAGGCGCCGACCTGCCGCCGGCCGGAACCGAAATTCTGCAGATTGACGATGATGGCGCGGCCAAGACCGGTGATATCGATACCCGGATGGTTGTAGAAGTTCTTGTCCTCGGCCGACATGAAGGCGGCCTTGACGCGGTCCGGGATGGCCTGGATCGGCAGGTAGAGACGCCGCTCGCGCGCATATTCAGCCATCAGCGCGCCGTCGGAGGCATGGATGCGCGTCGTCACCGGCGGTTCGTATTTGGCCAGAACCTCGTAGTCGGGCAGGTCCTTCGTCAGATGGCTGATGTAGATGGCAAGACCGGCCGCCACCAGCAGCGCCAGCGTCGTGCCGATGCCAAAGAAATAGCCGATGAGACGAATCATGCCCGCTCCAGTCCGAGGTTCGGGAATTTCCTAAACGAAGCCGACAGTCGCGCAAGCTTCCAGGGGCGGTCCCAATCCGCAATCGAAAAACCCATGTCGCGGCCATGTGGACAAAATACGGCAGCGCGAAAATTGAGGACTCGGTTGCCGAATAATAACGCCGGGTGTTGTCGTCATGCAACGCTGCTTGTGGTTGTAGACGTCCGGCGGTCGTGGGCGGGTGCGGCGGGGTCAGCCACCCGTCGCGGTTCCGGTCTTGGCGGCGGCAAACAGGGCAACCGCGTTGGTTATGCTTTGCGCCGCCTTGCCGCGCCAGTCGGCGTTCAGCAGTTGCGCCTCGTCCTTGATGTTGGAGAGGTAGCCGAGCTCGACCAGGACCGACGGCACGTCCGGAGCCTTGAGCACCCTGAAGCCGGCCGAACGCTGCGGATTGTTGATCAGGCCGACGCTGGTCGACAGCTGACCGACCAGCGTGTGGGCGAAGCTCATCGAGAAACCATGTGTCTCACGGCGGATCAGGTCGATCAGGATGTCGGTGACTTCCTTGTTGTCGTCCTCGATCTTCAATCCGGCGAACTGGTCGGACAGGTTCTCGCGATCGGCGAGCGCCTGGGCCTCCGGATCGGAAGCCTTGTCCGAGAGCGTGTAGACCGTGGCGCCGCGAAGACCTTTGACGGCGATCGTATCGGCATGGATGGAGATCAAAAGATCGGCCTCGTGCTGGCGCGCGATGCGCACGCGTTCGTCGAGGGCCAGGTACACGTCGTTGTCGCGTGTCATGTAGACATCGTATTTGCCGACCGCGGCCAGCTTGTCGCGCAGTTCCTTGGCAAAAGCGAGCGTGACGTCCTTCTCGACCGTGCCGGCGGAGCTTTCGGCGCCGCCATCGACGCCGCCATGACCGGGATCGATAACCACCGTGAAGCGATGGCCCGGCGCCGAGACCGGCCCGGTGCCGACCCGCTCGCCCTTTTCGGTCGAAACCGTCGAACCGGTCGTCAGCGACTGGTTGGCGAGAGCTTCGTCGAACTCCCTCTCGGAGGCAGCCGACATATCGATGGCGATGCGATAGCCGCTGCCGTCGTCGTTCTTGAGCACGTCGAGCTTGTCGACGGCGAAAGGGCCCTTGCCGGTAAGGATCAGGCGCGAGCCATGTCCCTGATCGCCGTAGCGAACGGCCCGCACAAGGCCGCGCGGCTTCACATCCTTGGCGTCGAGCGCGAATCGCGTGCGCGGCAGATCGACGACCAGGCGATTGGGGCTGCGCAGCAGGAACCATTTGATGTCCGGCTCGCGGTCGAAATTCACGACGATGCGCATCTTGGTGGCGTCGCCGGCCATCTTGCAGCCCGTCGCGTCAAGCAGGGTGTCGGCACGCGCGGCGGCTGTAAGGCAGAACAACAGTGCCAGCAGCGAGGCAGTCCAGGCCACGCGCAGGAAATGCCCCGCGGCCCCACCCCTCTTGTCTGCGGCGCCCGCCGGTCCCATCTCTTATCCGTCGCTCCCGGTTTGACGCATTGCGCCCGGTTTTCTCGCAGAGTGCCTGTAAGGCCGCCAACTCGATTAACGATTGGTATTCAGAGAAGGTTAACCAAGCCTTTCATGGAGCGGGAAGAAGGCATCTTCCCCCGGGGAAGCGCTTTTTGCCGGCATCCGAAATCGGGGTTGCCTTCCATCCCGCCAAATCATAAAAGCGACGTTGGATCACTGCAATCCTGGAACCGCTCGCCTCAGCAGTTTCCTGCCAAAGGTTGGATGCAAAGGCGGCTCCTTTACCCTTCCAGGCTCAGGTGGTCGCGACGATTTTCGCAGGCGTGCCCTCGTGGCGGGGAATCGCTTGCGTGAGGAAAACGGCCGGGTTGGTCCCGCGCCGGCTCTTTATGAGCAAACAAGCTGGTCCGGCTCAGCCCGGGCTTTGGTTCAAAAGGTTCTGCTGGGTGCCGATGGCTTCAAGCGCAATCATGGAAAGGTCCGCATCGAACCGCGCCATAATGGCTGCGGGCGGCACCGCCATTGCGCTCAAGCGGCGGCCGGCGGACGTTCAATTATCCGGCATGCACACAGATACAGGCGCACAGCGGCGGGCATTGCCACGCCAGCTGCGGCTGTCGGCTGCCGACAGGAAACAAAATAATGCCCAACAAGATGCTGATAGACGCCTCCCACCCGGAGGAAACACGCGTTGTTGTCGTTCGCGGTAACCGCATCGAAGAATTCGACTTTGAATCCCAGGACAAAAAGCAGCTCAAAGGAAACATCTACCTCGCCCGCGTAACCCGCGTCGAACCTTCCCTCCAGGCAGCCTTTGTCGAATATGGCGGCAACCGTCACGGTTTTCTCGCCTTCAGTGAAATTCATCCCGATTATTACCAAATCCCGGTCGCCGACCGTCAGGCCCTGCTGCGCGCCGAGGCGCAGGAGGCCGCGGACGAAGACGACGAGGAGGCCGAGAACGGCGAAGAACAGCAGGCGCGCGATCGCGGCGGCCGGCGCAACCGTCGGCGCGGCGGCAAGAACCGCGACCGCGGCGAGCACAAGCACGCTTCCTCGGAGAACGAGGAAAGCACGGTCGAGGCTATAGCTGACGAAACCGCCGCCGAGGTTGCCGGGGGCGAGGAAGCCGGCGGCGAGACCGCCGATACCCCGGCAGAAAGTGCCGGAGCAGTCTCCGAGGCCGTCGAGGCCGTATCGGAAGCGGCTGAAGGACCCTCCGGCGAAGCTGGCGGAGATGACGCCACGGACGATGAGGATGGCAAGCCATCCGAAGGTGGCCCGACCTCGATTGCCGCCAGCATCGAAGCAGATGTGATTTCCGAGGCGGTCCCGCAGGCGGATCAGCCCGAGCAGAGCGGCGAAGCCGCCGCCAGCGACAATGATCGCGGCATGCTGGAGGACGTCTCGGCCTCGCACTCGGAGGAGCACGAGGTCGAATCGGTCGGCGCCGAGGACGCGCTCGAGGAAATCCGCAACCGCCGCAAGCCGGTGCGTCGCCAGTACAAGATCCAGGAAGTCATCAAGCGCCGCCAGATCCTTTTGGTGCAGGTGGTCAAGGAAGAGCGCGGCAACAAAGGCGCGGCGCTCACCACCTATCTGTCGCTTGCCGGCCGTTATTCGGTGCTGATGCCGAACACGGCGCGCGGCGGCGGCATCTCGCGCAAGATCACCAACGCCCAGGACCGCAAGCGGCTGAAGGAGGTCGTGACCGATCTCGACGTGCCGCAGGGCATGGGCGTCATCCTGCGCACCGCCGGCGAAAGCCGCACCAAGGCGGAGATCAAGCGCGACTACGAGTATCTGATGCGGCTTTGGGAAAACGTCCGCAACCTGACGCTGCAGTCCTCGGCCCCTGCCCTGGTCTATGAGGAAGGCAGCCTGATCAAGCGTTCGGTGCGCGACCTCTACAACAAGGACATCGACGAGATCCTTGTCTCCGGCGAAGACGGCTACCGCGAGGCCAAAGATTTCATGCGCATGCTGATGCCGAGCCACGCCAAGGTGGTTCAGCCATTCCGCGACACCACGCCGATCTTCGTGCGCAACGGCATCGAGGCGCAGCTCGACCGCATGCTGCAGCCGCAGGTGACGCTGAAGAGCGGCGGCTACATCATCATCAACCAGACCGAGGCGCTGGTTGCGATCGACGTCAACTCCGGCCGCTCCACCAAGGAGCATTCGATCGAGGAGACCGCGCTCCACACCAATCTGGAAGCGGCAGAGGAAGTCGCGCGGCAGTTGCGATTGCGCGACCTTGCCGGCCTGATCGTCATCGACTTCATCGACATGGAGGAGAACCGCAACAATCGCTCCGTCGAGAAGCGGCTGAAGGATCACCTCAAGAACGACCGCGCCCGTATTCAGGTCGGCCGCATCTCACACTTCGGCCTGATGGAAATGTCGCGCCAGCGCATCCGCGCCAGCGTCCTGGAGTCGACCATGAAGCCTTGCCCGCATTGCGGCGGCACGGGCCATGTGCGCTCCGATTCCTCCGTGGCGCTGATGGTCGTGCGGGCGATCGAGGAATTCCTGCTCAAGGATTCGCGCAGCCACATCATCGTGCGCACACCGGCGGCGACCGCGCTCTATGTGCTTAACCACAAGCGCGCCAACCTGGTGGAGCTCGAAGCCCGCTTCGGCCTGACGATCACGATCGAGGCTGACGAGACGCTCGGCACTCAGCACTACGCGATCTTCCGCGGCGCCGTTGCCGAGAAGCCGGAAGGCTTTGTCGAGGTGCGCAGCCTGCCGGCCTATGTCGAGCCGGAAGAGCCCGAGGACGAGATCGTCATCGAGGAAGAGGAAGAGGAAGTCTCGGTCCAGGTCGAACAGCCGCGCCACGCGCAGCAGGGCCAGCATCAGCAGCGATCCGAGGATGGCGAAGGCCGTGATCGCAAGCGTCGCAAGCGTCGGCGGCGGCGCGGCGGCAGGGATCGCGACCGCGAGCACAACGGGGACGCCGCGGCGGCGCCGATGGAAGTCGGCGAAGCCGGTGACGATGATGCAACGGAAGAGACCACCGAGGAGGTGATCGCCGGCGACGAGGCCGCGGCGGCCGCTGCCGACGACGGTTCCGGAAAGAAGCGCCGTCGCGGGAAGCGCGGTGGCAAGCGCAGCCGCCGTGAGGACGAAGCTTCAGACGCCGTTGCCGGCGAAACTGTCGGCGATATCGAGGGTGAGTCGGTTGAAGGCCAGGACACCGTAAGCGAGCCGGCAATAGCCGCTCCCTCGGAAGAACCTGCCGCTCCGGCGGCGGCTAATGACGATGCCGAGGCGATCGAAAAGCCGAAGAAGCCGCGCCGTTCGAGGGCCAAGAAGGTGGCCGAGGAAGCCGCGGCCGAAACGGTGTCGGAACCTGTGGCCGAGGCCCAGGTCGCGCCCGTGGCTGCCGAGCCGGAGCCCGTGGCAGCTGCGGCATCCGAGGCGGAGCCTGCCGCCGGCGCCCACCCGACGCGGCGCAAGCCACAGTCAGTCGACGCGCCGGTCGTTCCCGTCGTGTCGTCGAATGTAAGCGACGAAGCCAAGGCCGAGGACAAGCCGAAGCGCGGCGGCTGGTGGCAGCGCAAAGGCTTTTTCTAAGCTTTTAAGGTCGTTAGGCTGATCTTTCGAAAGAATCCCGCGCCGCATCCGGCGCGGGATTTTTCATTTCGCCGACGGCCTTTTTCAGCTTTGGGTCCGGATGGAAAACCGCCAGAACTTTGCTGCTTTACGGCGCGAAGATCGACCAGTTCATCATCCGGGCGAGCTTCTCCATGGCGATGGAGCCGAGCCTGGAGTTGCCGTTCTCGTTGAGTCCGGGCGACCACACCGCCAGCGAAGCAACCCCTGGCACGATGCCGAGAATGCCGCCACCGACACCGCTTTTGCCGGGGATACCGACGCGGAAGGCAAAGTCGCCGGAACCGTCATAGTGGCCGCAGGTCAGCATCAGCGCGCCGATGCGGCGTGCCCGTTCGGCCGAGACGACCGAATGCCCGGTCGCCGGGTTCCTGCCGCCATTGGCCAGAAACCGGCCGGCCATGGCAAGCTGACGGCAGCTCACGGCAATCGCGCAATGGTGGAAATAGACACCCAGCGCCAGCTCCGGTTCGTGATGGAGATTGCCGAAGGATTTCATGTAGTTGGCCAAGGCGAAGTTGCGGTAGCCGGTGGCGCGCTCGGATGCCGCCACCTCGCGGTCGATGATGATCGTATCGTCATCGGCGAGGAACTGGATGAAGCGCAAGATTTCGCCTATCGCCTCGCGCGGCTGATGGCCGGCGAGCAGGACGTCGGAGACGACGATGGCGCCGGCATTGATGAACGGATTGCGCGGGATGCCGTTCTCGTGTTCGAGCTGGACGATCGAGTTGAACGGGTTGCCGGACGGCTCGCGGCCGACGCGATGCCATAGCGCATCGCCGACCTTGCCAAGCGCCAGCGTGAGCGTGAAGACTTTCGAGACGCTCTGGATCGAAAAGGGCTGATCGGCATCGCCGGCAAGGATGACGCGGCCGTCATTGGTCACGGCGGCGATGCCGAATTTCTTCGGATCGACCTTGCCGAGTTGCGGGATGTAGGTCGCCACCTCGCCGCGATCGGTACGCTGCGCCATTTCGGCGGCCACTTCGGCCAGTGCCTGCTCGAGTTCCGGCATGGCTTCTATTTCAGCCAGCGTTCGATGCGCGCCAGCGCCTCGACCATCTCGTCATGGCTGCCGGCATAGGAAAAGCGCATGGTGCGATGGCCCTGCAGCGGGTCGAAATCACGGCCGGGCGTCGCCGCGACATGGGCTTCGGCCAGCATCTTGCGCGCAAAAGCCATACTGTCGTTGGTGTGGCGGGTGACATCGCAGAAGGCATAGAAGGCGCCGTCCATCGGCGCGGCGAGCGCAAAGCCGAGTTCCGGCAGGCGTTTCATCAGAAGGTCGCGGTTCCAGGCATAGCGCGCCTTGACCTTCTCCAGCTCTTCGGTCGCCTTGAAGGCTTCGATCGCCGCGACCTGCGACAATTCCGGCGGCGAGATATAGAGGCTCTGGGCGATACGCTCTACCGGCCGCACCAGTTCCTCCGGCAAGACCATCCAGCCGACGCGCCAGCCGGTCATGCAATAATATTTCGAGAAGGAATTGATCACGGTGACGCCGGCGCCGCGCGCCAGCGCGGTGACATCTGGCGCCGCGTAGGCCAGCCGGTGATAGATTTCGTCCGAGATCACGGCGATGCCGAGTTCCTCGGCCGTCTTCACCAGCGCCGCAAGTTCATCCGCCGGAATGACCGCGCCGGTCGGATTGGCAGGGCTGGCAAACAGCACGCCCTTCAGCGGCTTGTCGCGATGCGCGGCCTTGAGGTGCTCGGCATGCAGATAGGCATCCGCGCCGAGCTCGATCTCGACGATCTCGATGCCGAGTGCGGCCATGATGTTGCGGTAGGCCGGATAGCCGGGCGCGGCGATGGCGACGCGGTCGCCCGGATCGAACATGGCCAGGAAAGCGAGGTTGAAGGCGGCGGACGAGCCGGTCGTGACGGCAATGCGCGACGGCGCGACGTCGATCCCATAGTGCTCGCCATAATGCGCCGCGATCGCCTTGCGCAGATCGGCGAGACCCAAGGCGTCGGTGTAGCCGATGCGGCCATGCCGCAGGGCCGCGGCCGCCGCCTCGCGGACGCCGACCGGCGCGGGATCCGATGGCTGGCCGACGGCCATCGACACCACGGGCACTCCGGTGGCCTTCAGCCGGTTAGCTTCGGCCAGGATGTCCATGGCGTGGAAGGGCTCGACTTCACCCCGGCGCGAAAGCGAAACGACCATTTGATCTCTTCCAACTGCCATTATCCGGCGAAATTCCTGGGCGGAAGCCGTCCTGGACCGCTCTTGAACCGCCCCGGTTCGAGGGCAGCGCCGCACAAATGCCCGATTGATGTGGGGATCACAAGCGCGCAGGAAGTTACCGGCGCCGACTTTTCATCTTTCGCCCGCTCGTCTACCAAGTGGACCTTATGTTGAGCCGACCCCGACCATCGATTGGCGAATCGACCTCCCTCAGCCGAACCGCGCGCGGCCTCGCGACGCTTCTGCTTGCCGCCGCGGTCGCCGTCTCGAGCTCGGTCAGCGCCTTTGCGCAAGGCGTGCCTGTGGTGCGTGACGCCGAGATCGAGGCGCTGGTGCGCGACTATGCCCGGCCGATCTTCAAGGCGGCGGGGCTTGCCAGTGACGGCATCGACATCGTCCTGGTCAACGACCAGAGCTTCAATGCCTTCGTTACCGGACGGCGGCTGTTCATCAACACCGGCGCGCTGGTGACCGCCGAAACGCCGAACGAGATCATCGGCGTCATCGCGCATGAGGCCGGCCACATCGCCGGCGGCCACCAGCAGAAATTGCGCGACCAGCTCGATCGCGCCAAGACCATGGCCATCATCGCCACGCTGCTCGGCGCCGGCGCCATGGTGGCCGGCGCCACCACCAACAGCCGCGGCCTTGCCGGCGCCGGCATGGGCGTCGCCGCCGGCGGCGGCGAGATGGCGCAGCGCTCGATCCTCGCCTATCAGCGCACCGAAGAGATCACCGCCGACCGTTCGGCGATCACCTATCTCAACGCCACCGGCCAATCCGGCATGGGCATGCTGAAGACCTTCGGCCGCTTCCAGAGCGCGCTCTCGCTCACCGGCACCCATGTCGACCCCTATCGGATCAGCCATCCGATGCCGCAGCAGCGCATCGCCAACCTCGAAGTGCTCGTCAAGCAGAGCCCGTTCGTCAACGTTGTCGACCCGGCGTCGCTGCAGCAGCGGCACGACATGATGCGCATCAAGATCGCCGCCTATATGCAGGGCCAGGCAGCCGTCGCGCGGCTGATGCGCAAGAACCCGGCCAGCCTCGCCGCGCGCTACGGCGACGCGCAGCAGACCTATCTCTACGGCAATCCGGGCGCGGCGCTCACCAAGACGGCGGCGCTGATCAAGGAACAACCGAAGAACCCCTATTTCCATGAATTGCGCGGCGATATCCTGATGAAGGCCAACAAGTCGAAGGACGCGGCGGATGCCTATGCCAAGGCGGTCAGCCTCGATCCAGCGCGCTCCGGCCTGCTGCTGGTCTCGCTCGGCCAGGCGCTGATGGCGGTGGGAACGCCCGATTCGACCCAGAAGGCAGTGGTCCAGCTCAACAATGGCGTCGGGCGGGACAAGGAAAATGCCGACGCTTATCGCTTTCTGGCGCAGGCATATGGCGAACTCGGCGAGATTCCGGCTGCCGATCTCGCCACCGCCGAGGGCCACTATTATGCGGGCGACTATAAAAACGCTAAGATCTTCGCCATGCGTGCTCAACAGAAATTGAAGCGCGGCGAACCCCGATGGGTCCGCGCGCAGGATATTATAAACTACACGCCATCGAACAAACTCAAATGAACCTCCCGGACGTTGGCGGCGACCAAGGCGGACCGGAAAAGGCAAAAGGATCGACAATCATGAACAAGGCAATCCTGCTTGGCAGCGCTGGCGGTCTGGCTGTGGCGCTCGGGATGTTGGCCTTCGGCTTCGTGGCGGGAAACCCGCAGGCCGCGAGGGCCGACACCGTGCAACTGGCTCAGGTCACGTCCTCGACCGACACCAAGGCTTCCGCCGACACCAAGATTGATCGCAAAGAGGTCGAAGGCATCATCCGCGATTACCTCCTGAAGAACCCGGAAGTTCTGCTCGAGGTGCAGGACGCGCTCGAGGCCAAGCAGAAGGAAGAGCAGCGGCTCGCGGCACTTGGCGTGATCAAGGACTCCAAGGACGAGATCTTCAACTCCACCTTCGACGGCGTCGTCGGCAATCCGAAGGGCAAGGTCACGATCGTCGAGTTCTACGATTACAATTGCGGCTTCTGCAAACGCGCCATCGAGGACATGCAGGCGCTGACCAAGTCCGACCCGGACCTGCGCTTCGTGCTCAAGGAGTTCCCGATCCTCAGCCCGGATTCGCAGAAGGCCAGCGTCGTCTCCATGGCGTTCCACCTGATGCATCCGGAGAAATATAGCGAGTTCCACACCGCGCTGCTCGGCGGCCAGGGTCGCGCCACCGAAGCGACCGCGATCAAGGTGGCGCTTTCGCTCGGCGCCGACGAGGCGGCGTTGCGCGAGAAGATGAAGGATTCACGCATCGCCGAAACGCTCTCGCGCACCTATGACCTTGCGACGAAACTGTCGATCACCGGCACGCCGTCCTATGTGGTCGGCAACGAGGTGATCTTCGGAGCGCTCGGCCAGCAGGTTCTGGCGGAAAAGATCGAAGAGGCAAAGAGCGCGCTCTAGGCGCCCGCGGTGCAAAAGCCGGCCGCTGTGGACAGCGAAAGAACGCACTTGCGCTCTTTTCGCGGGCGGTTATGCCCATTATAGAGGCCCAGTGCGCCGGCTTGGGGTCGGCGCAGAACAAGGTCGGCATATTGAAAACGATTTTCGTCCTCAACGGTCCCAATCTCAATGCGCTCGGCAAGCGCGAACCGGGGATCTATGGCGGCAAGACGCTTGCGGCCATCGCCGAGGACTGCAAGGCGGCCGGCGCCGCGCTCGGGCTCGAGATCGATTTTCGCCAATCCAACCATGAGGGCGATCTGGTCGACTGGATCCAGGAAGCCAGCGAGAAGGCGGCAGGCATCGTCATCAATCCCGGCGCCTACAGTCACACATCGATCGCCATCCACGACGCCATCCGCGCCGCAGCGCCGCTGCCCGTCGCGGAAGTCCATCTTTCTAACATCCACGCGCGGGAGCCCTTCCGCCACGTCTCCATGGTCGCGCCGGTCGCTGTCGGCATGATCTGCGGGTTCGGGCCGCTCGGCTACACGCTCGCGCTGCAGGCACTGGCGGCTCGCCTGTGACCGGCTCCCAAACAGAAGGCTCGAAAATGTCGATAAAAAAGACCGGTGTTGACCAGCAGCTGATCCGCGATCTGGCGGGTATTCTGAACGACACCAATCTGACCGAGATCGAGGTCGAACTCGGCGACCTCAAGGTGCGCGTGTCGCGCCAAACGCAGGCCGCCCACGCCGTCGCCGCGCCGCTTGCCGCGGTTGCTCCTGTTGCCGCGGCAGCGGCTCAGCCCGCAACGACAACCGCGACCGCCGATGTGTCCAAGAACGCAGTGCCCTCGCCGATGGTCGGCACCGCCTATCTGGCACCCTCGCCCGACGCCAAGGCGTTCATCGAGATCGGCCAGAAGGTCAAGGAAGGCCAGACGCTGCTCATCATCGAAGCGATGAAGACGATGAACCAGATCCCCTCGCCGCGGGCCGGCACGGTGACGGCGATTCTCATCGAGGATGCCCAGCCGGTCGAATACGGCATGCCGCTGGTGGTCCTTGAGTAGCGCCGGGAACAACCAAGAGATGTTCCAGAAGATCCTCATCGCCAATCGCGGCGAAATCGCGCTCCGGGTGCTGCGCGCCTGCAAGGAGCTCGGCATCCAGACGGTGGTGGTCCACTCGACCGCGGATTCCGACGCCATGCATGTTCGGCTTGCCGACGAGAGCGTCTGCATCGGCCCGCCGCCGTCGCGCGAAAGCTATCTCAACATCCACCAGATCGTCGCCGCCTGCGAGATCACCGGCGCCGACGCCGTGCATCCGGGCTACGGCTTCCTGTCGGAGAATGCCAAGTTCGCCGACATCCTGGCGGCCCACAACATCACCTTCATCGGCCCGTCGGGCGACCATATCCGCATCATGGGCGACAAGATCGAGGCCAAGCGCACGGCAAGGCGCCTCGGGATACCAGTGGTGCCCGGCTCCGACGGCGCGATCGGCGACGAGAAGGAAGCCAAGCGCGTCGCCGCCGAGATCGGCTATCCGGTGATCATCAAGGCCTCCGCCGGCGGCGGCGGTCGCGGCATGAAGGTGGCCCACACCGAGGCGGACCTCGAAGTCGCCTTGCAGACGGCCAAGTCGGAAGCGGGCGCGGCCTTCGGCGACGACGCCGTCTATATCGAGAAATACCTGGAGAAGCCGCGCCATATCGAGGTGCAGGTGTTCGGCGACGGCGCCGGCGGCGGCGTACATTTCGGCGAGCGCGACTGCTCGTTGCAGCGGCGCCACCAGAAGGTCTGGGAGGAAGCCAATTCACCCGCGCTCAATGCCGAGGAGCGTTCGCGCATCGGTGGTATCTGCGCCAAGGCGATCGCCGATCTCGGCTATTCGGGCGCCGGCACGATCGAATTCCTCTACGAGAATGGCGAATTCTACTTCATCGAGATGAACACGCGACTGCAGGTCGAGCATCCGGTCACCGAAGCGATCACCGGCATCGACCTTGTGCACGAGCAGATCCGCGTCGCCTCGGGCGGCGGGCTGTCGGTCAGGCAGGAAGACATCAAGTTCAACGGCCATGCCATCGAGTGCCGCATCAACGCCGAGGACCCGCGCACCTTCACGCCTTCGCCCGGCACGATCACGCATTTCCACACGCCCGGCGGCCTCGGCATCCGCGTCGATTCCGGCGTCTATTCCGGCTACAAGATCCCGCCCTATTACGACAGCCTGATCGGCAAGCTGATCGTGCATGGGCGCAACCGCGTCGAATGCATGATGCGGCTGCGCCGCGCGCTCGACGAATTCGTCGTCGACGGCATCAAAACGACGCTGCCGCTGTTCCGCGACCTTGTCGGCAATCCCGACATCGCCAATGGCGACTACGACATCCACTGGCTGGAAAAATACCTGGCCAAGGGTGAATAGCACGGGGATGCGATGACCCGCCCCTACGCGCCAGGCTATCGCATTCCGACCGACCTGCTGCTCAGGGCCTATGCCTCGGGAGTCTTCCCGATGGCCGAGAGCGCCAACGACCCCGAAGTGTTCTGGGTGCGGCCGGAAACGCGCGGCATCATTCCGCTGGACGGGTTCCACACGCCGCGCAGCCTGAAGAAAACGATCCGCAAGCATCCGTTCGAGATCCGCTACGATTTCGATTTCGAGGCGACGATCGACGGCTGCGCCGAAAAGCGCGAGGAGCGCCGCTCGACCTGGATCAATGCGCCGATCCGCGAAGCCTATGTCGATCTCTATCGCCTAGGCCACTGCCATTCGGTCGAGGCGTGGCGCGAGGAACGCCTGGTCGGCGGCCTCTACGGTGTCTCGCTCGGGCGCGTGTTCTTCGGTGAAAGCATGTTCGCCAGGGAGACCGACGCTTCGAAGACCTGCCTCTACCATCTCGTCGAGCGGCTGAAGGCGCGCGGCTTCGCGCTGCTCGACACGCAGTTCACCACAGAGCATTTGAAGCGCTTCGGCGCCGTCGACGTGCCGCGCGGCCAGTATGAGAAGCTGCTCGCCGAAGCGCTGAAGGGCGAGGCCGTCTTTTATCCTTGAGTTCGCTCTGCCGCCTCGATCGGCGTCTGCGCATGGAACATCATCTTCCAGCCGTCGGCGCGATGGACATAGCCGGTGCTGACCAGAGCGGCATAGGATTCGCCGTTCTCGCGCGTCGCGCGCGCCTCGTAAGTCAGCATGACGATGTCGCTGCCGGGCTCGACCATACCCTTCAACTTGATGTCCAGGTCGCGCCATCTGTTGGGCTTGGCGGCGGTCTTTGCGAGATCGGCATTGGTCATCGCCTGCGCCATCTGCGGGAACGCCACCAGGCACTCCACATCGGCATTGGCTTCATAGTAGGCAGAATCACCTGACCAAAAACCCTTCTCGATATCGAGAAGTTCCTGCTTGTTGGCGGTGATTGTTTTCGTGACAGTCATCGCGGAATCCTCCTCGCCTTGCCGATTTGAACGGCCAAAGGGCGGGCAGGTTCCGAGATCAGTTCGTGTCGGTGGTATCGTCCGGGGCCGGCGCCGCGTCAGCCGGCTCGGATGCGGCGTCGGCCGGTTGCGCCGGAGCCTTGGGCTTGGCGGCTTCGGTCTTCGGCTTGGCCGTGTCGGCCTTGGCCGCGGTCGGCGGCGGCACGTCCGACTTCCGCTTGCAACCCTTGAGCCAGACGTCATAGACGGCGTGCTCGACGGCGTTGAGGCCGGGGCTTTCGGCAAACATCCAGCCGGTGAAGATGCGGCGGATCTTGCGGTCGAGCGTGATCTCGTCGACCTCGACGAAGGAATCGGTCTTCGGCTGCTCCGTATCCGGCCGCGAATAGCAAACGCGCGGCGTCACCTGCAAAGCGCCGAACTGGACGGTTTCGTCGATATAGACGTCGAAGGTGATGATGCGGCCGGTGATCTTGTCGATGCCGGCGAACTCGGCCACCGGATTGGTGACGCGATCGGAGGCCGCGGGTGCCGCGGCCGGCGCCTGCGCGGCGGCGAACGCCGCCGTCGGGGCAAGCAGAACGGACATCGCCGCGATCAGCGCCTTTGAGATGTGGCCGAAAGAGCTCATGCAAAATACCGGTGGTTGCGCCCGGGTGATTCTCTCAACGCCCAAGGCTAGTCATGGCTGCGCAGTCAGCAAGCAGCTAAATGCCAATTGTGGCGATAACGGACCGGAGCGGCGTCTTGGATTGCGATCCGAGGAATTACGACCCCGGCGTCCAGGCGTCGTAGTCGCCGGTCACCTGCGGGCGATGCTGGTTGGTCAGGATGGAACCCTGCGGACGATAGGCGCCGGGCGTTCCGGTCAAGTTCGGCCGATGCTCCTTCTGCCACTCGCGAGCCTTGTAGCTCTCGCTCGATGGAGGTGTATCGACGCGATGATGGATCCAGCCATGCCAGCCCGGCGGGATCTTCGAGGCTTCCGAATAATCGCGATAGATGACCCAGCGGCGGGTGCGGCCTTCCGAATCGATGCCGCCCTCATAGTAGACGTTGCCGGCTTCGTCCTCGCCGACCCTCTTGCCGAAGCGCCAAGTGTGGAAGCGGGTGCCGAGCGTCTGGCTGTTCCACCAGGTAAAGAACTGCAGCAGGAAAGTTTTCATCCACATCCTCGCGGCGGCAGCGGCTGCGCCTTTTCCCTGCTTATGGCGTCACGCCAGCGCGAAGGCAAGGGTTTTGCCATACCCGAATGTAAATGCTTCGTGCGTCCTTGTCTTGATGCATGTCGTCGTCCCAAACCTCTCCGCACCTTTGGCGACATGCACTAAATCGATGCAGTTGTGCCGCCGGCGGCAAGGCGGCTTGCCAAGCGCCGCCTGTCTTTCTAAAGCTCGGCCCGCCCGTTTCGGGCGCGGCTTGAGGGAGGTGACGATTGACCCGGGATCCGTCCGCCGACAGCCGGATCAGCGCCGAAGACATTCGCCGCCGCAAGGGCGGCGTGCCGATCGTCTGCCTTACCGCCTACACCTATCCCGTCGCCCGCCTGCTCGATCCCCATGTCGATCTGCTGCTGGTCGGCGACAGCGTCGCCATGGTCCTGCATGGCCACGCCACAACGCTCGGCGCCTCGCTGGAGATGATGATCGCGCACGGCCAGGCCGTGATGCGCGGCTCGGCCAAGGCCTGCGTCGTGGTCGACATGCCGGCGGGCAGCTATGAGGCCTCGCCGGCGCAGGCCGCGGCGTCGGCAAGGCGGATCGTCGGGGAAACAGGCTGCCAGGCCGTGAAGCTCGAAGGCGGCGTCGACATGGCCTCCCGGATCGCCGCGATCGCCGCCGAGGGAATACCGGTCATGGGTCATATCGGCCTGCAACCGCAATCGGTGGAGAAGGACGGCGGCTACAAGATCAAGGGCCGGACGGAGGACAATATAGCCGCGCTGCTCAGCGATGCCGAGGCGGTGGAACAAGCCGGCGCCTTCTCGGTCGTCATCGAAGGCACGATGGAAGCCGTGGCCGCGAAGCTTACCCGTCATATTTCCATACCGACCATCGGCATCGGCGCCAGCGCCGACTGCGACGGCCAGATCCTGGTGATCGACGACATGGTCGGCCTGACCGTCGACCGCGTGCCGAAATTCGTCAAGGAATACGCCGACTTGCGCAGCGCGATAGCGGATGCGGCGGCGCGCTACGCAGCCGAGGTGCGGAGCCGCGCCTTCCCCGGCCCCGACCACGTCTTCACGACGGCATCCGGCAAGGACAAGACATGAACGCGCCAATCGTCGTCGACAGCGTCACCGCCCTTCGCGCGCAGGTCCGGGACTGGCGGCAGGCCGGCCTCAAGGTGGCCATGGTGCCGACCATGGGCGCGCTGCATGACGGTCATATCTCGCTGATCAGGATCGCGCTCGAACGGGCCGAGCGCTGCGTTGTCTCGATCTTCGTCAATCCGACGCAGTTCGCGCCGACGGAAGACCTCGACAAATACCCGCGCCAGTTGGCGCGGGATCTCGACCGGTTGCGGGATGCGGGCGCGCATCTCGCCTTCACGCCAAACGTGAGCGAGATGTATCCCTTCGGCTTCGCCACGAAAATCTCGGTCGGAGGCCCCTCCCGCGGCCTGGAGACCGATTTCAGGCCGAGTTTCTTCGACGGCGTCGCGACCGTGGTGGCCAAGCTCTTCCTGCAGGCGGCGCCCGATTGCGCCGTGTTCGGCGAGAAGGACTACCAGCAGCTCTGCGTCGTCAGGCAGCTCTGCCGCGATCTCGACCTGCCCGTCGAGATCGTCGGCGCGCCGACAGTGCGCGATGCTCATGGCCTCGCCATGTCGTCGCGCAACGCCTATCTGGGCGAGGCCGAGCTCGACATCGCTCGCAAGCTCA
Organism: Mesorhizobium sp. B4-1-1; assembly: GCF_006439375.1. Lineage (NCBI taxonomy): Bacteria > Pseudomonadati > Pseudomonadota > Alphaproteobacteria > Hyphomicrobiales > Phyllobacteriaceae > Mesorhizobium > Mesorhizobium sp. B4-1-1. The sequence continues at coordinate 66,605 of NZ_VFTH01000026.1, forward strand.
ACGTGATCCTGCGCCGCACGGCGGCGGCGCTTTCAACCGGCGCGGATGAAGCCGGCGTCACCGACGCCGCCGCGAAGGCCCTGGTCTCCGCGGGTTTCCAAAAGGTCGAGTACGTCGCCGCCCGCGCGAGTGTCACGCTCGAGCCCTGGCAGCGGGATCGTGGCGGCCGCCTGCTGGCGGCGACCTGGCTCGGCACGACGCGGCTGATCGACAATGTGGAAATTCCCTCCGAGTGATCGGACTTTCGTTCGATCAGGCGCGGCGTCACTCTTCCGACGGCATGTGCAGATACATCGACTGGATGCCGACGCGGCCCGGCCCGGTGAAGCGGTTGACGACGAAATTCATGGCGGCGCCGAAGAAGCCGCTGGAAAGGCGGTCGATCCTTGTATCCATCTTCACCGATGCGTCCTTGAACAGCCAGCCGCCTGGCTCGATGTCGATGGTCTCGCCGGGCGCCAGCACCTTCTCGAAGACATTGCCGTAGCCATGCAGCCAGACGATGCCGTCGCCTGTCTCGCCGCGGAAACGGTCGATGAAGAAGCCGCTCTGGCCGAATAGCATCGTTCCAAGGCCGCGGACGCGCTCGAACGTGTAGTCGACGCTGGCGGTCGCGGCCAAGAACTGATGCTCACGCACCTGTATCTCCTCGCCGCGCCGAAGATGGATCGGCACGATATGGCCCGGCCCGTCGCGGCTGAAGGCGATGACGCCCGGCCCGGACGCCTCGGTGACGAAGATCTGCATGCCCGCGATCATGCGCTTCAGCGCGCCCTTCAGCGATTTCAGGCCGATGGTGATCGTGGTGTTCTTCCACAAAAGAATGTGGTGCTCGAAATAGACCGGCATGTTGGTCACATCGACCGACAGCACGGGCACCAGTTCGCCGGCGACGTGATAGGTCACGCCGCCAAAAGCCTCGTCCGACACCTCGGTCGGCATCAGTTCCGGCAAGCTCGGCATGGCAATCCCCCTCACCACCGTGCTGCCGGTCGACCGGACTGTCGCAGGCGCGTCGGCTGCGGCAGCATTGCCGCCGGGCTTTCGGCCGTCAAATGAAAGCTGGCATTGGGCGCGCCGCTCGCAGCAACGTGAAGCAATTGCGGCGGCGTCGAGCGATCAGGCGATCAGCGGCCGCTCAAGGAGCAGCGATGCGATGCCGGACTGCGCAGGCCCGCGATTGTCGGCGCGGCCGACCTGGACGAAACCGTTCGCCATATAGAAGGCGACGGCGCGCTTGTTCGCTTCCGCCACCTCGACGCGGACCGCGCGCGCTTCGGGGAAGCTCTCCATCACTTCGTCCAGCAGCATGCCGCCAATCCCCCGACCCTGCAGGTCCGGCGCGACATGAAGCAGCTCCAGATCGATCGAAGCGCCCTGGTCAGCGCTCTCCGCATAGGCGACGCCGCCGATGCGCTTGCCATCGTCGGCGACCAGGAACTCCGCATCCGGCCGCTCGATGCGCGCTTTCAACTTTTCCGGCGAACACCAAAGCGCGATGGTTCGATCGATCCGCTCGGCGCCATGGATGGCGTCGTAGGTCGCATGCCAGGTCTCGGCCAGCAGTGCCCGGATAGCCGCAATGTCGCGGTCGCTGGCGGTGCGGACAAACAACGTTATTCGATGCCGAGCTTGGTCTTGACGAGATCGTTGACCGCCTGCGGGTTGGCCTTGCCGCCTGTCGCCTTCATCACCTGGCCGACGAACCAGCCGGCCATGGTCGGCTTGGCGCGCGCCTGCTCGGCCTTGTCCGGGTTGGCGGCGATCACCTCGTCGACCGCCTTCTCGATGGCGCCGGTGTCGGTGACCTGCTTCATGCCGCGGCTCTCGACATGCTGGCGCGGATCGCCGCCCTCGTTCCAGACGATCTCGAACAGGTCCTTGGCGATCTTGCCGGAGATCGTGCCTTCCTTGATCAGGTCGAGAACAGCGCCGAGCTGCTCGGGCGAAACCGGAGCATTTTCAATGTCCTTGCCGGCTTTGTTCAGCTGGCCCAGGAGATCGTTGATGACCCAGTTGGCGGCGAGCTTGCCATCGCGCCCTGCCGCCACCTTCTCGAAATAATCGGCGATCGGCTTTTCCGATACCAGGACCGAGGCGTCATAGGCCGAGAGGCCGAGCGCATCGACCAACCGCGCCTTCTTGTCGTCGGGCAACTCCGGCAGGTTCCTGGCGAGCGCATCGACATAGGCCTGGTCGAATTCCAGCGGCAAAAGGTCAGGATCGGGGAAATAGCGGTAGTCATGCGCTTCTTCCTTGGAACGCATCGAACGCGTCTCGCCCTTGACGGCGTCGAACAAGCGCGTCTCCTGATCGATCTTGCCGCCGTCCTCCAGAATGGCGATCTGGCGACGCGCCTCATATTCGATGGCCTGGCCGATGAAGCGGATCGAGTTCATGTTCTTGATCTCGCAGCGCGTGCCGAACTCGCCGCCCGGACGGCGCACCGAGACGTTGACGTCGGCGCGCAGCGAGCCTTCGTCCATGTTGCCGTCGCATGTGCCGAGATAGCGCATGATCGAGCGCAGCTTGGTGACGTAGGCCTTGGCCTCGTCGGCCGAGCGGATGTCGGGCTTGGAGACGATCTCCATCAGCGCCACACCGGAGCGGTTGAGGTCGACATAGGACATGGTCGCATGCTGGTCATGCATCGACTTGCCGGCATCCTGTTCCAGATGCAGGCGCTCGATGCCGACCTCGATGTCCTCGAACTCGCCCTGGCGGTCGGGCCCGACGGAGACGATCACCTTGCCCTCGCCGACGATCGGCTGCTTGAACTGCGATATCTGGTAGCCCTGCGGCAGGTCCGGATAGAAATAGTTCTTCCGATCGAAGACCGACTTGTGATTGATCGCGGCCTTCAGGCCGAGCCCTGTGCGAATCGCCTGCTTGACGCATTCCTCGTTGATGACCGGCAGCATGCCGGGCATCGCCGCGTCGACCAGGCTGACATTGGCGTTGGGGGCCGCGCCGAACGACGTCGAGGCGCCGGAGAAGAGTTTCGCTTCCGAGATCACTTGCGCATGCACTTCGAGCCCGATGACGATCTCCCAGTCGCCGGTGGCGCCCGGGATCAGCCGTTTTGCGTCGGGGGTGCGGGTATCGATGATGCTCATGGAGGCCTACGGACTTTGAATTCTCGGAGTTGCATTAATGCACTCATTGAGATGCATTAATGCACATTTTGGGTGCGCAACTTCGCTAGTGCAAACCGCCCTGCGAGACAAGCGCAAAGCCCGCACGCTCGCCTTTTCCGCTACCTTCGCCTAGTGGACACCCATTCCAAGGGAGATGGATGTCCACCTACGCTCAGTCCCGGTGAGGCCCTGACCTCCTGAGCGAGACAGGGCAGAAAAACCTGAAACCCCGTGCCGCGATGTCTCGCGGCGCTGGTTTTTGTTGTTTTCCCGGGAATTCTCCAATGGACACCCGACGCGGGCTTGAGCTCGTGCGCGCCGAACTGACAACCGCTAATGCCCAATACCGCCGGCCGAAACGCCGGCGGCACCTTTCGGTTTGCTTCAGGCCGTGGCGATGTAGGCCCTGATCTCTTCGGCTTCGCGCTCGACATCCTCGATGCGGCGCTTGACCACGTCGCCAATGGAGACGATGCCATTAAGCTGGCCGCCCTTTTCCACCGGCAGATGGCGGAAGCGGCCTCGCGTCATGATCTCCATGACTTCGTTGACCGTGTGGTTTTCATTGCAGATCTTGACCTTCGGCGTCATCGCCGAGCGCACGGCGATGTCGAGCGCGGCGGCGCCCTCCTTGGCCACCACCCTGACGATATCGCGTTCCGAGAGAATGCCGACGATCTTGCGATCGCCATTGGTGATGACGAGCGCGCCGATCCTGTGCTCGGCCAGCATGCGAATGGCCTCGCTGAGTTTTTCATTGGGCCCGAGCGTGAACACGTCATGGCCCTTGCTTTCAAGAATTGCCTTAACCGTCATGGCGTCCTCCACTGCCTTTGACGCCGGCTCCCGCCCTGACCGGCATTTGAGCCCCGGCGCCCTTAGGAAGACACTGGGTGCTTGGGCAACATCGTGCGCCGTGATTGGTTGCATTTCAAGTGTGCCTAAGGACTAGATCAGGACGGCGTTTCGTTGAATCGCCATCCTGATCTATCTCTTGTTGGAGCATGATCGTCTCCGAAAAAACCGGTTCCCACTTTTCGGGATCATGCTCTAGGCGGCAGCCATCGGACGGTCGAAAAAACGCAACCCGAAAAAGCCGGCGACGAAGCCGCCGATATGGGCTTCCCAGGCGATCTGACCATCGATGCCCGGCGCGAAGCCAAGCAGGCCCGTGGCCAGATTGATTACCATCCAAACACCAAGAAAGGTCATGACGCCGCGCGAGCGCAGCACGGATGCGATCGGCAGCGGCTCGCCGGCGAAGGCCGCGCTGCCTGACGAGCGGTCGACGCGGAACCCATAGCGCGCAGCCGCGCCCATCATGCCGGAGATGGCACCCGAGGCACCGACGAGCGGCGCCTCGCCATAGGGATGCAGCGCCCAGAACAGAACGACCGAAGCCAGCCCTGTCACGGCGTAGAACATCGCGAAACGCAGCGCGCCGAGACGATTGGCGAGCGGCGAACCGAAGGCTGCAAGCCAGATCATGTTGATGGCGATATGGGCAATGCCCCCATGCATGAACGCATAGGTGAACGGACGTGTGAACAGGAACCAGTCGAAGCCGTACTGGCCGGTGTACAACACCGGAATGAAGGCACCGTCGTAGAGCAGCGTCATTTGCTGCGCTTCGTTCAGCACGTATTGCTGCAGCAGATAGACGACCGCGCATATGCCGATCACGGCGAGCACCACCGGCGGCAGGTTGAACACGGGTTCGCGGCGGCGCGGACCGGAAGCCTCGTCCGGCGTCGGTTCGGTTTCGGTGGGGCTTGCAGGCTCGCTCATGCGCCTTTGCGGGTCTGGGGCTTAGGGCTTTCGGCGAGCATGTAGATCACGCCCTTTCGAATCACAAACGGCTAATCGCCACAGCCCAGATCAGAACAAGGAGCGAATCAGAACGGAGCGAATCAAAAAAGAAGGCCGTCCAGGATTTCCCTGAACGGCCGGTCGAGTCCCCTGCTCCCCATAAACTCGTGACTGAAGTGCTGCCGATCGCTGCAGGAACGACCGTTTTGGAGTGGTTTTGATGTGTCACAGGCCTCGGCGGCACGCAATGTAAACCACTTGTTAACCTTAACGACCCCGAAGCGTGAACAAACGTTAACGATACTGGCACGCATCCTGCTCCGCACCGCATGAAGGTCATCGGAGGGCGCCCTGTCTGTTCGCCGATGGGACATCAAAAGACAGATTGTGCGGAGCGGAATGGACATGAAAGAAAAAGGATCAATCGCACTGTTCCAATATTGGAACCAGCTGCGGGATGGTCGCCTCGCCCCGAAGCGATCGGAGGTGGAGCCGGCCGACATCAAGTCGCTTCTGGCCGACACCTTCATCCTGGAGCGCGACACGCGCGGCGAGGCGGTGTTCCGGCTCGCCGGCACGCGGCTCTGCGCCTATTATGGCCGGGAGCTCAAGGGGTTCTCCTTCCCTTCGCTCTGGCGCGAGAAGGATCAGCGGCTTGTGTCGCGACTCATGCAGGGCGTTTTCGACCAGAAATCGGTTCTGCTCATGACCTATGAGGGGTTCAGCCGCAACGGCCGTTCCAACAAATTCGAGCTCCTGGCGCTGCCGCTGGACGGGGGGGCACAGAACCCGCGCTGCCTCGGCATCGTCAGCACCGCCGACAAGCCGTTCTGGCTTGGCGCCGATCCGCTGACCGATGCGCTCCTCGATACGATCCGGGTGATAGATCCCGAGAAGGAGCCGATGTTCCTGAAGAACCGACCGGCGATCGACGTTCCCTCGCTCGTTCCGGCGGAATTCGATCCTCCGGAGACCATTTCTGCGCTCGGCCGCGTGCGCCGGATCCGCCATCTCGTCGTCCTCGACGGCGGGCGTCACGAGTGAGCCCGGCTGTGTGAGGTTTCCCGTCGCTTCCGGTAAATTTTTCCGCGTCGCGCGAGCCCCCAGGCCCAGGCTTTTGCGGCCGATTTTTCCCGTTTGTTAACCTGCTTTGCTGTAGTTTTTCGGGTGAAATTCCTCGCATCGTCGCGCGGAATGCCAACGGGGTGTAGGCAGTCATGAGGTCAGCGGCGGTAGAATATGCGCCGTCACGAGCTGAGCGGCGCAACTTTCAGCGTGTCCGCGTCAAGATTTACGGGCGCTTCATGCTCGAAGACCGCACCGAGCATCCTTGCCAGGTGATCGATATGTCGCCCGGCAATGTTGCGTTGCGTACGGACCGGATCGGCATGCCGGGCGAGAAGGTCATCGCCTATATCGACCATATCGGTCGTGTCGAAGGCATCGTGACGCGCACGTCGCAGGACGGCTTCGCCATGACCGTCATCGCTTCGGAGCGCAAGAAGGACAAGCTTGCCGCGCAGCTCACCTGGCTTGCCAACAAGCATGAGCTCGACCTGCCTGAGGATCGCCGCCACGAGCGCGTGGCGCCGCGCAATCCGATGAGCATCCTGCAACTCACCGACGGGCGCCAGTATCAGTGCCGCATCATCGACCTGTCGCTCTCAGGCGCTGCCGTCGAGATCGACGTCAAGCCGGCGATCGGCGTCCAGGTCACGTTAGGCACGATGCGCGGCCAGGTGGTGCGCCATTTTGAGGACGGCGTCGCCATCGAGTTCGCCGTTATCCAGCGGCCGGAAACGCTTGACCAGGAATTCAACGCGCCGCGCTCCTGAGACGCGCGACGCGCGCTCCTGAGACGAGCTGAAGCCCGCTCCCGAGACGAGCCGACGCAAGCAAAGCAAACCGGCCTTGGCGGCCGGTTTTTGTTGTCCGGCCTTGGGGGTCGGACGCGGGCCGCCAGTGACATCAGAACCTTGCGCGGGCCGGATGAAAATCTGAACAATCCGAAATCCCGATAGTTCAAATTTTATGTTTATTCTACTGGCGTTTTACTCAATATCTACTTCGGGTTTTTGCGTCAAATAAATCCCAACGTGGCACAGTCTCCTCAAACGGGGAGACTACAACAATGAAAATGACGAGGGGCAAGCTGTTGCTCTTGGCAATGGCGATGCAGCTTTCCGCGTGGGGCACGGCAAGCGCAGGACCGGCTTTCATGCATACGGGTGGCCGCACCACCCAGCCGGTCGGCCACTATGATTTCTGCCAGCGCATTCCGGTCGAATGCAACCAACGGACGCCGAAGGGTCCGCCGGTCGAGCTGACGCGCAAGTTGTGGGCGATGATCGTCAACGTCAACAATTCGGTCAACGTCCGGGTCAAGCCGCGCACCGACATGGAGATCTACGGCGTCGAGGAATACTGGGCTTACCCCGACAACGGCTATGGCGACTGCGAGGACTACGCGCTGGAGAAGCGCCGCGAGCTGATGGCCGTCGGCGTGCCGGCCGGCAACCTGTTGATGACAGTGGTGCGCCAGCCGAATGGCGACGGCCATGCGGTGCTGACGGTGCGCACCAGCCTCGGCGAATTCATCCTCGACAATCTCGAGCCGAAAGTGCTCGCCTGGAACGACACGGTCTACACCTACCTCAAGCGCCAATCGACCGAGAATTCGGGTGCTTGGGTGACGATCAACGACGGCCGCGAGGACGCGGTCGCCAGCGTCCGCTAAGGCGCCAAAGCGATCAGGTACGCCGCCCATGATGCGGCGGCGTGCCAAGAGAAAGCCCGGTCGAGTCCCCACCC